>DATEMD010000139.1:0-3785 GCA_035275845.1 Allostellaceae bacterium | reverse complement strand
CTCGGCAGCCTGCCGCTCGACGACAGCAAGACCTTCCGGCTATTGGCGCATGGCGAAACCGTCGGCGTGTTCCAGCTCGAAGGCACGGGCATGCGCGACGTGCTGAAGAAGCTCGACGCCGACCGCTTCGAGGACATCGTCGCCGTCAACGCGCTCTATCGGCCCGGCCCGATGGAGAACATCCCACGCTACATCGCGGTGAAGCACGGCAACGAGCGGCCGGAATACATGCATCCTGACCTCAAGCCGATCCTCGAGGAGACCCAGGGCATCATCATCTACCAGGAACAGGTGATGGAGATCGCCAAGGTGCTGTCGGGTTATTCCTTGGGAAGTGCAGATTTACTCCGCCGCGCTATGGGCAAGAAGATCAAGTCCGAGATGGAAGCGCAGCGCAAACAGTTCATCGACGGCGCCAAGGCGCACGGCGTCAACGACCGCCTCGCCGAATACATCTTCGAGCAGGTGGCGAAGTTCGCCGGTTACGGTTTCAACAAATCGCACGCCGCCGCCTATGCGCTGGTTGGGTACCAGACCGCCTATCTCAAGGCGAACCATCCGGTCGAATTCATGGCGGCGTCGATGACGCTCGATCTCGGCAACACCGATAAGCTCAACGTCTTCCGGCAGGAATGCGACCGGCTTGGCATCAAGCTACTGCCGCCTGACATCAACCGGTCTGACGTCGAATTCGCCGTCGAGGTCGCGGGCGAGGGCGGCGCGATCCGCTATGCGCTTGCCGCGGTCAAAGGCGTGGGATCGGGGGCGATGCGCCAAGTCGTCGCCGAGCGTGCGGCGCACGGTCCGTTCAAGAGCCTGTTCGATTTCGCGGCGCGCATCGATCCCAAGCATTTCAACAAGCGGCAATTCGAGAGCCTGGTGAAGGCTGGCGCCTTCGACGCCATCGCGCCGAACCGGGCGCAGGCCTTCGCTGCGATCGAGCTGCTGCTGCGCCATGCCAACGCCGCCGCTAACGAGCGCACGAGTCAGCAGGTCAATCTGTTCGATGGCGCTGCGGGTCCGGCCGCCGGGCCGGCCTTGCCGGCGGTCACGGATTGGCCGCTGGCCGAGCGTCTCCAGAAGGAATTCGAGGCCATCGGCTTCTATCTTTCGAGCCATCCGCTTAGCCCGTACGGCAAGAGCCTGGCGCGGCTCGGCGTGCTCCGGTTCGCGGACCTGGCACGGCGGCCCCCTGGCGCGGAGACGCGCGTCAAGCTCGCCGGTGTCGTTATTGGCAGCAAGGAACGCACCTCGGCGCGCGGCAATCGCTTCGCCTTTCTCCAGGTTTCGGATACGAGCGGCATCTACGAGGTGATGGCGTTCTCGGAAGTGTTGCGCGACAGCCGTCCGCTGCTCGAATCCGGTCAGCCGCTGCTGGTCACCGTCGATATCCGTGTCGAAGGCGACACGTTCCGCCTGACGGCACAGCGCATCGAGGCGCTCGACAAAGTTGCCGCGGGCGCCGCGGCCGGCTTGCGGGTGGTGCTGGAACGCGAAGAGGCGCTGGCCGGCGTGCGCAAGGCGGTTTTCGCCGAAAGCGGCGGCCGGGGGCGGGTGAGCGTGGTGGTGGCTTTGGACGACGCGTGCGAAGTCGAAATTGCGCTGCCGGGCGGCTTCAAGGTGACGCCGCGCCTCGCGGCCGCGCTCCAAACCGTGCCCGGGATCCGCGAAGTGGCGGAAATCTAGGCGGACCGCCGCAACCGCCGTCGGCGCGTTTGACGCGACGCGGCCATGGACGGCAAGCCAACCGACGGAAGATTAACGCCCCGCGCTTGACTTGACACTTCCGCGTTAACTATTTGATCCATTCGACCCAATATTTCGATTTGATTAGCCGTTTTCGCGCTTGCAATAGTAATCCTTTCGGCTATATTAACATTACCTTTTGGTAATCTTAATGCGGCGCGAGTGGGAAATACGCGCCGGATGACGGCAGGGGTTGAGTCGCAATGGCGGGACGTAGCGGTGGCGCGCAAAGTCGCCCGGGGTGGGTGCTCGAAGCCGACCTTGATCCAATTGACGAGCAATTGCGGCGTCGGCGCTGGCGCATCCTGCGCGCGGTACTCCCGATCGGCCACGGCCTCGATCCGTTGCCCACTTGGGTCAAGACACCGGAGCAATTCGTCGGCTGGCTGATTGGCCGGTTGAGCCCGGCAGGCTTGCGGACTTATTTCGAGGATCTCGAAGAGATCGCCAAACAGACTTGCGATCTCGAGCTGTTGCGGCTGGCACGGCGCTATCAGGGCCAGCGCTGATTTTCGGCAAGACTCGACGCGTTGTCGCTTGAGCGTGACGGCAGAATCACCCTAAGGTTTCGGGCGTGTGACAATGGCGCGCCGGTGAGGGCCTCATGGGTTGCAGCGGCCAAGTGATTTATCGGCAAGCTAAGTTCGCTGTCGGCCAGATTGTGCGCCACCGGCTTTATCCGTTCCGTGGCGTGATCTACGACGTCGATCCGATCTTCAACAATTCCGAAGAATGGTATCAGTCGATCCCGGCTGACCGGCGGCCGTCAAAGGACCAGCCGTTCTATCACCTGCTGGCGCAAAACGCCCAAGGCGGTCCATACGAGGCGTATGTCTCGGAACAGAATCTTTTGCCGGATTCCGACAACGGCCCGATCACCCATCCGATGATCGACGTGATGTTCGAGAAGATCGCCGGCGACCGTTATCAGCTGCGGCCGCAGCGCCGGCAATAAGGACGCCGCGCGCTACTTGCGTTTCCAGGTGAAGACCGAGGACACGGCGTAGTTCCACACCGAGCCGACGATCACGCCCGCCACGCTGGCGAGCCACGGAATGCCTTTGAAGCCAGCCAACCAGTTCGCATCGCCGGCGAAGACGAAGGCGGCGAAGCCGACATTGGCGACCGCACCCAACGCGCAGATGACGTAGAACGAGAACAGGCCGCGCCACAGGCGCCAGCCCGTGAGCCGCCGGTCGCGATAGGTGAAGACGTTGTTGAGGAAGAAGTTCGAGGTCATCGCCACGAGCGTGGCAATCGCCTGGGCGGCGATGAAGCCGAAGCCGGCCGTGAGCGTCAGCGACAGAACGATCAAATCGACGACGACGCCGATAGCGCCGATCATCGCGAACAGCGCGAAGCGCACCGGCACGATATGGCCGACCAACTTATCGGCCAGCAGCATGCCGAATTCCCAGGCCACCATCGTGTCGAGTTTGCTCTCGCCGTAGCGGCGGATACGGAACTGATACGGCAGCTCTTTTAGCCGGGGCGTCGACGGCAGCGACGCGAGCAGATCGAGCAGGATCTTGAAGCCCTGGCCCGACAAGTTGCGCATTGCGCTTTCGAATACGTCGCGGCGCAGCATGAAAAAGCCGCTCATCGGATCGGCGATGTCGGTCTTGCAGATCAGGCGCGACAGCTTGGTGGCGAGACCGCTCATGCCGGCGCGGGTCTTGTCCCATTCGCCGACACCGCCGCCCGCGACGTAGCGCGAGCCGACGACAATGTCGCAAGGCTCGTGGTGCAGGGCATTGAGCATGCTTGGCAGCAGTGATTCGTCGTGCTGCAAATCGGCGTCCATCACCGCGACGAACGGCGAGGCCGATGCCAGGATCCCCTCGATGCAGGCGGTCGACAGGCCGCGCCGGCCGATGCGCTGCAAACACCGGACGCGTGGATCGTTGCGGCCGATTTCGCGCACCGCTTCGGGCGTGCCGTCCTTCGAATCATCGTCGACGAAGATCACTTCCCAGCGCGTGCCGGCGAGCGCCAGATCGAGGCGTTCGAGGAGCGGTGCGATGTTCTCGCGCTCGTTG
>DATEMD010000138.1:0-3269 GCA_035275845.1 Allostellaceae bacterium | reverse complement strand
GGCCTCGCGCGCACCGGCACCGGCATCAACGAATTCGGCTCCTTCATCCAGACCGATGCGGCGATCAATCCGGGCAATTCCGGCGGCGCTCTGGTCGACATGGACGGCGCACTGATCGGCATCAATACCGCGATCTTCTCGGAGTCCGGCGGCTCGGTCGGCATCGGCTTCGCCATTCCAACCGGCTTGGTCCGGTCGGTCCTCTACGCGGTGCAGCACGACGAGCATGTCGTGCAGCAGCCGTGGCTTGGCCTCGAAGGCACAGGCGTCAACGCCGACGCGGCGACCAAGCTCGGCCTGCAGCGGCCCGGCGGGGTCCTGGTCGATGCCGTCACCGCGGGCGGTCCAGCGGCCAAGGCCGGCATCGCCGCCGGTGACGTCGTGCTTGCGGTCGACGGTCACGCGATCGAAGACCCCGAAGCGTTGCGCTTCCGGCTGGCGACGCACCACATCGGCAGCAGCGCCGAGTTCGCTCTTTGGCACGACGGCCACACCCGCACCGCGACCGTGGCGTTGATCGCGCCGCCCGAACAGCCGCCGCGCGACATCACGCTGCTGGAAGGCCACGAACCGCTTGCCGGCGCATCGGTCGGCAATCTCAACCCGGCCTTCAATGACGAACTGAACCTGCCGCAAACCCTGCGCGGCGTTGTGGTCGCGGCGGTGACGCCGGGCAGCGCAGCGGCACAGCTGGGGCTGCGCCGGGGCGACATCGTGGCGAGCCTCGACCGCCGGGAGATCGACACCGTCGCGCAATTGCGCGGCCTGCTCGCCAACAGCGGGCCGCCATGGGCGCTGGTTATCGCCCGCGGCAACAAGAAGTTTTCCGTCGTCGTGCGATGAGCCTTTTCGAGCAGCAGGCACCGCGCCCGCTGGCCGACCGGCTCCGGCCCCGAACGCTTGCCGAAATCGTCGGCCAGGATCACCTGCTCGCGCCGGATGCGCCGCTCGGCCGCATGGTCGCGGCGCGGCGGCTGGCGTCGATGATCCTGTGGGGCCCGCCGGGCTGCGGCAAGACCACGATCGCCCGCATTCTGGCCGACGCGACCGACATGCACTTTGAGCCATTATCGGCCGTGTTTTCGGGTGTCGCCGATCTGCGCAAGGTGTTCGAGGCGGCCAAGCAGCGCCGCGTCGCCGGTCAGGGCACGCTGCTCTTCGTCGACGAAATCCATCGCTTCAATCGCGCGCAACAGGACGGCTTTCTGCCTTATGTCGAGACCGGCACGGTGACGCTGATCGGCGCCACCACGGAAAATCCGTCGTTCGAGCTCAATGGCGCGCTGTTGTCGCGGTGCCAGGTTTTCGTGCTGCGGCGCCTCGACGATGCCGCTCTGGAAACGCTGCTCGTCCGCGCCGAAACAGCGCTGGGCCGCACGCTGCCGGTCGACGCCGCGGCGCGCCAGGCGCTCAAGGCGATGGCCGACGGCGACGGACGTTACGCCCTCAACATCGCCGAGGAGATCGCGGCGCTGCCCGAAGGAACCACGCTCGACACCGAAGGCCTGATGGCGGCGGTACAGCGGCGAGCGCCGCTCTATGACAAGGCACAAGAAGGGCACTACAACCTGATCAGCGCCCTGCACAAATCGGTGCGCGGTTCGGATGTCGACGCGGCACTCTATTGGCTGGCGCGCATGCTGGTCGGCGGCGAGCATCCGATCTACATCGCGCGACGGCTCGTGCGCATGGCGGTTGAAGACATCGGCATGGCCGAGCCCAGCGCCTTGCTGCAAACCATTGCCGCCTGGGAAGCCTATGACCGGCTCGGCTCGCCGGAGGGCGAACTGGCGCTGGCGCAGGCGGTGATCTTCCTCGCCACCGCGCCCAAATCGAATGCGGGCTATGCCGCCTTCGGCACCGCGACGCGCGCCGCGAAGGAAACCGGGTCGCTGATGCCGCCAATGCACGCGGTCAACGCGCCGACGCGCCTGATGCGTGACCTCGGTTACAGCAGCGGCTACGTCTACGATCCGGATACGCCGGAGGGATTTTCCGGCCTCGACTATTTTCCCGAAAGCATGGGCCGCCGCGAATTCTATCGCCCGATCGAGGCCGGCTTCGAGCGCGAGATCCGCAAGCGGCTCGATTATTGGGACAAACTTCGGCGCAAACGGACGGAATAACCGGACTCCAGCCGACGCGTGCCGATGCACAAAATTCAGGCTAACATCGCGCGACTCTGGGGGGAGGACCGCTATGCGCCGTGCTTTTGTCGCCGTACCGGTGTTTGCGCTTTTGTTTGTCCTGAGCAGCAGCTTGACCGCCGGAGCGCAATCGCCCGCGCCAGCGCAATGGGCACAGGCCCAGTCGTCCGACGCCATCAACCAACAAGGCGACAATGCCTACGACCGCAAGAACTATGCCGAGGCGATGCGTCTGTACCGGCAAGCGGCATCCATGGGCAACGTCACGGCCGAAGCCAATATCGGCTTCCTCTACGCCAAGGGCTATGGCGTGCCGCAGGATTACGCCCAATCGGTGCATTGGTATCTGATGGCTGCGGAAAAGGGACAACGCGACGCGCAGCACAATCTCGCGCTTAAGTACTGGAACGGCCAAGGCGTCACCAAGGACCCGACGCAAGCCCACTATTGGATGCAGAAATCGGCGGCAGCCGGCGATCCGGACGCCCAGAAATGGCTGAGCGAACACTGAGCGCTTAAACAGCGGCGCGGGAACGCCGACCCGATCGCGTGCCTATAACGAACCGACAAAAACAACCGATCTGGAGCCCAGGTATGCCGAATTCCCGGCTTTTCCGCGCCGTTTTGGTGGTCGCGCTGATCTTGGCCACGAGCCCGCTGGCGAGCGCCGCGGAGATCATCGTCAACCTCGCTCCACCCGCGCCCGTCGTCGAAACCGCGCCGCCGGCACCAGTCGCACCCGGCTATTGGGTGTGGCGCCCGGGATTCTGGCGCTGGAACGGCGCGCGCTATGTCTGGATCCCCGGCCGCTACGTTCATCCGCCTTACTACGGCGCGGTCTGGATCCCGGGCCATTGGGACGCCCGGCCGCGCGGCTGGGTCTGGATTCCAGGCCACTGGCGCCGCGCCTGATTAACTAGCGGCCGGACGGCCGCCGCCGCTAAATTGCGGCGCATGGGACAGGTGCAATCAATCGCGGTCGCCGCCGCCGACGCGGAAATCCGTCTCGACCGCTGGTTCAAACGGCATTTCCCGGACTTGTCGCACGGCAAGCTGGAACAGCTGTTGCGCACCGGCCAGATTCGGTTGGATGGGAAACGCGCCGCGGCACGCGACCGCGTC
>DATEMD010000137.1:0-6898 GCA_035275845.1 Allostellaceae bacterium | reverse complement strand
CGGGCCACGTCCTTACGAGTGAGGTGACGCCATGATGACGAAGACGCTCATCCGCGGATTGTTCCTCGGCGCGTTGGCTCTGGCGCTGAGCGGCTGCTATTACGGACCGCCGCCGTCTTACGGCTATTACGGCGGCTACGGCGGCTATCCGGCGTATCCGTCGTACGGGTATTACTACGGCCCGTCGGCCTCGTTCGGCTATTACGGCGGCTGGGGCGGCGGCTGGCATCACGACCACGACTGGCACTAACGACGCGCGTCGCGCGCGCACCTAGGGCGTGCGCGCGACGACGTGGAAGATGTGCCAGTGCTTGGCCTCGCCGCGCGGCGTGACCGCGTCGGTTTCCTCTTCCTCGAACATTTCGACTGTCCAGCCGGCGAGCAGCGCGCGCGCCGCGTCGCGGCCGTGCACCGTCAAGCCGGGGCGTCCGGCCCAGCTATCACGTTCGCCGTAAAGCTGACCCGCGAAACGGCCACCCGGCAGCAGCGACGCGCGCAGCCGCGCCCATAGCGCGCCGAAGCGTTCGGGCGGACACAGCGGCAGCGCGAAGCTGGCATTGACCAGATCGGTCGGCGGCCACATCGCATCGACGAACGAACGATGCAGCGTCACCAGCCGCGCGCCCGGCGGCCGATCGCGGCGCGCGCGCAGACGCACGAGCGCTGTTGCGTCGCTGTCGATCGCCAGCACCGACCAGCCGCGTTGCAACAGGGCGATGGTGTCGCGGCCCTCGCCCGCGCCGAGATCGATCGCGAAGCCGACGCGATTATCGGCCTCGAACGCGGCGAGCGCGCGCAGCAGCGTCGCGCGCGGCGGCCGGCCGGCTACCGCCGCGTGGTAAACACGAAACCGTTCCTCATCCACATCCATCGCCCGGCCTTCCCGTATCCAGACGTCGGCTGATTTTACAGTCGGCGCGTCCGGCACGGCGACGCCGCCGTGAAAGCCGCGCATTGCCGTAGCTGGCATACCGCTTGCGATAGACCCGGCGGACGCATTGTGCGCCCCAAGCGGCAGCAAGCCGCAGACGAAAAGCCCGTTCGGTCGCGTTTCCCCCGCGCCGGTCGTCGCCGCCAAGACCGGCCCGTGCATGCGCGCTTGCGCATGGCGAGGCGAAGCCGTGCCGCCGGCCAGACCAGAGGAAGAGAAGCCATGCGACTCCCGATTTTCGGGCTCGTGCTGGCGGCCGTGCCCTTGTTGATCGGCAGCGGATTGTCGCGCGCCGCGAACCAGGATTCGGCGCCGACACCGGGCCTGTCGCCGCAAGCGATCAGCCGCTACGAGCAAATGCTGCAAGGCCTGTCACCCGAGACCGTCAATTCGTTGGTGGGCGAAGCGGTGGTGCTGTTGCGCACTTACTCCGGCGCCGACGCCGGTTCGGCCGGACTGACCGCGTTGAAGCAGCACAAAGCCGAACTCCAGGACCTGAAGGCGCAACTCTGTTCGGCGGTCATCCACTGCTGAGCGCGGCCTGACCAGGAGCCGGTTGCACCCGGCGCGGCCGCGGCTTATCACAGCCGCGGCTTCGGCAGAACGGTGCGGCGCGCGCATGGGCAGGGACGCGGCGGTGACGGGAGCGATCGTGCTGGCCGCCGGATTCGGCAGCGCGATCCTGACCGCATTGATGCGCGATTGGCTGCGCCGCCGCGCGATTCTCGACCGGCCGGGCGAACGCTCGTCGCATGTGAATCCAGTGCCGCGCGGTGCCGGACTCGCCGTGGTCGCAGCGCTGATCGTTGCTTGGCTCGCGCTCGCGGCGCGTGACGCGATGCCGCCCGATGCGGTGGCGATCGCGCTCGTGACGGCGGCCCTCGCCCTCCTATCCTTCGTCGACGATCTGCGCGGCCTGCCGGTCGCGGTCCGATTGGCGGCGCATTTCATCGCCGCCCTGATTGCGTTGGCGTTCTTCCCGCACGATGCGTTCGTCTTTCAGGGTCTGCTGCCGCTGCCGCTCGATCGCGCCGCGGCTGCCCTCCTGTGGGTGTGGTTCATCAATCTCTACAATTTCATGGACGGCATCGACGGCATCACCGGCGTCGAGACCGTTTGCATCGGCCTCGGCATCGCCGCCGTGTCGTTCGTCGGCGGCGATGGCCTCGTCGCCGCGGCGCTGGTTGTGGTCGCGGTCGCGGTCGGCTTCCTTCGTTTCAACTGGCAGCCGGCGAGCGTTTTCCTCGGTGACGCGGGCAGCGTGCCGCTCGGCTACGTCATGGGGTGGCTGCTGTTGGTGCTAGCGCGCGACGGACAGTGGGCGCCGGCGCTGATCCTGCCGCTTTATTATCTGGCAGATGCGACGGTGACGCTGGCGCGGCGGGCGCAGCGTGGCGAAGCGCCGTGGCGGGCGCATCGCGATCATTTCTATCAGCGCGCGCTGCGCAGCAACGACCACGCCGCCGTCGCGCGGCTGGTGCTCGCCGGCGATGTCGGCTTGATCGCGCTGGCGCTGCTGGCGCTTGCCTGGCCCTTGGTCGCGGTCGGCCTTGCCATCGCGCTCAGCGCGGCAATGCTCGGCGGTTTCGCACGCCGCGGCGCCGTCGATTAGCGCGTCGCGCATGCCGACCGCCGCGGATCCGCGTCCCATCGTGATCCTGGGCGCCGCCGGTTTCATCGGCCGCGCGCTTGTCGGCCACCTCACAGCAAGTGAGCTCGCGGTGCGGGCGGTGACGCGGACGACGGCCGCGTTTGCGGCACCGGTCGAAGCGCGCGTCGCGGGCACGCTCGACCATCGCAGCGATTGGCGCAGTCTCTTGAGCGGTGCGCGTGCCGTCATCCATCTTGCCAGCCGCGCCCACGCGCCGCCGGGCGACGCCGCATGGCTTGCAACCGAATGCGACACGGCAGCCGCCATTAGCGCCACTGCGGCAGCAGCCGGCGTCGAACGCACGATCCTGTTGAGCTCGATCAAGGTCCTGGGCGAGACGACGACCGACCGGCCGTTATCGGCGACGAGCCCTCCCGATCCACGCGACGCCTATGGGCGAGCGAAGCTCGCGATCGAGACAGCGATGCGGCAGCACGGCGCGCCCGGCCTGACGATCATCCGGCCGCCGCTGGTTTACGGCCCCGAAGTCAAAGGCAATTTCCGCGCGCTGCTACGATGGATCGATCGCCGCGTGCCGCTGCCGTTGGCCGCGATCCGCAACCGCCGCGCCTTCGTCTTTCGCGATAATTTGCTGGCGTTGATCGCAACCGCGCTGCGCCATCCGGCGGCGACCGGGCAAATTTTTCTCGTGCGCGACGACGACGAGATCGGCACGCCGCACCTGGTGCGTGAGATCGCCCGGCGCATCGGCGCGCCGACGCGGTTGTTTCCCATGCCGCCGTGGCTGCTGCGCGCCGCCGCCACCACCGTCGGCCGTGGCGACGCCGCCGACCGGCTGATCGGCTCGCTGACCATCGACGACGGCGCGACGCGCGCTCGCCTGGGGTGGCGGCCGCCTTTCAGCCTGTCCGACGGACTCGACGCGACGTGCCGCTGGTTCGTCGACACCGAGGGTGCGCGGGCGCGTGCTTCTCGCCTATAAAGCGCGCATGGCCGTGACAAGCGTATCCGCGCGCATGAGCGCGCCGGCGATCATCCTGGCGGCGGCGGGACTCCTGGCGCCGCCGCTCGCGGTCTTGGCGCCGTTGGGCCTCGCGCCGCTGTTGACCGTGGCTGCCGTTGCCTTGCTCGTCGCCGCGCCGCGGCGGTTGCGCGCCGCCGGCACGCCGTTGTGGCCTTTGGCAGCGTTGTGGCTCGCGCTGGCCGCCTTCGCACTACTGTCGGCGACCTGGTCGATTTTACCGGGCCACAGCCTGGCCGAAGGCGCCCGGCTGCTCGCCATCGGCATCGAAGGCCTGATCGCGCTCGCGGCTGCCCGCGCGCTGACCGCGGCGGACCGTGGACGCGTCGGCGCCGCAATTGTCATCGGCGCGGCACTGGGCGCCGGATTTCTGCTGTTTGAATTGGCGACAGGCGCGGCGCTGGCGCGCTGGGTTCATGGCTGGAGCCGCAGCGTTATCGTCAACGATTCGCGCTATGACCGCGGCGTGACGACGTTGGTCCTCATCCTGTGGCCGGCAGCGCTGGCGCTACGGCGCTGGCGCATTTTCCAGATCGTCGCCGCCGCGACCGTCGGATTCAGCGTGCTCATCATGACCAGCGCCGCATCGCTCCTCGCCCTCGTCGTGGGCCTACTCGGTTTTGCCATCGCGCTGCGCGCACCACGGCTGGTTGCCGGCGCACTGGCCGCGGCCCTGATCGTCGGTGCCGCGCTGCTGCCCGCGGCCATTCCAACTTATCAAAGGACGGTGCAGATCCAGCACGACGCGCCATGGATCAAAATATCCGGCATCCATCGCCTGCTGATCTGGCGCTTCGCGGCCGAGCGCATCGCCGACCGGCCATTGCTCGGCTGGGGCATGGATGCGTCACGCGAACTGCCCGGCGGCAAGCGCGATTTCGGCGCGACGCTGCCGGGCATCAAGCTCGGGCCAGGACACGATGCCTTGCCGCTGCATCCGCACGATGCGTTGCTGCAATGGCGCGTCGAGCTTGGCATTCCGGGCACGATCCTGTGCCTAGCGATTGTCGTTTGGGCGCTCCACCGCGTCGGCTGGCGGTTCGGTGGCGGCCGCGAAGCCCAAGCCGCCGCACTGGGCTGGGCGGCGACGGTGACAGTCATCGCGCTGCTGAGCTTCGGCATCTGGCAGGAATGGTGGCTGTCGGTCATCTGGCTGACCGCATCGCTGCTCGCCGCGAGCACCGCCGATGTCGCCTGAACGGCCGAAGCTGATCTTCCTCGTCACCGAGGATTGGTATTTCTGCTCGCATCGGCTGCCGATGGCGCGCGCGGCACGCGACAGCGGCTTCGACGTCGCGGTGGCGACGCGGATCACGGCGCACGGCGACGCCATTCGCGCCACCGGCTTTACCGTGCATCCGCTGCGGTGGAAGCGGGGCGCCATCGGACCCTTGGCCGCGATAGCGGCAATCGTCGAAATCCGGCGGCTTTATCGCCGCGAGCGACCGCTGATCGTGCATCACGTCGCGTTGAAGCCGGCGTTGCTTGGCGGCATTGCTGCCCGGCTCGCCGGCGTGCCGATCGTCGTCGGCATGGTCACTGGCATGGGCTATCTCGGCGGCTCGGACGGGCCTGCGGCGCGGCTGTTGGGGTGGCTGGCGCGACGGATCGCGCCGCTGGCGCTGTTCGGCCGGCGCGGCCGCGTCATCGTGCAGAACGAGGACGATCGGCAGGCGTTGGCCGCGGTCTGTCCGGGCAAGGCGGCGCACGTCGTGCTGATTCCCGGCTCGGGCGTCGATCTCGCGCGGTTCGTGCCGGCGCCGGAGCCGGCCACGCCCCCGGTGACGGTGGCCTATGCCGGCCGCATGATCGCCATTAAAGGCGTTGGCGTGCTGGTCGCCGCGCAGCAGCGCGCGCGCGCGCGCGGCATCGACCTGCGGCTGGTCTTAGCCGGCGATCGCGACGACGAAAATCCGAGCGCGATCGCGCACGCGACGCTGACACGCTGGGCGACGCTGCCGGGCGTCACCTGGCTCGGCCGCTGCGACGATGTGCGCGCGGTTTGGCGCGACGCGCATATCGCGGCGCTGGCGTCGCTGGGCGGCGAAGGCGTGCCCAAGAGCCTGTTGGAGGCGGCGGCGATGGCACGACCGATCGTCGCCAGCGACATCGCCGGCGTGCGGAGCATCGCGCAGCACGAAATCAACGCGCTTCTGGTGCCGCCGGGCGACGAAGCGGCGCTCGCCAATGCGCTGGTGACGCTGGCGCGCGACAGCACGTTGCGCCAGCGGCTCGGCGCCGCCGGTCGCGAACGGGTCGCACAGGGTTTTTCGGATGACGCCGTCGCCGAGGCGACGCGCGCGCTCTATCGCGAACTGCTGCGCGAAATCGGCCGTTAGGGGCCCGGAAACAGCGCGTCGGTCCAGCCCGCGAGATGATAGGCGACCAAGCCGACCCATTCGTGCGCGGCTTCGTCGACGTCCCAGAGTCCGACCGCAAGCGACATATGCAGACGCTTCGCCGCCTCGAAGTCCACCGGATCGGCGACGACGGGCCAGCCGATCTTGCGGAAGCAGCCGACGGCGCGCGGCATGTGATCGGCCGAGGTCACCAGGATCCAGACTTGGCCGGGCTGGGGATCGGCGATTTGCTTCGAGAACACGGCGTTTTCGTGCGTCGTACGCGAGCGATCCTCGATCAGCAGACGGCTCGGCGCGACGCCCAGCGCGGTGAGCAACCGCGCCGTCGCCGCCGCCTCCGTCGTCGGCTCGTGCAGCAGACCGCCGAGGCCGCCCGAGAGCAGGATACGCGCCGTCGGATAATGCTGCGCCAACCGCAAAGTCTCTGTGACCCGGGCCGCCGAACGATTGAGCGCGACCTGACCGTATTCGGCGGTGCGCTCCGGATCGACCGCACCACCCAACAGGATGATGCCGTCGACCTTTTCGGGCAGCGTGTGCAACACCGGAAACCGGCTCTCCAACGGGCCCAACGGCAACGCCGCCAGCGGCTCAATCGCCGCCGCGACACCGGCGACGAGCACCAGCACGACGAGCGCCATACCCTTGCGACCCCCGCTTGCCAAAAGCCGCCACGCACCGATGGCAAGAAGAATCAGGAGCAGGTTGCCGGGATCGAAGACGATCTGGAGGACTTTGCTGACGACGTAAAGCATCGATACCCATCCTGCCCGATCCGATGCGCGTGCCGCCAGTCCGTTGAAAGGCGCGGAACACGCGGGTCGTCCGCATTTTTCTTGCTGCGCCGGCGGCGGCTCACGTAACGTCGCCGAAATCGATGACCATCGTCAGCCGTCGCGCCGGAGCCGCTTACGCCCATGACATCGTCATGGCGGCGATTTCGTTCTGGCTGTCGTTCTATCTGCGCGTCGGCG
>DATEMD010000136.1:0-15249 GCA_035275845.1 Allostellaceae bacterium | reverse complement strand
TCGCGCAGCGGAATCCCCATCGCCTCTTCGACGTTGCACGGCTTCTCGACGTGCCCGGAGATGCAGAACACCTTGGTGCCTTCGTTCTTCGGCCGGCCGATGCCGGCGAACCAGGCGCCGCCGCGGTGCAGGATGGTCGGCACCACGGCGATGGTCTCGACGTTGTTGACCGTCGACGGGCAGCCATAGAGTCCGACGCCAGCCGGGAATGGCGGCTTGAGGCGCGGCTGGCCTTTCTTGCCTTCGAGCGATTCCAAGAGCGCCGTTTCCTCGCCGCAGATATAGGCGCCGGCGCCGCGATGCAGATAGATGTCAAAATCGTAGCCCGAGCCGCAGGCGTTCTTGCCGACGAGCCCGGCGGCATAAGCCTCGTCGATAGCCGCCTGGAGAACCTTCGCCTCATTGACGAACTCGCCGCGGATATAGATGTAGCAGTGATGCGCGCCCATGCCGACCGAGGCGAGCAAGCAACCCTCGATCAGCTTGTGCGGATCGTGGCGGATGATGTCGCGGTCCTTACAGGTGCCGGGCTCGCTCTCGTCGGCGTTGACAACGAGATAGGTTGGGCGATCGCTCTGCTTGGGCATGAACGACCACTTGAGGCCGGTCGGGAATCCGGCGCCACCGCGGCCGCGTAGGCCCGAGGCCTTGACCTCGTTGACGATCCAATCGCGACCCTTGGCGACCAGGTCCTTGGTGCCGTCCCAGTCGCCGCGCTTGCGCGCGCCCTGGGCGCCGTCGAGGCGCCAATCGAACTGGCCATAGAGATTGGTGAAGATACGGTCCTTGTCGGCGAGCATCAGCGCTTGCCTCCGGCGAACGACAAATCCTTGAGCGTGGTGGCGCCGCCTTCAGGCGCCGAGGTTTGGCGCTTTGTCACCGAACCCATCGGCGGCTTTTCGCCGCGCGCCAGCGCGTCGATCAGCGCCTCGGTCGAGCGGCCATCGAGATCCTCGTAGAAATCGTCGTTGACCTGGATGACCGGCGCGTTGACACAGGCGCCGAGACATTCGACCTCGCGCAGCGTGAACTTGCCGTCGGCCGTGCTCTCGCCGATACCGATGCCGAGCTTCTTCTTGCATGCGGCAACCACTTGATCCGAGCCCCGGAGCCAGCACGGCGTCGTCGTGCAAATCTGGAAGAAGTGCTTCCCGACCGGCTTCAAGTTGAACATGGTGTAGAACGTCGCGACCTCGTAGACGCGGATGCGCGCCATGCCGAGCATGTCGGCAACCGCATCCATCGCCGCGCGCGGCAACCAATTGTCGTGCTGGCGCTGCGCCAGATCGAGCAACGGCAGCACCGCACTCGCCTGGCGACCGGCCGGATACTTGGCGATGTACGCCTGCGCCTTCTTCAGGTTCTCTGGCGTGAAGGCAAAACTCGTCGGCTGCACCACCGGCGCCGAATTGTCGTGCGCGCTCATCGGTCGATCTCGCCGAAGACGATGTCCATCGAACCGATGATCGCCACCACGTCGGCCAGCATGTGGCCGCGCGACACGAAATCGGTGCTTTGCAGGAACGCATAGCCCGGCGCACGGATCTTACAGCGATAGGGCTTGTTCGAACCGTCGGACACCAGATAGACGCCGAATTCACCCTTGGGCGCTTCAACGGCGGTGTACGTCTCGCCCGCCGGCACGTGATAGCCCTCGGTATAGAGCTTGAAGTGATGGATCAGCGCCTCCATCGAACTCTTCATCTCGGCGCGTGGCGGCGGCGCGATTTTGCGGTCATCGACCATGTGCGGGCCCGAGGGCATCTGATCGATGCATTGTCTGATGATGCGCAAGCTCTGGTGCATCTCTTCCATTCGCACCAGATAACGATCCCAGCAATCGCCGTTCTTGCCGATCGGGATGTCGAAATCCATGTCGCCGTAGACGTCGTAGGGCTGCGCCTTGCGCAGATCCCACGGCACGCCGGACGCGCGCAGCATCGGACCGGAGAAGCCCCAATCGATCGCCTGCTCGCGCGTCATGCGGCCGATATCGACCGTGCGTTGCTTGAAGATACGATTCTCGGTCAGCAATCGTTCGAGATCGTCGATGCGCTTCGGAAACTGATCGCAGAAGGCCGCGATGTCCTCGAGCAGGCCGGGCGACAAATCCTGATGTACGCCGCCGGGACGGAAATAGTTGGCGTGCAGCCGCGCCCCCGAGGCGCGCTCGTAGAATTCCATCAGCTTCTCGCGCTCTTCGAAACCCCAGAGCAGCGGCGTGATCGCGCCGACATCGAGCGCGAAAGCGGTCAGGTTGAGGAGATGATTGAGGATACGGGTGATCTCGGAATACAGCACGCGGATGTATTGCGCGCGCGGCGGCGGCGCGATGCCCATCAGCTTTTCGACCGCGAGCGCGAACGCGTGCTCCTGGCACATCGGCGAGACGTAATCGAGCCGGTCGAAATAGGGTGTCGCCTGCATGTATGTCTTGTATTCGATCAGCTTCTCGGTGCCGCGGTGCAGCAGGCCGATATGCGGATCGGCGCGCTCGATCACCTCGCCGTCCATTTCCAGCACCAGGCGCAGCACGCCGTGCGCCGCCGGATGCTGCGGCCCGAAATTCATCGTGAAGCTCTTGATCGCGGCTTCGTTCACGATCGCAGGCGGCTTCACCGAGGCGGTTTCGGCGCTCATTTCGAACCGTCCTGGCCCGAAGCCTTCTCGTCGCCCGGCAGGATCGTGTTCATGCCCTCCCACGGCGACAGGAAGTCGAAGCTGCGGAATTCCTGCTTGAGCTTGACCGGCTCGTAGACGACCCGCTTCTGCTCTTCGTCGTAGCGCACTTCGACGTAACCGGTGAGCGGGAAGTCCTTGCGCAGCGGATGACCTTCGAAACCGTAATCGGTGAGGATACGACGCAGATCAGGATGATCGGCGAAATAGACGCCGAGCAGATCCCAGCACTCGCGCTCGAACCAGCCGGCGGCGCTATAGATCGGCGTCGCCGACGGCACCGGCGTCTGCTCGTCGGTCGTGACCTTGAGGCGGATGCGGCGATTGTGCGTCAGGCTCAAGAGGTTGTAGACGACCTCGAGCCGCTCGGCGCGTTCGGGATAATCGACACCGCAGATGTCGACAAGTATGCCGAACCGGCAATCCGGATCGTCGCGCAGGAATTGCAGCACGCGCACGATCGCCTCGCGGCGCACGCCGACCATCAGCTCGTCGTGCGCAATCTCACGGCGCAACACGTCCTGCGGAAAGGCGGCGGCCACCTTTTCGCCGAGGGCCTCAAGCGGCTGGGTCATTCTTCGTCCTGTCGAGCCTCACCAATCAGCGTGCGAAACGCCGCTCGCGATGGATCTTTTTCTGTAGTTGCAACACGCCGTAAAGCAACGCCTCGGCGGTGGGTGGACAGCCGGGAACGTAGATGTCCACCGGTACGACGCGGTCGCAGCCGCGCACCACCGAGTAGGAATAATGATAATAACCGCCGCCGTTCGCACACGACCCCATCGAGATCACCCAGCGCGGCTCGGCCATCTGGTCGTAAACCTTGCGCAGCGCCGGCGCCATCTTGTTGCACAGCGTGCCGGCGACGATCATCACGTCGGATTGGCGCGGGCTTGGCCGGAACACGACGCCGAAACGATCGAGGTCGTAGCGTGACGCGGCGGTGTGCATCATTTCGACCGCGCAGCAGGCGAGACCAAAGGTCATCGGCCAGAGCGAGCCGGTCTGCGCCCACTTCACGAGTTGGTCGACCGTCGACAGGATGAAACCTTGACGACGCGCCTCGGAAAACGCCTCGGCAGGCGCGATCACTCCCATTCGAGCGCTCCCGTCTTCCATTCGTAGATGAATCCGACGGTGAGAACACCGAGGAAGACCATCATCGACCAGAAACCGAAGACGCCGATCTTGCCGAGCGCGACGGCCCAGGGGAATAGGAAGGCGACTTCAAGATCGAAGATGATGAACAGCAGCGACACCAGATAGAAGCGCACGTCGAACTTGGTGCGCGCATCGGAGAACGGCGGGAAGCCGCACTCATAAGGCGACACTTTCTCCGAGTCGGGCCGTTGCCGCACCAAAACGAACGACGCCAGCACGATGACGACGGACAGCGCAACGGCAACCCCGATGAAAATCAGGATCGGCAGATATTCGCGCAGCAAACTATCCATCGACGACGCTCCCAAACGAGCGCGATGGTGGGCTGCGAAAGGCGAAGCTGACGCCGTCACGCAAATGGCGGGAGTGACGGGGCTCGAACCCGCGACCTCCGGCGTGACAGGCCGGCGCTCTAACCAACTGAGCTACACCCCCGCAGCACCGACACCGCGGCGGCCAGTCCTACCCCTGCGGCCCTAGGGTGTCAAGCGCGCGAGGCCGGATTTTCCCAAGTTTTCCCTGGCCTTTGCGCCTCTTTTGGCAGCGCGGTATCGCATCGCAATATCGCCGCTGCCGACCCCAAAATCGATCGCGGGTTCGCTCCTTGATGTGGCGTGCGCCGCGACACTGTTCAACCGCAATCGATCAGCGTTCGAGATAATAAGTCAGCGTCACGACGACACGGACTTTCTTGTCGATCGTGCTGATTTGTCCGGCGCCGGCGCGGAAGGATTCGCCCTCGGCGCCAGCCGACGCCGCATCGCGTGACACGATCGAGAAGAAGCCCTGATTGGCCGATTGGATCGAGCCAACCTTGCTGCCGGCATCGTTGGCAAATTGGTTTGCCGCTTCGCGTGCGTTTTGGGTCGCGGCGCGCAGCATCGACGCCTTGATGTCGTTGAGCTTGGTGAATTCGTAATCGACGTCGTTGGTCGTCAGCACGATCCCTTGCTTGATGAGATCGCTCACGCCGCGCATCGTGTGCGCGACAAGGTCGACATCGTTCGAGCGCACCAAGATCGTGTTCTTGACGATGTAGCGCGCGCTCTCCGACGTGTCCTTCGGACGGTACGGATTTGCCATCAAATCGGTGACGGCAAGATTGTCGGATTTGACGTCCGCCGGTTTGAATCCGCTCTGCGTGAGGAAAGCGACGAGCGCCGTTTCATCGGCACGTGCCCGCGTATAGACATCGCTGAGATTGCCGCCGGTGGCTGAATAACCGATTTGCCACAGCGCCAGATCGGCTTTGACGTCGCGTTCGTCGAAACCTTTGACGGTGACCGCGTTGGCCGCCAACCGGCCTTTGTAAACCGTATTGCTGACGAAATAGCCCGCTGCAGCCAAGCCGACTGCGACCAAAACACCGAGAATTGACGCAGCAACGATGTTGTTCTTCTCGGTCATTCTCTACTCCGTCGATCCCGACGACAGTCGGCCGGTCGCGCGTTAACCGTAGCCAACATAATACGGCCGGAATTAACCGTTGGCAGAATTGACGATCGCGTCCGGCGACGGGTGATTTTTCCAGGATTTCCGCCACTGGCCCGACACTTGCTGCCTTATAGGCATGAAACCAGGCACGCTCGACGTCATCGTGCCGGCTCACAATGCCGGTCGCTTCCTCGGCGCCACGCTGCAAAGCGTCGCGCTGCAACATGTATTGCCGCGCAGCGTCATCGTCGTCGACGATCGCAGCACCGACGACACCGCCGCTGTCGCCGTTGCCTGCGCCGCCGATTACGCCGACTTCCTGCCGATCCGGCTACTGCACAACACCGGCCCGCGCGGTCCGTCCGCGGCGCGCAATCTGGCGATCCGCCGCAGTGACGCCGAATTCATTGCATTGCTCGACGCCGACGATCTGCTCACACCAGCACACCATCAACTGCTGCTGTCGGCGATCCAAGCTGCACCAGGCATCGTCGTTGCCTTCGGCGATTCGACCGAATTCAACGCCCACGGCGAAGTCGTGCGCAGCCAGTTCGCCAAATCGGGCATCGGCGCGCGCCGGGCGACGACACTGGCGAACGGCATCTTCACGCCGGCCGACGGTATGTTCGCCGCCCTGCTCGGCGCCGGCGCCTTCGGAACCTCGGCCTGCATCCTTCGCCGCCAAGCCGCGCTCGACGCTGGCTTGTTCGACGAGACCCTGCGCTTCGGCGAGGACACCGATCTGTTCCTGCGGCTGGCGCTCGCCGGCCGCTTTGCCTTCACGCGCGCGAGGGTGATGCACAAACGCGAGCACGACAGCAATTTGACGCATGCGCGCAATACACCGGAATTCGATCGCGCCAAGGTCCTGAGCCTGACGCGCCTGATGGCGCAGGCCGAGACCCTGGAGCTGAGTGCCGCCGAGAAGGACGCGCTGCATGCCGAACTGGCGCGCGCGATCGACGCCTATACCTATCACGCGTCGCGTCGCGGTCCGGCCGGCTATGGCGATGCGTTGCGCCTGGCGCGCGGCGCCGGCCGCCCGGCGATCGCCTTCAAGCCGCGACACCTCGCGCGCATGGTGCTGCGCGGCATGGGCACGTCGAGCCGTACCGCCTGAGGTTTGTCGTCATGACCATGCCCGCCACGATCGAAGCCGCCCGGTCCAGTCATCCGCGCGTCATGCGCCTGATCCGGGCTGCGCTGCCGACGCGCCTGGCGACGCTCGCCATCGTGCTGGTCGGCATCGCGGCCGCCGCGATCACATTCGCCGCCGCGCATTACGGCCCCACGATCGACGAAGGCGCGCATATCGCCGCCGGTATGCAGTGGCTCGATCAGGGCCGTTACGCCTACGAGCCGAGCACGCCCCCGCTGGCGCGGGTTGTCGACGCGCTCGGGCCTTATCTCGCGGGCGCTCGTAGCACCTTCAACCCGGACATGTGGCACGAAGGCGATGACATCCTGCGCGCTGCGGGTAATCCCGCGGCGATGCTCGCTTTAGCCCGTCTCGGCACCCTCGCCTTCCTGTTGCTTGCCGCCAGCGTGATCTGGCGGTGGAGCCGTCGTCTCGGCGACGAGCCGACGGCGCTGTGCGCGCTGGCGTTGTTCCTAACGTTGCCGCCCGTCCTCGCGCACGCCGGCCTCGCCACCACCGACATGGCGGTCGCGGCGACCTTCGGTCTTGCCGTGCTAACGGCCATACGCTGGCTGGAGCGGCCCGATCTCGCCCGCAGCCTGGCATTCGGCGCTGCCGGCGCGTTGATGATTCTGTCCAAGTTCACCGTCTTCCTGTTCTTCCCGGCGGCGTTGCTACCCGTTCTGACCTGGCGTCTGTGGATCGGCGGCAAGCGGCGCCGGCCGACGCGGGTCTGGTTGTACGGCACCGCGTTCACCGCATTGGCGGCGGTTATGGTGATCTGGGGCGGCTATCGCTTCTCGGTCGGATCCTTGGGATACGAACCGGCACTGGTCGGCCAACAGATTGTCGCGACGGCGGCGCATCCGGCCACCGGCCTGGCCGCGTCCATCGCCAAGCTGCCGATCTATCCGGCGCACGAATTCCTTCGCGGCATCTTCGACACCACCCGGCGGGTCGACGCCCACCACGACCCGGTGTTCCTGCTTGGCCAGTTGAGCCAAGGCGGCCTGTGGTACTTCTTCCCCGTCGATTTGGTGGCGAAAACGCCGCTGCCGTTCCTGATCGCCGCGGCGCTGGGCATGGTCATGCTGTTGCAGCGCTCGCGCGCGCTGCGCGATTGGCGTATCGCTGCGCCGGCGCTGGCTGCAATCGGCGTACTCGCCGGCTCCATGGCGAGCCCGGTCGATTTCGGCATCCGCTATCTGTTGCCGATCTACCCACTGCTGGCGATTGCCGCCGGCACCGCGTTGCTGACGCTGGCGCGCGGCAAGGGCTGGGACAAGGTCACCGCCTGCGCGCTGATGTTGTGGGCCGGTGCCGACGCGGTTACCGCCTATCCCGATTACCTGCCGTGGTTCAACGCGCTCGCCGGTGCGACACCGCAAACGGTTTCAATCAATTCTGATCTCGATTGGGGCCAGGACGTCAAACGGCTCGATCATGATTTGCGCGCTCTCGGCATCCGTCACATCCACGTCGCCGTGCTCGGGCAGTCGGAATACGATCTGCGCGCCTACATCGCCGGTTACGAGAAGCTGTCGCCGGGCGAACCGGTCGGCGGCTGGGTCGCCGTCAGCCAGTACATGCTGCACGAACAGCCGGGTTACGCGTGGCTCCGTTCCTATACGCCGGCGGCTGCCGTCGGCGCGTCGATCCTGCTCTATCATTTGCCGGAGAGCGTCAATGAGTAGCGCCCCCGGCAAGGCGCCACAGCAACGCCTGCGCGGGCTCGATGTCTTGCGCGGGCTTGCCGCGCTCGCTGTCTGCCTCTTCCACTACACCGACAGCTTTCCGCGCGAGACCGGCATCGCTCTGCCGATCGCCTTCCATCTCGGACACGCGATCCACGGCGTCGACATGTTTCTGGTCATCAGCGGCTTCGTCATCTACATGTCGATCGAGAAAACGC
Organism: Allostellaceae bacterium; assembly: GCA_035275845.1. GTDB lineage: Bacteria > Pseudomonadota > Alphaproteobacteria > ATCC43930 > CGMCC-115725 > REEB95. Next base: position 6,925 of record DATEMD010000136.1, on the reverse strand, counting down.
GCGATGCCTACGATTTCCTCACCGCGCGCATCTCCCGACTCTATCCGGCTTTCATCGCCTGCCTGCTGGTGACGACGGCCGTGGTCTGCCTCGTCGGCGGCGTGCCGATCCTGAAACCGAGCCTCGGGAAGTTTCTCGCCAACGTTACGATGGTGCCCTACGTCTTCGGCCACGATGTCGTCGACGGCGTCTATTGGACGCTCGCCTATGAAGCGTTCTTCTACATCTTTGCTGCAACCGTGATCCGGCGCGTCGGCCTCGACCGCGTCGAGTGGGTGTGCATCCCGTGGTTTGCCATCGCGCTGGTAACGCGCCTCTGGCCGATCTTCATCTGGCACTCGCCCTATCTGTTGCTGATGGCGCGCCTCGTGACCTCCGGTGCCTATGCGGGCCTGTTCATCTTGGGCATCATGCTGTACCGCATCTGCGCCGGCCAGGCGCGGCCGCTGACCTATGTCATGCTGGCCGTTTGTCTCCTCAACACGCTTGTCGGGCCGCCGATCAACGTCGAGCCGCTGAGTTCGGTGATCTATTGCGCGATGATGTGCGGCGCCGCGTTTCTAGTTTGGCTTGGCGGCACCAACCGCCTGCCGGTGAAACCGTTCTGGGCGTTCGTATTCCTCGGCGACATCTCGTACAGCTTCTATCTCCTGCACGACGATATCGGCTTCGTGATGATGAAGTGGCTGCTGAAATGGGGCGTGAACGCATACGTCACGCTGCTGCTGACCTTCGCCGTCGCGGTGGCGCTGTCCTATGCCATGAATCGCCTGGTCGAGCGTCCCGGCCAACGCGCATTGCGCGCGACGTTCAAGCGCCTTCGCGAACGCTTCGCCGTCCAGACGTGGCGGCCGGCCGAGCCCAAGCCGCTCGCCGGCGACTAACCGCCGGTCAGGCGGCGGCGCGCGGCGCGTGCGGCAACGGCCGCGTCGTCTGCATGAGCGCCAGATCGAACCGTTCCAGCACCTCGGCGTGACGGCGCGCTGTATCGTCGTTCCACGCCGACAGCTTCGAATGCGTGTGCAGCCCCCAGGCAAGCGCGTAGAAGCCCTTGTAGTAGTTCTGGATCAGCGTGTCGCGATCACCGCCCAGCAAGTTGAGCACCGCGCGCTCGATGGCACCCACCAGATCGAACGCGACGGCTTCCGGCGACGATGCCTCGGTCGCGCGTCCTTGCGCATCCTTGGCCATCGCCCCCTGGCACCAGCCGGCGGCGACGAGGCGTCTGCCCTCGGTCAAGATGTCGAGAACGTCGAGATCACGGCGCGTCGGCGAACGATTGAAATCGTCCATAGCTCCCTCCACCCCGATGGCATGCGGTCCATCGGATCGCCAAAGGCGAACAGTGGCGGCTTTTGCCGCCTGGGGCATCGATCCACGTCGATGCCTGGGCTCTTGGGCCCACGTGTTTGGTAGCGAGTCGACGATACGCCCGCGACCGTGACAGCTTCAAGGCCGCCAACATTAAAACGTTATTGCGCTGCGAGAGGCGCGTTGGCCCGCTGTGGTGGGCGATGAAGGTTTCGAACCTCCGACCCCCTCGGTGTAAACGAGGTGCTCTACCGCTGAGCTAATCGCCCGGCCAGCGGAAAGCGGCTGCGCGCCGCATTGGTGCGCGCAGCCTGGGGCAATTCCGCGCGCGCCGCAAGGGCGCGCGATCGCTCAGGCGATGGCGTCTTTGAGGCCTTTGCCGGCGCGGAAGCGCGGCACCTTGCGGGCCGCGATCTTGATGGTCTCCCCGGTACGCGGGTTGCGGCCTTCGGTCGCCGCGCGTTGCGAAACCACGAAGGTGCCGAAGCCAGTGAGGCGGACCTCGCCACCCTTCTTCAGCTCCTTGGTAATTGAATCGAAGACCGCGTCGATCACGGTCTCCGCCTCGGACTTCTTGATGGTGGCGGCGGTAGCGACGGCGTCGACGAGTTCATTCTTGTTCACGAGCGAGCCCTCCATGCGCCACGCGGCGAGCGTCGAGATGACTTCGCGCTTGGCGGCACAAAGTCTAAATCGCCTTTTTCCGAAAGGTCAATTGGCGGAACGCCGCGAATCCGGCTTTTTCTGCCCGATTCGCGGCATTTTTCGCATCGACTCGTCGATCGCCTGTGACGTGTGACCCGCTTAGTGTGTCACGACTCCGGGCCGTTCGTCGGTTTTCGGCGCGATAACCGCCGGAGTCTCGCCATCCTCGGTCCAGGCGATCGGCGTCAGCGGCTTGACCAGCGCGTGCTTCAAGAGGTCGTCGACCGACGACACCGGAACGACCGCGATCTCGTCCTTTACGTTGTCCGGAATTTCAGCGAGATCCTTCTCGTTGTCCTTCGGGATCAGCACCGTCTTGAGTCCGCCACGGAGCGCCGCCAGCAGCTTCTCTTTCAAGCCGCCGATCGGCAGCACGCGGCCGCGCAGCGTGATCTCGCCGGTCATGGCGATATCCTTGCGCACCGGAATGCCGGTCAGCACCGAGACAATCGACGTCAGCATGGCGACGCCGGCCGACGGGCCGTCCTTGGGCGTGGCGCCCTCGGGCACGTGGACGTGGATGTCCTTCTTCTCGAAGATGGTGGGGACGATGCCGAAAGCGGCGCTGCGCGATTTGACGTAGCTCTCCGCCGCCTGCACCGACTCTTTCATCACGTCGCCGAGCTTGCCGGTCGCCGTGACCTTGCCTTTGCCAGGCACGGTCACTGCCTCGATCGAGAGCAGCTCGCCGCCGACCTCGGTCCAGGCCAAGCCGGTGGTGACGCCGACCAGATCGGTCTCCTCCACCTCGCCGTAACGGAAGCGACGGACGCCGGCGTATTTCTCGAGATTGCGGCGGGTGATCGCAACGCGCTTCAGCTTGCGCATCATGATCTCTTTGATCGCCTTGCGCGCGAGATTGGCGATCTCGCGCTCGAGATTGCGCACGCCGGCCTCGCGCGTGTAGTAGCGGATGAGGTCCTGCAGCGCTTCGTCGTTGATCGACCACTCGCCTTCCTTGAGGCCGTGCGCCTTGACCTGCTTGAGGATCAGGTGGCGGCGCGCGATCTGGATCTTCTCGTCCTCGGTGTAGCCGGGGATGCGGATGATCTCCATGCGGTCCATGAGCGGCTGCGGCATGCGCAGCGTGTTGGCCGTGGTGACGAACATCACGTCCGACAGGTCGTAGTCGACCTCGAGGTAGTGATCCTGGAACGTGGTGTTCTGCTCGGGATCGAGCACCTCAAGCAGCGCGGATGACGGGTCACCGCGCCAATCGGCGCCGAGCTTGTCCACCTCGTCGAGCAGGAACAGCGGGTTCGACGTCTTGGCCTTCTTCATGCCCTGGATGACCTTGCCGGGCATCGAGCCGATATAGGTCCGGCGGTGGCCGCGGATTTCGGCCTCGTCGCGCACGCCGCCCAGCGACATGCGCACGAAGTTGCGGCCGGTGGCGCGCGCCACCGACTTGCCGAGCGACGTCTTGCCGACGCCGGGCGGACCGACCAGGCACAGGATCGGACCCTTGACCTTGCGCATGCGGTTTTGCACCGCGAGGTATTCGAGGATGCGTTCCTTGACCTTTTCGAGGCCGTAATGGTCGGCGTTCAAAACCTTTTCGGCGGCCTTGATGTCGCGCTTCACCTTGGAGCGCGTCTGCCAGGGAATCGACAGCATCCAATCGAGATAGTTGCGGACGACCGTCGCTTCGGCTGACATCGGGCTCATGGTGCGGAGCTTCTTCACTTCGCCCATCGCCTTGTCGTGCGCTTCCTTCGACAGCTTGGTCTTGTTGATGCGCTCTTCGAGCTCGGCCAACTCGTCGCGGCCATCCTCGCCCTCGCCCAGCTCCTTCTGGATCGCCTTGAGCTGTTCGTTGAGGTAGTACTCGCGCTGCGTCTTCTCCATCTGGCGCTTGACGCGCGAGCGGATGCGCTTCTCGACCTGAAGGACGCCGATCTCGCTTTCCATATAGCCGAAGACCTTCTCGAGCCGGCCGGACACGGTTTCGGTCTCGAGCAGTTCCTGCTTCTCGGGAATCTTCAGCGTCAGGTGCGACGCGAGCGTGTCGGCAAGCTTCGACGGATCGTCGATCTGGTTGACCGAGACCAGCACCTCAGGCGGAATTTTCTTGTTGAGCTTGATATAGGCCTCGAACTGCGACACCGCCGTGCGCGCCAGTGCCTCGAGCTCGCTCTGCTCGCCCGGCTGATCCGGCATCGGCTCGGCATAGGCCTGGAAAAACGCCTCGTTCTCGGCATAGCGCGCGATGCGCGCCCGCGCGCCGCCTTCGACCAGCGCCTTGACCGTACCGTCGGGCAGCTTGAGCAGCTGCAGCACCGTGCCAATGGTGCCGACCGAATAGATGTCGGCTGTCGTCGGATCGTCCTGGGCGGCGTTCTTCTGCGTGACCAGCAGAATCTGCTTGTCGTCCTTCATCACGTCTTCGAGGGCGCGCACGGATTTTTCGCGGCCGACGAAAAGCGGCACGATCATGTGCGGAAAAACGACGATGTCCCGCAAAGGCAGGACCGGATAGAGATTGCCGCGCGGCAGATCGAGCATGCTGCTCCTTTCGAGGAAGCCCGTGAGACAGAACGCCCCAGGGCGCGCCGGGATCAACGGGAACTATAGCACAACATAAGGTGGCCCGCCGGCCGGCCCAGATCAAGGGGTCGTGCCCGGATTTGCGTAGCGCGGCGCACTCGAATCGGATTTGCAACAAAAGCCGGCCGGCAGCCGGCAGCGATCAGGCGCTGGTCGGGACGTCGCCCCGGCGCTCCGAATAGATGTGGAGCGGCTGAGCGCGGCCTTCGACGACTTCGCGATTGATGACGATGCCGGTGACGCCCTCGAGGCCCGGCAATTCGAACATCGGCTCGAGCAGAATCGCTTCCATGATCGAGCGCAGGCCGCGCGCGCCGGTTTTGCGCGCGATCGCCTTGTGCGCGATCGCCTTCATCGCCTCGTCGTTGAACTCGAGCCGGACGTCTTCCATCTCGAACAGGCGCTGGTATTGCTTGACCAGTGCATTCTTCGGCTTGGTGAGGATGTCGACCAGCGCGCTTTCGTCGAGGTCGTCCAGTGTCGCGACCACCGGCAGGCGGCCGACGAATTCAGGAATCAGGCCGAACTTAAGCAAATCCTCGGGCTCGAGATCCTTGAGGATCTCGCCGGTCTTCCGTTCCTCGGGCGCGCGCACTTCGGCGCCGAAGCCGATCGAGGTGCCCTGACGGCGCTGAGCGATGAGCTTTTCCAGCCCGGCGAACGCGCCACCGCAGATGAACAGGATGTTGGTGGTGTCGACCTGCAGGAATTCCTGCTGCGGGTGCTTGCGGCCACCCTGCGGCGGCACCGAGGCGATGGTGCCTTCCATGATCTTGAGGAGCGCCTGCTGCACGCCTTCGCCCGACACGTCGCGGGTGATCGACGGGTTGTCCGACTTGCGCGAGATCTTATCGACCTCGTCGATATAGACGATGCCGCGCTGCGCCCGCTCGACGTTGTAATCGGCGGCCTGGAGCAGCTTCAGGATGATGTTCTCGACGTCCTCGCCGACATAACCGGCCTCGGTCAGCGTCGTCGCGTCGGCCATGGTGAACGGCACGTCGATGATTCGCGCCAGCGTCTGGGCCAGCAGCGTCTTGCCCGAGCCGGTCGGGCCGACCAGCAGGATGTTCGATTTTGCGAGCTCGACGTCGTTGCTCTTGGCGCCGTGCGCCAGGCGCTTGTAGTGATTGTGAACGGCGACGGACAGCACGCGCTTGGCGTGGTCCTGGCCGATTACATAATCGTCAAGCACCTTGCAGATGTCGCGCGGCGTCGGCACCCCGTCTCGTGACTTGACGAGAGTTGTCTTGTGCTCTTCACGGATGATGTCCATGCAGAGCTCGACGCATTCATCGCAGATGAACACCGTCGGCCCGGCAATGAGCTTGCGAACCTCGTGCTGGCTCTTGCCGCAAAAGGAGCAGTAGAGCGTGTTCTTCGAATCGCCGCCGCTCGGCTTGGTCATGGTCTCTCCGTCAACACCACCCGAAGCATACGGTTCCCTGCATGCCTCGCGCCGCTGCCATCCGCCGAGCCGGCCTCCGGTTTTTGTTCCGGTTCACGACGACAGGGCCTTTTACGCCCTATTCCATTCAACATTATGCACGGCCCGGGGTTCAACAACTAGTTAATAAGCCGCGCGAATCCAGGGGTTAACGCTTTTACCAGGGCGTCAGGTGCGTTTTTCGTCGGCTGTGACCGGGCGGTTGGTCATGACCTCGTCGATCAAGCCGAAAGCCTTGGCCTCGTCCGGCGACATGAAACGATCACGCTCGAGAGCAGATGCCACAGCGTCGAGCGACTGGCCGGTATGCTTGACGTAGATCTCGTTGAGCCGGGCGCGCGTGCGCAAGATCTCGCGCGCATGGATCTCGATGTCGGTGGCCTGACCTTGGAAGCCGCCCGACGGCTGATGGATCATGATGCTGGCATTGGGTAGCGCGACACGCTTGCCCTTGGCGCCCGCGGTCAACAACAGCGACCCCATCGATGCCGCCATGCCGATGCAAACCGTGGCGATGTCTGGCCGGATGTATTGCATGGTGTCGTAGATCGCCAAACCCGAGGTGACGACGCCACCAGGCGAATTGATGTAGAGCGAGATGTCCTTGGTCGGATTCTCGGACTCGAGGAACAGGAGCTGGGCGCAGACCAGACTCGAGACCATGTCGTTGACCGGTCCGACCAGGAAGATGATTCGCTCCTTCAACAGGCGCGAATAGATGTCGTAGGCGCGCTCGCCGCGGTTGGTCTGCTCGACCACCATCGGAACGAGGTAGTTCATGTAGGTATCGACAGGGTCACGCATGGCACGGTCATTCCTCTAGAGTGGCCCAACTTCAATGGCTCGGGCGATCAGTCGGGCCGGTGCTTTCCAATCCGCCATGCTTCTCGAGCACCGCGAGGCACTCGGTGATGC
>DATEMD010000135.1:0-6677 GCA_035275845.1 Allostellaceae bacterium | reverse complement strand
CCTGCCCGCCTGACTATCCCCTAGAGTCAGGCGAGGAGGCAGGCCATGGCGAAAGGCGCGACCCGCACCGAGCGCGACAGCATGGGCCCGGTCGCGGTCCCAGCGGCGCGGCTTTGGGGCGCGCAGACGCAACGCTCGCTCGAGAATTTCCGCATCGGCGGCGAGCGCATGCCGCTGGCGCTGATCCATGCGTTCGGCATCCAGAAACAGGCCGCTGCCGAAGCCAACGTCGACATCGGTGCGCTCGACAAGAAGCGCGGACGCGCCATCGCGGCGGCGGCGGCGACGGTCGCACGCGGACAATACGACGACGAATTCCCGCTCGTGGTCTGGCAGACCGGTTCCGGCACCCAGACCAACATGAACGCCAACGAGGTGATCGCCGCGCTCGCCAACGAAGCGCTCGGCGGCAAGCGCGGCAGCAAGACGCCGATCCATCCCAACGATCACGTCAATATGAGCCAGTCGTCGAACGACAGTTTTCCGACGGCGATGCACATCGCGGCGGCGCTCGAAATTCGCGACCGTCTGATGCCCGGCCTCAAGCGGCTCGAACGCGCACTGAGCGCGAAGGCACGGACCTTTGCGCGCGTCGTCAAGATCGGCCGCACCCATCTCCAGGACGCGACGCCGCTGACATTGGGCGCCGAGTTCGGCGCTTATGCGCATCAGGTGAGGACCGGCGTAGCGCGCGTCCACGTCTGCCTGCCGCGGCTTTATGCCGTCGCACAAGGCGGCACTGCGGTCGGCACCGGCCTCAATGCACCCAAGGCGTTCGTCGGCGCCTTCATCAAGCGGCTCAAGGCGGCGACCCACCTGCCCTTCGTCTCGGCGGCGGACAAGTTCGAGGCGCTGGCGGCGCACGATACGCTGGTCGAGTTGTCGGGCGCGCTCAATGTCATCGCCGCATCGCTGATGAAGATCGCCAACGACATCCGGCTGATGGGCTCGGGGCCGCGTTGCGGCCTGGGCGAGTTGCATCTGCCCGAAAACGAGCCCGGTTCGTCGATCATGCCGGGCAAGATCAATCCAACCCAATGCGAGGCGGTGACCATGGTCGCCGCCCAGGTAATGGGCAACCATGTCGCCATCTCAGTCGCCGGTAGCCAGGGAAATTTCGAGCTCAACGTCTTCAAGCCGGTGATCATCTATAACCTGCTGCAATCAATCCGCTTGATCGGCGACGCTGCGGCAAGCTTCGCGGCGAACTGTGTCGACGGTATCGAGGCCGACGTCGCGCGCATCGACGAACTGCTCAACCGCTCGCTCATGCTGGTCACTGCCTTGAGCCCGCATATCGGCTACGACAAGGCGGCCGAGGTGGCGAAGAAGGCGCTCAAGGACGGTACGACGCTGCGCGAGGCGGCGATCGCCTTGGGTCACGTCAGTGGCCGCGATTTCGACCGCTGGGTCGACGCCAAAGCGATGGTCGGACCGCGCTGATGGCCGGCCCGGTGCGCAAACGCTCGGTGACCATCGCCGGGCATTCGACCAGCCTGACGCTCGAGGAACCGTTCTGGCACGAACTGCGTGCGCTCGCGGCGAAGCGTGGCCAATCGATCAACGCACTGGTCGCGGAGGTCGACGCCAATCGCGACGGCAATTTATCGAGCGCACTGCGACTTTTGGTGCTCGAAAGCTACCGCAGCGGCGAGCTGGGCCGTGACTGAACCGGTCAATCTCAATCGCTTTCGTAAGGCGAGGCGCCGCGCCGACGCGCAGAAACAAGCGGCGGAAAACCGCGTTGCCTTCGGCCGCACCAAAGCCGAGCGCGAAACCGAACGGCTCAAGGCGGAAAAAGCCGCGCACGATCTGGCGAACAAGAAACTCGACTAGAGTCCGAGCTCCTGGCGATAAAGCGCCAGCGTCTCAGCGTCGAAGCAGCAGAACACCACGCGCTCGACCGCAGTCGAATCGGCGGTGAAGGCGCGCGTTTCGGTTACGGCGATGCGGCAGGCGCGATCGCGCGGAAAGCGGTAGACGCCGGTCGAAATCGCCGGAAACGCGATCGAGCGGATTCCATGCCGCGCCGCGAGGGCAAAGCAGGCGCGATAACAGCCGGCCAACAAATCGTCTTCGCCCTGCGAACCGCGCCACACCGGACCGACGGCATGTATGACGTGGCGCGCTTTTAGCCGATGGCCGCCGGTGATGCGCGCTTCGCCAGTCGGGCACCCGCCGAGCTTTCTACATTCGTCGAGCAGGCCAGGCCCGGCAGCACGGTGGATGGCGCCGTCGACGCCGCCACCACCGAGCAGGCTCTCGTTCGCGGCATTGACGATGGCGTCGAGATCGAGCGCCGTGATATCGCCCTGAATGGCCCCGAGAATGGCGGACATGGCGCCAGGCTACCGCCCGGCGGTTGTGTCGGCTAGGTTCTGCGCATGAGTACCGATCCGAACTGCGTCTTTTGCAAGATCGTGGCCGGGCAGATTCCGAGCTTCCGGCTATTCGAGGACGTCGCCAGCCTGGCCTTCATGGACATCAATCCGGCCAACGAAGGCCATTGCCTGGTGATCGCCAAGCCACATCACCCGACGCTTTACGACATGCCGCCGGAGCTACTGGCTGCGGTGTCGGCCACGGCATGGAAAGTGGCGAAGGCGGTGAACGCGGCGCTCAAACCCGACGGACTCAATCTGGTGCAGTCGAACGGTCCAGGCGCGGCGCAATCAGTGCCGCACTTCCATGTCCACGTGCTGCCGCGGCGTCTGGGCGACAAGTTGCCGCTCAACTGGGAACTGAAGCCCGGCGACCACGCGGCGATCGCCGCCGTCGCCGAACGCATCAAGGCGAAACTTTGAGCCTTGGCGGCTAGCCCGCCGCGCGCTTCTTGTCGTCGTCGTTCGTCATGCCGAGCGCGGCCAGGTACGTTTCGAGCAGCGCTTCCTGCTCGTCGCGTTCGCTCTGATCGAGTTTCCGGATGCGCACGATCTGGCGCATGACCTTGACGTCGAAACCGGCGCCCTTGGCTTCGGAATAGACCTCGCGGATGTCCTCGCCGAGTGCGCGACGCTCGTCCTCGAGCCGTTCGATCCGCTCGATGAAGGAACGCAGCCGATCGCCCGCGATGCCGCCGACATTTGCCATAAAAAATCCCCCAGCGCCGAAATATCAGTGTTTATGCGTGGCGGCCATTTTGGCCTTTTGGTCCGGCGACGCTTCCTTCTGATGCTTCGCCTTCCATTCGTCATACGGCATGCCGTAGACGATCTGACGCGCATCGGGATCGGGAATCGCCATGCCTTTATCCGCCGCGGCCTCGCGATACCAGCGCGACAGGCAGTTGCGGCAGAAGCCCGCCAGGTTCATCAGGTCGATGTTTTGGACGTCGGTGCGTTCGCGCAGATGCGCGATCAGCCGCCGGAAGGTGGCAGCTTCGAGTTCGATGCGGGTCTTGTCGTCCATGCCTCTCTCCGTTCACCGATTTGTCTTATAGTGGGGTGGCCGCGTCATTTTTGCCAGAGGCGATAGAGCGCACCGTCATCCAAAATCGGCCGCAGCACCGTTGCGAGGCGTTCCGCCCACGTCGCCGCGCCGGCATCGTCGGCGATCTCGTCCTGGCGGATTTCGATCGCGACGTGCGGCAGGCCGCGTTCGAGCGCGTGGTGGCGCATGGTGTAACCGGCCGGTTGCCGCGCCGAATACGGCTCGTTGTCGCCCACCACCAACGCCGCTTCGCCGCGCAACGCCGCCAGCAAGGGCGACGCAATGCGGCCATCGCCGTCCCACAGAATACCGACGTGCCACGGCCGCGCCTTGCCGCTAAGCGCCGGCGTGAAGCTGTGGATCGAAATCAGCGCAGGCACGACACCGCGCCCCAACGCCGCTTCGATCAAATCGGTCAGTGCCGTGTGGTACGGCGTAAAGATGGCGGCGCGGCGCGCCTGACGGGCGGCGGCACTCAACGCACGGTTGCCGGGAATGACGACATCGTCGCTGATCGCGGGAATCGACGACGAGTCGTCAGGGTCGCGGTTGCAGTCGATCACCAACCGCGAATAGCCGGCGAGCACCGCCGCGGCGCCAAGCGCCGGCGCCAAGCGGCGCGTCACCGCGGCGGCACCGATATCCCAGCCGATATGCCGCCCCAGCGCCTCACCGCCCAGGCCCAGCCGCGCCAAGTTTCGCGGCACCCGGTTGCTGGCATGGTCGCAGCTCAAAATGACGCGGGCGCCGTCGGCGGCATGGCGTTCGACCGGATCGGGGTCCTGCGCGGTGAGGAGGGCCCCGGTAACCATTTCACCGGAGCGGCGCTTCATCGCACCAGTAGGGGGTTGAGGCTGACTCACGCGCCATCCTATCTTGTCGCCCGAAAGGTTACAGACTTGCCCGCTCCGCGAAAGCCACGCGACTTCCTGCGCTCCCTGCTCGATGCCGCCCTCGCCGCCTCCAACCCGGCGCGTGTGTTGCCGCCGCATCTGCCGAAGCCGCCCAAGGGCCGCACCATCGTTGTCGGCGCGGGCAAGGCGGCTGCGGCGATGGCCAAGGCGGTTGAGGACCATTGGCGCGGCGAACTCTCCGGCTTGGTCGTGACGCGCTATGGCTATGGCCTGCGTTGCAAACGGATCGAAGTAGTCGAAGCCAGCCACCCGGTGCCCGATGCCGCCGGCCAAGCGGCGGCCGGGCGCATCCTGAAGGCCGTTCAGGGTTTGACGCGCGACGACCTGGTGCTTTGTCTGATTTCGGGCGGTGCCTCGGCGCTTCTGGCGCTCCCCGTGCCCGGTATTACGCTTGACGACAAGCGCGCTCTGACGCGCGAACTGCTGCGTTGCGGCGCGACGATTTCCGAGCTCAACACCGTGCGCAAACACCTGTCGGCGATCAAGGGCGGCCGATTGGCTGCTGCTGCCGCGCCGGCGCGGGTCGTCACGTTGGCGATTTCGGACGTGCCGGGCGACGATCCGGCCATCATTGGCTCTGGACCGACCGTGGCCGATCCGTCGACCTTTGCCGACGCGCGCGCCATCCTGGCGAGATACGGCATCACGCCGCCGGCGCCAATCGCGCGCCACCTCGCCGCCGGACATGACGAGACGCCGAAGCCGGGCGATAAACGCTTGGCGGGCGCGCGTTACGTGATGATCGCCACGCCACAAGCCGCATTGCAGGCGGCCGCCGATGCCGCCCGCAAGCGCGGCGTCACCCCCGTCATCCTGGGCGACGCGCTCGAAGGCGAAGCGCGCGACGCGGCCATCGTCCATGCCGGCATCGCCCGCGCCGTAGCGCAGGGTCATTTCCGCGCCGGCAAGACGGCGGCGCGACCGCCGCTGGTGCTGCTATCGGGGGGCGAGACCACGGTGACCGTCAAACACGACGGCCGTGGCGGCCGTAACAGCGTGTTCGTGCTGGCGCTGGCGCTGGCGCTCGAGGGCGCCGCGGGCGTCTATGGCCTGGCTTGCGATACCGACGGCACCGACGGCACCGAGGACAATGCCGGCGCCATCATCACGCCCGACACGCTGGCGCGCGCCGTCAAACGCGGCGTCGACCTCAAAGCATTGCTGGCCGCCGATGATTCCTGGGCGGCCTTCGACGCGCTCGGCGATCTGATTGTCACCGGGCCGACACAAACGAATGTCAACGACTTCCGCGCCATTCTGGTGCTAAAGGAAAGCTGAGATGCGACGCCGCCGCGCAACAAAAATAGTCGCCACGCTGGGACCCGCGACTGCCACGCCGGAAAAGATCGCCGCGCTGTTCGAGGCCGGCGTCGACGTCTTTCGTTTGAACTTCAGCCACGGCGTTCAGGCCGACCACAAGGCGCGCCTCGACATCGTGCGCGCGCTCGAAAAGACGACCGACCGGCCGATCGGCATCATGGCCGACCTGCAGGGTCCGAAACTTCGCGTCGGCACGTTCGCAGGCGGCCGCGTGCGTTTGGCCGATGGCGCGGCATTCCGGCTCGATCTCGACAAGGCGCCGGGCGACGCGCAGCGCGCCAGCCTGCCGCATCCCGAGGTTTTCGCCGCCCTGACGCCCGAAACCGACCTGCTGCTTGACGACGGCAATATCCGGCTGCGGGTCGAGAAGTGCGACAAGGATTATGCGCAGACGCGCGTGATCAACGGCGGCAACCTGTCGGATCGCAAGGGCGTCAACGTGCCGAACGCAGTGTTGCCGCTGTCGCCGTTGACCGCCAAGGATCGCGCCGATCTGGCGTTCGCGCTGGACATGGGCGCCGACTGGATCGCCCTGTCGTTCGTGCAGCGGCCCGAGGACGTGGCCGAGGCGCGCAAGCTGATCGGCAACCGCGCCGGCGTGTTGGTGAAGCTCGAGAAACCAGCAGCGATCACCAAGCTCACTGAAATCATCGAGCTGAGCGATTCCGTGATGGTGGCACGCGGCGATCTTGGCGTCGAAATGCCGCCGGAAGACGTGCCGCCGCTCCAACGCCGGATCGTCGGCGCCTGTCGCGCCGCGGGTAAACCGGTCATCGTCGCGACGCAGATGCTTGAATCGATGGTGCGGGTCCCGGTGCCGACGCGCGCCGAGGCCTCGGACGTCGCGACCGCGGTGTACGAAGGCGCCGACGCGGTGATGTTGTCGGCGGAAAGCGCATCCGGCGAATATCCCGTTGAAGCGGTCAAGATGATGGACCGTATCATCCGCCGGGTGCAGGCCGATCCCGCCTATTTCTCATCACTGCACGCCACCGCCGCCGGCAGCGACCACAC
>DATEMD010000134.1:0-2481 GCA_035275845.1 Allostellaceae bacterium | reverse complement strand
TTGATTGGCCGCCTGTGTCGCCGAAGTGACGTTACGGCCGGTCTCGCCGCCGCCGCCGGCCACGCGCGATATGGCACCGCCGCCGGTGCCCTTGAGCTGCGCAATGAGCTGATCGACCGGGCCGCCGGGCGCCGCCTGCACGATGACGAAATTGACCAGGATGATCGCGAACAGCGTCGGGATGATGAGCAGAATTCGGCGCAGCGCGTAGGCGAGCATCGGCGCCTATTTCCGCTGCGCCGCGAGCGCGTCGGCGCGCGCCTTGTCGTACCACCAGGTGTTGAGCGCCAGCGCATAGGGCGGATTGTCCTTGGGCCGCCCAAACTTGTCCCAATAGGCAACGCGGAAGCTGCCCAAATACCAGTTGGGAATGAGGTAATAGCCGCCGAGCAACACGCGATCGAGCGCGTGGACACGCGTCACCAGGCTCTGCCGGTCCGGCGCGTTGATGACGAGATCGACCAAATCGTCGACCGCTTTCGATTTGATACCGAGATAATTCTGACCGCCGATTTCGTCGGCCGATTGCGACGACCAAAATTGCCGCTGCTCGTTCCCGGGTGACAGCGATTCACCAAAATCGACGACGGTCATGTCGAAATCGTAATTGCGCATGCGGTTTTCGTATTGCGCCGGATCAATGGTGCGGACGTTGCAAACGATGCCGATGCGCGCGAGGTTTTGGGCGAACGGCAGCACCACGCGTTCGAACTCAGGCTGGGCGAGCAGGAATTCGAACTGGAACGGCTGGCCTTGGGCATTGACCATTTTGCCGTTCTTGACCGTCCAGCCGGCCTCCGCCATGAGCTTGAGCGCCATGCGCAGATTGTCGCGAATGTCACCGCTGCCGTTGGTCGTCGGCGCCTTGAACGTCGCCGTGAACACCTCGTCGGGAATCTGGCCGCGGTACTTGTCGAGGATCGCGAGCTCGGCCGGGCTCGGCAGCCCGGACGAGGCTAGCTCGGAATTGGCGAAGTAGCTCTCGGTGCGCGTATAGGCGCCGTAAAACAGCGTCTTATCGGTCCATTCGAAATCGAACAGATAGCCGAGCGCCTGGCGCACGCGACGATCCTGGAACAACGGCCGCCGCAGATTGAAGCCGAAGGCCTGCATGCCCTGCGGCACCTTGTTCGGAATGAGCGCCTTCTTGATCCAGCCCTTGGTCAGCGCCGGGCTGTCGTAACCGATCGACCAATTCTTCGCGACGTTCTCGCGCCTTATGTCATAGGCGCCAGCCTTGAACGCCTCGAGCGCCACCGACTGATCGCGATAGTAGTCGTAGCGGATTTCGTCGATGTTATAGCGCCCAACGTTGACCGGCAGATCCTTGCCCCAATAGTCCGCGACGCGGCGATAAACCACGTAACGGCCGGGCTGGAAATCGACGATCTTGTACGGACCGCTGCCGAGCGGGACATCGAGCGTCGTCTTGCCGAAATCGTGCTTGGACCAATAAGCCTTGGACAGCACCGGCATCTCGCCGACGATCGACGGAAGCTCGCGGTTGGTTCCGCTTCGGAACGTGAACTTGACTTGATGCGGACCGAGCGCCTCGGCTTTCAACACGTCCGCGTAATAAAGGCGCCACGACGGATTGCCCTTGGATTTGAGGGTGTCGAACGTCCACACCACATCGTCCGCGGTGATCGGCGAGCCGTCCCAGAAGCGCGCCTGCGGCCGCAGATTGTAGGTCACCGATTTCTTGTCGGGTGCGACCTCGACGCTTTCGGCAACGAGCCCATAGGACGACGCCGGCTCGTCATCCGACCCCGCCATCAACGTATCGAACATCAGGTCGACGCCGTCGGCGGAGACCCCCTTGAGAATGAACGGATTGAACGAATCGAAGGTCCCGATCGACGCGTATTTGACCGAGCCGCCTTTGGGTGCATCCGGATTGACGTAGTCGAAGTGTTTGAAACCGGCCGGATATTTGAGGTCGCCGAACAGCGATAGACCGTGCTGCGGCTGGGCGCGCGCGCCAGTCGATGCGCCCGCGAGCGCGACCGCAAACGCGAAAATCAGCGCGAGGGTGCGTTTCATGGCGGCGCTACTTTAGTCGGCAGCTCGCGCCGCCGGAATCGTTATTTGCCTGCAAGCGCCGACCGCGCCGCTGCCGCCAAGGCCGGGTCGCCGGCCGCGATCACACGACCGTCGGAACGCAACGACAGCACCTCGCCGGCCCAATCACTCATCTCGCCGCCGGCGCCTTCGATGACCGGCACCAGCGCACAGTAATCGTAGGGCTTCAATCCCGCTTCAATCACCAGGTCGACGAAGCCGGCAGCCAGCAGCCCATAGGCATAGCAATCGGCGCCATAGCGCGCGAGCTTGACCCCCTGGCGCACGCGCGCAAAAGCCTGCGCGTCGCCGCCGCCGAACATCTCGGGCGAGGTGGCAAAGAGCGTCGCGCCGCCGAGCGCCGAACAGGCGCGCGTTGCGATCGGCTTGCCGTTGAGCGTCGTCTTGCGTCCGTCAGCG
>DATEMD010000133.1:0-2014 GCA_035275845.1 Allostellaceae bacterium | reverse complement strand
GACTGCGCCTCGACGTTGACGGCCTCGTAGCCGTAGACGGGGTCCATGATGGTCGGCGCGTAGAGCCGCGCCGGGTCGGCGCGGGAGAAGCCGCCATTGCGGTCCGGTGTCCACTGCATCGGGGTGCGCACGCCGTTGCGGTCGCCGAGATAGATATTGTCGCCCATGCCGATCTCGTCGCCGTAATAGAGGATCGGCGTGCCCGGGAACGAGAACAGCAGCGAGTTCATCAGTTCGATCTTGCGCCGGTCATTGTCCATCAGCGGCGCCAGCCGCCGGCGGATGCCGACATTGATGCGCGCGCGGGGATCGTTGGCGTAGGTCGACCACAGATAGTCGCGTTCGCTGTCGGTCACCATTTCGAGCGTCAATTCGTCGTGATTGCGCAGGAAGATCGCCCATTGGGAGGATTCGGGAATTTCCGGCGTCTGACGCAGAATGTCGGTGATCGGGTGGCGATCCTCGCGCGCGATTGCCATGTACATGCGCGGCATCAACGGGAAGTGGAACGCCATGTGGCATTCATCGCCGTTGCCGAAATACTCCTTCACGTCCTCTGGCCACTGATTGGCCTCGGCCAGGAAGAGCCGGTTCGGGAACTCGCTGTCGAGCTGCGCGCGCATCTGCTTGATGACCGCATGCGTCTCGGGAAGATTTTCGTTGCCGGTGCCCTCGCGCTCGCAAAGGTAGGGCACGGCGTCGAGACGGAATCCGTCGACGCCAAGGTCCGCCCAGAACCGCATGTTGTTCAGCACCGAGCGAATGACGTGCGGGTTGTCGAAATTGAGATCCGGTTGGTGCGAGAAGAATCGGTGCCAATAGAACGCGCCGGCAACGGGATCCCACGTCCAGTTCGATTTCTCGGTGTCGTTGAAGATGATGCGCGTGCCCTTGTATTTGTCCTCGGTCTGGCTCCAGACGTAATAGTCGCGGTAGACCGAGCCAGGTTTCGCCTGCCGAGCGCGTTGGAACCACGGGTGTTGATCCGACGTGTGATTGACGACCAGCTCGACGATGATACGCATGCCGCGGCGATGCGCTTCACGCACGAGCTGGCCGAAATCGCGCAGCGTGCCGTAGGCCGGATGGATATTGCGATAATCCGACACGTCGTAACCGTCGTCGCGGAACGGCGACGGAAAGAACGGCAGCAGCCAAATGGCCGTTACGCCGAGATCCTGAAGATAATCGAGTTTGGCGATCAGGCCGGGGAGGTCGCCAATGCCGTCGTTATTGGCATCGAAGAACGCCTTGATGTGCAGCTCGTAGATGATGGCGTCCTTGTACCAATCCGGTGCGTCGGACTGGACCCGGGCCTCGGGTATGGCGGTCCGTGCCGTGACGTCAGGCATCGCCGGGCTCCACCAGCTTGAAAGCGAAGATCGGTCGGCCCGGCCCGATCCAGATCGACTGCCGCGCGCCGTTCCATTGCAGGGTCTCGTCGGTGAACAGATCGCGGACGACGAAGCGCGCATCGTTGTCGAGCCCCAAGCGCGTTAGGGGCATTTCGATCGTCGCTGCCTCGTCGCCGGCGGGATTGAGGCTGACGGCAATGAAGACGCTCTCATGCACATCCACCGGCATGCGGGCGTAGAACAGCATGCGCGGATTATCCACCGTCAGAAATTCCAGATTGAGCCCGTCAGTGAAGGCGATGTTCTCGCGTCGGATGCGGTTGAGTTCGGCGATGAACGGTTTGATGTTGCCGGGCCGGTCCCAGTCCCACACCTTGTATTCGTACTTCTCGGAATCGGCGTATTCCTCGGAATCCGGCAGGGCGCGGTTCTCGCACAGCTCGAAGCCGTTATAGATACCCCAGAGGCCGCCGAGCGTGGCCGCGAGCGCGGCGCGGATGCGGAACGCTGCCGCGCCACCGGTCTGGAGAAAACGCGGCAGGATGTCGGGCGTATTGGTGAAAAGGTGAGGGCGGAAATATTCGCGCACCTCGCCACGCGTCAGCTCGGTGAAGTAGTCGGTCAGTTCGGTCTTGTCGTTGCGCCAAGTGAAATAAGTG
>DATEMD010000132.1:0-2576 GCA_035275845.1 Allostellaceae bacterium | reverse complement strand
TTGCGCGCGCGCCGCCCGCGCGAGCTCAAGCGCCCGCGCAGCGTCTTCATAGGTGCGGGAGAACATGGGGATTAGTTTTTAGCTGGGGGTATGTCATTCTTCGCCACGATGGCGAGCGCCACGTTTCAATCCTTCTCGCAGCACGGACAGGACCGCTTCGTCTACGAGACCTTCTTCAAGGACCGCGTCGAACCTGGTGTTTTCGCCGACATTGGTGCCTACAACGGCACACTTTATTCGAACACACTGCTCTTCGAGAGGCTCGGCTGGACGGGGCTGTGCGTGGAACCGTTGCCGTCCGCGTTCGAGAAGTTAAAGGCCAACCGCTCGGCGATCTGCGTCAACTGTGCCGTGGGCGATCGCACCGGACGTGCGCCCTTCGTCGAGGTCGAAATGCCTGGCCCGTATGAATTGATGTATAGCGGCCTTAAGGCGAACCTCGACGAACACCACACCCGATTGATCCGGGAGCACGGACTGAACCGTAAAACCTATGACGTCGTGGTTCGGTCGCTGCACGACCTTCTCACCGAGCATAACATCCGGCGTGTCGATTACATGTCGATCGATACGGAGGGCTCCGAATGGAGAATTCTTCGCGACTTCGATCTCGCTGCGTTCGAGGTGAAAGTAATCTCGGTCGAAAACAATACCCGCGACGAAAAGCTGCAGAAACATCTGGTGCAGCGCGGTTATCGATTGGTCAAGACGTTCGCCGGTTTCGACGATCTGTTTGCGCGCTAACTTCAGTTATCGGCACGATTACACTGAAGAACCATTGCACCATCCATTACTGCGACGATTCCGTGTCGCACGCCTGCCGGGAACGTGATCACATGCCACGCCTCCACCGTCTCGCGCCGCCGCTCGGTGAACCATTCGACTTTGCCACTGGTGACAACCGTATCGTGTGTAAACGAGTGCTCGTGCAGCGGCAGCTCGTCGCCCACCTTCTCGAAGACGTAGGCATAGTAGCGTTCGGAAAGCGGAATCAGGCGCGGCAATGACACGATCAGCTCGCCACGGTCGCCGTGCCGCTGGATTTCCCGGTCTTGCTCGGCTGCGGCGCCGGCATCGGCGCCTTCGGCGGCGGTGTGTTGCGCTTGGCCTGCGCAGAAAGCAGCCCCGTGACCTTGGCGATCGCCGCGTCGCCGAAGGCCCAGGGCTGCGAGCCGCCAGCGATGATCGCGCGGCCGTTCGAGATGGCGTGGCGGATACCTGATTCGTAAATCCGCTCGATCGCGCCAGCAGGGAGATCGGGCACCGTCGCGCCATGGTCTGCGGCAAAATTTGCGTGCGTATCCAGGTACGCCTGATCGCCGGCGACGGCGCGCACGGTGTCGTTGATCAGATGATGGTGAAACATCGACGCCTCACAGCTTGATCATCACGTTGAGGAACGTCGTCGGCTGCATGTTGTTATGCGCGCTGCCGCTACCAGCACTTCCAGTTGTATTGCCACTGGTTGGGATGGCCGCCGAAGGCGAGAAAACGCAGCTTCCCATTCCTGGGTTCGGATTTGTTGTAACGCCCGCAGTATAAGTATGCGTATGACTCGGCATCTCGGCTTGAGTCAGCGTGTGAGTCTCCTCGCCGGTCGTGTCGCCGAGATTGCGCGTGGTGAGGCCGGCGCCCGAACCGGCGATGGCCAGCGCGCGGCCGAGCGCCTTGGGCAGCGCGATCGTCTTGTTGGCGCTCCAATCCGCTGCTGCACTGGCGCCGCGACCACTCGAAACCGGACAGTTTGCGTTTGAGATGTTATTCCATAACAGCGTGAACAGGTTCTGGCAGTCGGCGTTAGCGCGTGTCGTACCGCTAGAGCTTGCGCTGCCGATCGTTCCGTCACTCATCATCACCCAGCCGGTGTCGGCGACGGTCTTAAAGGTCAGCTTGACGTCACCGGTGGTGAAGGCACCAACATTGATAAGCTGCGAGCCGTCGACCGCCGGGAGGCGGCCGCTGCCGTCGAGCTGCACGACGTTGCCGGCGGCGGTGCCGACATTCTGCGTCGCCGCGGAACCGACGGAGGTATAGGCGCCCGAGGCGAAGCCGAGCGCGCCGAGATCACGTTCGTCGGTCAGCATGGAATTGCCGATCGCAGTCGACGCGGTCTGGAGCAGCACCTGCGCCACCGGCGCCTTGCCGGCCGGAATCGCCGGCGGCGCAGGCGACGCGGCTTCGGTGCCGGTAACGACAGACACCGCGCCGCTGACGCGGTCGATCACGACGCGGTCGATGCGCGGATTCGAAACCGGCGCGGCGATCATGCCGGTGCTTTGCGCCGCGATCTCGGTGAGCGTCGTGCCGTTGAACAGATGGCCGGCGTCGAGCGTCACACTCATGTTCGGTGTGGTTTGCGCGTGCGGTGCGAAATTGTCGACAAGCCGCGCAGCCACGGCCCAATCGGCATCGATCGCCAGCGGGTAAGCGGTGCCGGTCTGCGTCGTGTAGTTGCTTTGCAGGAATTGGCCAACGCTCATTTTTTCATTCTCCTGTCGAACTCCAACTCACGCTGCCGCCGATATCGGCGCCGGTGTGGTCGAAGACATGAATCGTGCAGCCGGTGGTGGTGATCG
>DATEMD010000131.1:0-5226 GCA_035275845.1 Allostellaceae bacterium | reverse complement strand
GGCGGCGCGCGTCAACCACGAGCCGCGCCGGCCGCGCAAATTGCTGCTGCGCAATCGGGAAATCGCAAAGTTGCTGGGCGCCGTGAAGCGCGATGGCATCACGCTGGTGCCGCTGTCGATCTATTTCAACGAGCGCGGCCGCGCCAAGCTGGCGCTCGGCGTTGCCAAAGGCAAACGCAAGGCCGACAAGCGCGAAGCCGAAAAAGAGCGCGATTGGCAGCGTTCGCGTGCGCGGCTCTTGCGCGAGCGTGGCTGAGCTGACGCGCGCCGGAATTATGGCGACGCGAGCCGGCGCCTCAACTCGGCGAAAACCGCCTCGAACATCGCCGACGTAAGCTGACCGGTGTTGGTGTTGTAGCGGGAGCAGTGATAGCTGTCGGCCAGAATTAGACCCGCCGGCAGAGCGTGGATCGCGCCGTGTGCAAAGCGATAGCGCGCGCGCTTCTGCCCCTGCGCCGCAAGCACCGCTTGATGCGCGATCTGACCGAGCGCGAGGACCACCGACAGCCGCGGCATCGCTGCGATCTCGGCGGCAAGGAATTGGCCGCAACTGCGAATCTCCGGTGTCTCGGGCTTGTTGGCTGGCGGTACGCAGCGGACGGCGTTGGTGATCCGACAGCCGACCAACGTCAGACCATCCTCGACGCGCGCTTCATAGGTGCCGCGCGCGAAGCCGAACTTGATCAGCGTACCGTAGAGCAAAACGCCGGCGTAATCGCCGGTGAACGGACGCCCGGTGCGGTTGGCGCCTTTGAGGCCCGGCGCCAATCCTACGATCAGGAGCCGCGCATCGAGATTGCCAAACGACGGCACCGGCGCGTTGTGCCAAGCCGGCTCCGCGGCACGCTGTGCGACGCGGAACCCCACCAGGCGCGGGCAGAGCGCGCAATCCCGCCCGGGCGTACCCGGGCCCGACGACGTGCTCACGCCTCGCTGTCGCTCATCTGGTTGAAGGGCTGACCTTGCCGCGGCGATGCCTCGTCGCGATGCCGCATGATCTGCGGCGCCAGATCCTGAAGTTCGATGAACATGTCCGCCTGCCGTCGGAGTTCATCGGCGACCATCGGCGGCGCAGAGCGGATGGTCGACACCACGGTGACACGAACACCTTTTCGTTGGATCGCATCGACCAGCCGGCGAAAATCGCCGTCGCCGGAGAACAACACGATATGGTCGAGATATTGCGCCATCTCCATCACGTCGATGGCGAGCTCGATATCCATGTTGCCCTTGACCTTTCGGCGCCCCATAGCGTCGGTGTATTCCTTGGTCGGCTTGGTGACCATGGTGTAGCCATTGTAGTCGAGCCAGTCGACCAACGGGCGGAGAGGCGAATATTCCTGGTCCTCGATCAACGCCGTGTAATAGAAGGCGCGGATCAGGTGGCCCTTCTCCCCGAATAACTGCAACAGTCGCTTGTAATCGATATCGAAACCCAAGGCCCGAGCTGCGGCGTGGAGGTTGGCGCCATCGATGAACAATGCAATTCTTTCTTCGGGGTAAAATGTCATGCGTAACTCCACTCAATGACACCGACATTATGCCGCGCATTTGACCGCCGTCGCGTCGCGCGCGTCAAGCGGCCGCGCCTGCCGAAAGTTTGCCGCGAATGATCCTGATTGCCTTGGGCGCCAATCTGCCGAGCAATGTCGGACCGCCGCGCACGACGCTTGAGCACGCACTGCGTTCCCTCGCACAGGAAGGCGGCGAGATTGTGGCGCGGTCGCACTTTTACCAGAGTTCGCCGGTGCCGAAATCGGATCAGCCCGACTACTTCAATGCCGTCGCCGCCATCAAATGCGAATTGGATCCGCCGACATTGCTTGGAAGGCTCGGCGCCATCGAAGCGCGTTTCGGGCGGCAGCGCGGCGAACCGAACGCTGCGCGCTCGCTCGACCTTGACCTGATCGCCTATGACGACGTGGTCCGCGACGTTGCGCCGATCGTGCCGCATCCGCGAATGCACGAGCGTGCGTTCGTGCTGCTGCCGCTGGCCGAAATCGCACCGGATTGGGTTCATCCGCGTCTCCGGTTGTCGGTTGCTGCGCTGATCCGGGCGCTGCCGCCGGCTGTTCGTGCTGATTGCTGGCCGGTCGCGGACAATTGACGTCGCGGGACGGCCGTCTCAAAAATAGGACAAGCGATCATAATCGATTTGACCGAAAATAATAGCGGAGGCTCTGACGTCGATATCAGCGCCTCGTTCTGCCGCGGCGCGTGCCGCTTCCGACGTGCCAAGCATCTACGCCAAGAAGGCGCTGTTCGGCTCGGCCATCGGCTATGCGATGGGTGGGTTCGATCGCCTCATGCTCGGCGCCATCCGCGAGGAGCACGGCTCGCACAATCCGCAAGAGGCGGTCGTCGAAGCGACGTGACGAACCGGTATCATCTCGTTATGGTGTGGCTATCGCGTGGACGATCCGCACACGTAAGATGCGGACGACGAGGGGAGCGTGGATACACGCCGTAAGGATATAGGCCGGCGGCTTAAGGCCTATCGCAGGGGCAGCGGCTTAAAGGCCGAAGAAATTGCCCATCGTCTCAACATCTCTCGCTCTGCACTCTATCGTATGGAGGCGGGCGAAATCGTCAAAATCGAGACGCTTGATGCGCTCGCGCACGTGCTCAACACGTCGCTCGCGTCGCTGCTCGGTGTCGGGGTCGAGTACTATCCGAAAGCCGGCGCGTATTTCGAGCGCATGCGGCAGTTGGAAGCGGTCGCCGATCAGGTCATCGCGCGTTTCATGCCGATTTCATTTCTGCTGACGACGGCGAACTACAGCACGCACCTGCGCCAAATGTTGATCGAATCCTTGCCGTCGGGCGCGCTGCCGCCCGAGGCGCTTGCCGAGATCGAAACCATCATGGCGATCCTCGGCACGCGCAAAGCGGCACATAAGCCGCGCATCGTTGCCTTGACGTCGATCCCGGAGGTCGAACGGTTTCTGCAACTCGGTCTCATCGGCCGTTTCGGATTGCCGCACGAGGAATGGACGCGCCGGCGTATGGCGGCGCGGTACGAGATCGAGAACATCGTGCATTTTCTGACGGATCAGCGGCCGGGGATTGAAGTCGGGCTGGTCGATGAAACACTGCCCAACGTTGCGTTTCAGATTTTTCAGTCGAAGAAGGAGACCGTCCTGACCGTCAGCCCATTCCGCATCAGCGAGATGCCGAATGTCCGGCATGGGGTCGCGACGGTGACGGCCGCCCCCGAGGCGGTCGGGCTTTATGAGAAGCTCGCTGCGGACCTTTGGGGCCGTGCGCTCAAAGGCCCGCGGGCAGCGGCGCGGCTGGCCGAAGTCATCGCTCGGTCCGCCAACGGCGCCGTGGCTGAAATGCGCTTGACTCGTGCGCCATCGGGCCGCAGAAAGTCGCGCCATTAGCCACGCGGATCGCAGGCCATGAATTTCAGCGCCACGTTTCCCGATCGCGAACTCATTCAGCAGGTGACTTCGCAGATCCTGCTCGAGGTGGGCGCCGTCAACTTCAATGCGTCGACGCCGTTTATCTTCACCTCCGGCTGGGCGAGCCCGGTCTATATCGATTGCCGGCGCCTGATTTTCTACCCGCGTGTCCGTGAGACGTTATGCGAATTCGCCACGTCCACCATTCTGCGCGAAGTCGGGTTCGAGTCGATCGACGTGATTGCCGGCGGCGAAACCGCCGGTATCCCGTTTGCCGCATGGATCGCGGACCGGCTGATGCTACCGATGCAGTACGTGCGCAAGAAGCCCAAGGGCTTCGGCCGCAACGCGCAGATCGAAGGCGACATCCGCGAGAACGCACGCACGCTGCTGGTCGAGGATCTAACGACGGACGGTCGCAGCAAGGTCCATTTCTGCAAGGCGCTACGCCAGGCCGGTGCGATCGTCGAGCATACATTCGTCATTTTTCATTACGGCATCTTTCCCCAGAGCGAACAGCTGATGGCCGAAATCGGCGTGAAGCTTCATTCGCTCGCCAACTGGTGGGATGTGCTCAAGGTGGCCAAGGCCCAAGGCCGGTTCGACGCGCCGACGGTGCGCGAGGTGGAAAAGTTCCTGAACGATCCGGTGGGCTGGTCGGCGGCGCATGGCGGCGCGTCCGAACTGCCGTCGGCTTAGTGCTTCCTTAACCATAAGTCTGCCGCCCTCACGCGAAATTAAGGAAATCGCCGTTCAATGCCGCTGACCCGGCCTCTCGCCGGTGAGTGGGGCGATTTCGCATGCGTATTTCCGTATTTGGTATGGGCTATGTCGGGACGGTTTCGGCCGCGTGTTTTGCCGAACTCGGTCACGACGTCATCGGTGTCGACGTCAATCCCGCCAAGATCGATATGATCAATCGCGGCCTTTCACCGGTGGTCGAAGAGGGGATCGACGAGGCCGTCGCTGCGGGCGTCAAAGCGGGCCGCTTGCGCGCGATCGCCGACACCGAGGCAGCCGTTCTGCAAAGCGACGTCTCGCTGATCTCGGTCGGCACACCGATGGGCCGCAACGGTGCGCCGATGCTCGACGCGCTCGACGCCGTCGTCGACGGCATCGGCGCGGCGCTCCGCCACAAGAACGGCAGCCATACGGTTGTGCTGCGCTCGACGGTGCCGCCCGGAACCACGACGGAGCGCATGCGGCCGATGCTGGCGGCGAAATCCGGCCGCGATGGCGACAACGGTATCGCCGTCGCCTTCAATCCCGAATTCCTACGCGAAGGATGCTCGGTCCGGGACTTCCGCAATCCGCCTTTCACTATTGCCGGCGCGCCCGACGAGGCAGGCTACGAAGCGGTCGAAGCGCTCTATCGCGGCATCGACGCGCCGTTCATCCGTACCACGACCGGCGTGGCGGAATCGGTGAAGTGCCTTTCGAATGCGTTTCATGCGGTCAAGATCGCCTTTGCCAACGAGGCGGGCGTGTTGCTCAAGAGCCTCGGCGTCGACGCGCAAGAGGCGATGAAGGTGTTTTGCGCAGACCGCCAACTCAACATCTCGCCGGCCTATCTCCGGCCGGGCTTTGCTTTCGGCGGCTCGTGTCTGCCCAAGGATATCTCGGCCCTGGTTGCCTTGGCGAAAGCTGGCGATATCGCCTTGCCGTTCCTGTCGAGCGTGATGCCGGCGAACGACGCGCATATCGATCGCGCGCTCCAGGCGATCCTCGACGAGGGTCGCCGCAAGGTCGCGCTCTTGGGGCTGGCCTTCAAGCCCGGCACCGACGATTTGCGTCATTCGCCGTTCGTTTATCTGGCCGA
>DATEMD010000130.1:0-2126 GCA_035275845.1 Allostellaceae bacterium | reverse complement strand
TGCATGACGAAGCGGATCGAGTTGACGTTCTTGATCTCGCATCGCGTGCCGAGTTTGCCGCCGGGCTTGCGCACCGAGACGTTGCAATCGCAACGCATGTTGCCTTCTTCCATGTTGGCATCGCAGGTGCCGAGATAGCGCAGGATCGCCCGCAACTTGCGCAGATAGGCGCCGGCCTCCTCGGCGGTGCGCAAGTCGGGCTCCGAGACGATTTCCATCAACGCGACGCCCGCGCGGTTGAGATCAACATAGGTCTTGGACGGATGCTGGTCGTGCAGGCTCTTGCCAGCGTCCTGCTCGAGATGAAGGCGCGTGATGCCAACCTCGCGCGCCGTGCCATCCGGCATGTCGAGCACGAGCGTGCCCTTGCCGACGATCGGCCGAGAGAATTGCGAAATCTGATAGCCGGCCGGCAGATCGGGATAGAAATAATTCTTTCGGTCGAAGACCGATTGAAGATTGATCTGCGCGTCGAGGCCAAGGCCGGTCTTGACCGCCTGCTCCACGCAGAAGCGATTGAGCACCGGCAGCATGCCGGGAAATGCGGCATCAACGGTCGAGACCTGGGTGTTGGGCTCGGCGCCGAACTCGGTCGCCGCGCCCGAAAACAGTTTGGCGTTGGAGATGACCTGAGCGTGAACCTCGAGGCCGATCACGACCTCCCAATCGCCGCTTTGGCCTTTCACGAGATTGCTCATGCCGCACCCGCGACGAACGCCGGCACGGCGTCGAACTTAGCGGCGTCCTCAAGCACCGCTGCAACGCGCAACACGGTCTCCTCGTCGAAGGCCTTGCCGATGATCTGCAATCCCAGCGGCAGTCCATCGGCCGACAGCCCGGCAGGAACCGAGATGCCGGGCAAGCCCGCCAAATTGACCGGCACCGTGAAGACGTCGTTCAGATACATGGCGATCGGATCGTCCATCTTCTCGCCGATCGCGAAGGCCGCCGACGGCGCGGTCGGCGTCAGCATCGCGTCGCAGCTCTTGAACGCGTCGTCGAAATCGCGCGCGATCAGCGTCCGGACCTTCTGCGCCTTGAGATAATAGGCGTCGTAATATCCCGCCGACAGCACGTAGGTGCCGATCAGCACGCGGCGGCGAACTTCGGCGCCGAAGCCCTGGCCGCGGGTGTTTTCGTACATCGCCTCAAGCGTCTCACCGGGCACGCGCAAACCGAACCGCACGCCGTCGTAGCGCGCGAGGTTCGACGAGGCCTCGGCCGGCGCGATGATGTAATAGGTCGCAAGTGCGTATTTGGTCATCTTCAGGCTGATGTCGACCGTCGTCGCGCCCGCCGCCTTGACCCACTCGATGCCGCGCTGCCACAACGCCTCGATCTCTTTCGGCATGCCGTCGAGCCGGTATTCCTTGGGAATACCGATACGCATCCCCTTGATCGATTGACCGACCGCGGCTTCGAAATTCGGCACCGGCACGGGCGCCGACGTTGCATCCTTCGGATCGTGGCCAGCCATTGCCTGGAGCATGATGGCAGCGTCGCGCACGTCGCGCGTCATCGGCCCCGCCTGATCGAGCGACGAGGCAAAGGCGACGATGCCCCAGCGTGAACACCTTCCGTAGGTCGGCTTCAAGCCGACGATGCCACAGAAGCTTGCCGGCTGGCGGATCGAGCCGCCGGTATCGGTACCGGTTGCCGCCAGCGCTGCGCGTGCCGCCACCGCCGACGCCGAGCCGCCGGACGACCCACCGGGCACGAGCGGCCTGTTGTCGCCACGCCGGCGCCACGGATTCTCGGTCGGGCCACGCGCACTGGTGATCGTCGCCGAGCCCATGGCGAATTCGTCGAGATTGACCTTGCCGAGCATCAGCGCGCCGTTGCGCCAGAGGTTCGCGGTCACCGTCGATTCATAAGGCGGCACGAAACCGGCGAGGATTTTCGACGCCGCCGTGGTTTCAACACCCTCGGTGCAGAACAGGTCCTTGACGGCGACGGGTATACCGTCGAGCGGCAAGCCGTCGCCTTTTTGCAGCCGTGCGTCGGATTGCTTCGCCGCGGCGAGCGCACGGTCCGGCGTCTCCACCAGATAGGCCTTGAACGGCCGCGCCGCTTCCATCGACTTGATGTAGGCCGTGGTCAGCTCGTGCGCCGTGAACTCCTTGCGC
>DATEMD010000129.1:0-2795 GCA_035275845.1 Allostellaceae bacterium | reverse complement strand
CGGTCGGCGGTGTCCCCACGCCGCCGGCCGCCTATCGGCTTCAAGCGGGGCAGCCGCGCCTACTCGGCGGCTTCGATCCGCTCCATCGCCTCTTCGACGTGGCGCGAGAAGACGTATTGCGCCGGCCGTTGCTTATCGAGGTTGATCTCGGGCGTCATCTCACCCTCGGTCTTGACGCCGCGCAGCGCGACGCCAAGCGCCTTGAGCGGATGCTTCACGGCGTCGACCACAGCGGTCGCCTCGTAGCCCGAATGGACCATGCAATCGGCGCACTTCTCGTAATTGCCGGTGCCGTAGGCGTCCCAATCCGTGCCCGCCATCAGCTCTTTGAAGCTCTTGGCGTAGCCTTCGCCCAGCAGGTAGCACGGCCGCTGCCAACCGAAGACGTTGCGCGTCGGATTGCCCCACGGCGTGCAGTGATAGGACTGATTGCCGGCAAGGAAGTCGAGGAACAGGCCTGACTGGCTGAACGACCACTTGGTGCCGTTCTTGGCGCGGAAGATGCCGCGGAACAGCTCCTTGGTCTTGCGCCGGTTGAGGAAGTGCGCCTGGTCCGGGGCGCGCTCATAGGCGTAACCCGGCGACACCGTGATGCCGTCGAGCCCGGCTTCCATCATCGTGTCGAAGAAGCGCGCGACGCGCTCGGGCTGTGTGCCGTCGAACAGCGTGCAGTTGATGTTGACGCGGAAGCCGCGTGACTTGGCGAGCTTGATCGCCGCCGCAGCCTTTTCGTAGACGCCTTCCTCGCACACCGAGTGGTCGTGCATCTCTTTGTCGCCGTCGAGATGGATCGACCAGACGAAGAACGGACTCGGCTTGAAGCGGTCGATCTTCTTCTCGAGCAGCAGCGCGTTGGTGCACAGATAGACGAACTTCTTGCGCGCGATGATGCCTTCGACGATCTGCTCGATCTCGCGGTGGAGCAGGGGCTCGCCGCCGGCGAGCGACACCACGGGTGCGCCGCATTCGTCGACTGCCTGGAGGCATTCGGCGACCGACAGGCGCTGGTTCAGGATCTTGTCGGGATAGTCGATCTTGCCACAGCCGGCGCAGGCGAGGTTGCAGCGGAACAGCGGCTCGAGCATGAGCACCAGCGGATAGCGCTCGACGCCGGTCAGGCGCTGTTTCATCACATAGGCGCCGACGCGGATCATTTGATGGATCGGAACGGACACGGGTTCGACCTCTCTTCTCTAATCGGGTGCGAAGCTCTCAGCCGGTGGTTTCGGCGAGCTCGGGGGGCATGCGGAAGCGCACGTTTTCGGTGATGCCGGGCAGCTTCTCGCATTCGACGTCGCTCAGCTGCTTGAGCCGCGCGATCAAATTCTGCACCAGCTCTTCGGGCGCCGATGCGCCGGCGGTGATGCCGACCGCCTTCGCGCCATTGACCCATGTCGGGTCGAGCGCGTCGGCATCGGCGACCAGATAGGCTTTGACGCCCTGTTCGGCGGCGATCTCGCGCAACCGGTTCGAATTCGAGCTGTTGGCGGCGCCCACGACCAGAACAACGTCGACCTGCTGCGCCAGTTCCCGCACCGCGCGCTGACGGTTCTGGGTCGCGTAGCAGATGTCCTTGGTGTCGGGTCCGACGATGTCGGGGAAGCGCTGGCGCAATGCGTCGATCACCGCCTTGGTGTCGTCGACCGACAGCGTGGTCTGGGTGATGAAGGCGAGCTTGTGCGGATTGCTGACCTTGAGGCCGGCGACCTCGTCGGCACGCGAAATCAGGTGCACCTTGCCGTTGATGCGGCCCATCGTGCCTTCGATCTCAGGGTGGCCGGCGTGGCCGACGAGCACGATCTCGCGGCCTTGCGCTGCATAGCGCTGGCCTTCGCTGTGCACCTTGGAGACCAGCGGGCAGGTGGCGTCGATCACCGGCAAGCTGCGGTCGGCGGCAGCGTCCTCGACCGCGCTCGACACGCCGTGGGCGCTGAAGATGGTGACGCCGCCCGGCGGAACCTCGTCGAGCTCGTCGACGAAATGCGCGCCCTTGGCCCGGAGTCGCTCGACGACATGCCTGTTATGCACGATCTCGTGGCGGACATAGATCGGCGGGCCGTACTTTTCGAGCGCCCGCTCGACGATGTCGATGGCGCGCTCGACACCGGCGCAGAATCCACGCGGCTGAGCCAAAACCACACGCATGCAAATCCTCACTCTCCGGGAGACGGTCACGGCCGCCTGCCGTGTTGCGGCGCATTATACGCAGAATTCGCCACCCGACCAGGGGGCTAACCATCGGCAAAATGAGGCGAATTCTGGGCTATGACAAGTAACTAAATTGCTTCTTTCGCCGTTCTGTGTTTAGTCTTCGGTCGAGCGCCGCGTGACGACGCGGCCCGAGGGATTCCGTCCACCACGACTCCACGAGACCCATGAGCACGCCGCTGTTGCGCAACGACCTGACGCCTCTGCTCGATCAAGTCAACACACCGGCTGACCTGCGCAAGCTCGACGAAAGTCAGCTGCCGCAATTCGCTGGCGAACTGCGCCGCGAGCTGGTCGACGCGGTGTCGGTCACCGGCGGCCATCTCGGCGCCGGTCTCGGCGTGGTCGAGCTCACGGTCGCGCTGCACTACGTTTTCGATACGCCGAACGACCGGCTGATCTGGGACGTCGGCCATCAGGCCTATCCGCACAAGATCCTCACCGGCCGCCGCGACCGCATCCGCACCTTGCGGCAGGGCGGCGGTCTTTCCGGCTTCACTCGGCGCAGCGAGAGCGAATACGATCCGTTCGGCGCCGCGCACAGCTCGACCTCGATCTCCGCCGGCCTCGGCATGGCGGTGGGCCGC
>DATEMD010000128.1:0-29161 GCA_035275845.1 Allostellaceae bacterium | reverse complement strand
GGCGACATCGTCTTTGACTACGGCGAGGGCGGCCCGCAGCAACGTGGCACGTGCTTTGCCGAGGCCTTCGTGTCGGGCATGGGCGATCAGGGAGTCGAGCGCCGGATTCGAATAGCCGCCGACGTTGAAAGCACCGGCATGCAGGCGATCGCTGCGCGTTGCAGCCAGATTGGTCAGGGCGTCCAGCGCGTCGTCGTTCGCCGGTCGCCAACCCATTAGATAGAAATCGGCGCCGCGCAACGGATCGAGCAGCTTGGTGAAATACTGGCTACGCGGCTGCGCCAACAGCGTCGCGCGCACGCCGATCTTGGCGAGATCGGCGGCGACAGCGACGCAGATCGCCGCGTCGTTGAGGTAACGGTCGTTCGGACAATCCATGGTCAGCGCGAAGCCGTTCGGATAGCCAGCGGCCGCCAGCAGCCGGCGCGCCGCCGCCGGATCGTAGGTCGGCCGCTGGTTGAGCGCCGGATCGAAGCCGCGCACACCCGGACCGACGATGAGTCCGGCCGGCGTCGCCAAGCCGTGCATCACCGTCGCCACGATTGCGTTCTCGTCGATCGCCTGGGCGAAAGCGGCGCGCACCCGGCGATCGGCAAGCGGATTTATTCGCGCCGGGTGATACGGGATTTTCACCACGCGGACGTGCCTGAAGCCCAGGATGATCGTGCGCGTACTGGCCGCGTGGACGATGCGCACACCCGGCGTCTGCGCCAGCGTCCCCAGGTCCTCGGGTGGGACGCTGGCGATCATGTCGACCGTGCCCGCCGTCAACGCGGCAAGCCGCGTGGCGCTGTCGGCAATCGGCCGAAAGACGGCGCGATCGACATTGCCGGCCGATTTGCCCCACCAGTTCGGATTGGCGACCAACACGGTCTGCTCGCTTGGCACCCGCGATTCGACGGAAAAGGGG
Source organism: Allostellaceae bacterium (assembly GCA_035275845.1). Classification (GTDB taxonomy): domain Bacteria; phylum Pseudomonadota; class Alphaproteobacteria; order ATCC43930; family CGMCC-115725; genus REEB95. The sequence goes on along the minus strand of DATEMD010000128.1, from coordinate 28,251 downwards.
CCGGTGCCATCGGCGTGATCGGCGGCATAGCTGTCGGCAGCCGCGGCATCAGCGACTTGTTCGGCACCATGCGTCCGGCACCAGGCGGCGCTCATGATATTCCACGGCACGATCTCTTCGGGCAGCGTCGGATCAGGCATCGTCGTGATGATGTCGACCGTCTGCGCGTCCACCGCCCGGACGTCACGCACTGCCGCCAGCGCCAAGGCGATCTTCGACCCGGAACCGACAGCGCGCCGGTAGGAAAACACCACGTCGTCGGCGCCGAAGGGCGTTCCGTCCTGGAACCGCACGCCCGGCCGCAGCTCGAAGCGCCAGACCAATGGCGCCACCTGGCGCCAACTGGCCGCCAGCGCCGGTTCGAGCTGAAGCGCGCGGCCGCGGCGGACCAGCGGCTCATAGACGTTGCCGAGCAATGAAAGCTGGAGCGTCTCGTTCCGCGAATAGGGATCGAGCGACGCGATATCGGAATCGTGCGCCCAGCGGAACGTTGCCGCTGCGACCGGCGGCGCGAATGCCGCCAGCAGCGCCGCGACGAAAAAGGCGATGAGACGCCGCATCATCCGCGATGGGTTACGGAAGCGACGACGCGGCGGCAAGCAGATTCGATTGACCGACCGCGGGTGGCAGCGTTAGCTCGCCGGCAGCACAAAAGCGGGAGAACCCCGATGGCCGCGATTTACGTGGCACGCAGCGTCAAACTCGGCAAATGGGCGTCGGACGTCGGCCTCAGCAAGCATGTCTACAAATTCGGCTATGCCGATGAAGATCCGAAGGCGCTGATCGCGCGCGGTTGGGCCGGCGAAGACGATTGGCAGTTGGTGAAATCGGTTGCCGCCGACGGCGGCGACGAGACGCAGCTGATCGAGCGCGTCGCGCGCCGGGAAAAACCTATCGATCCGCGCTACTACCCGCGCATCCGCGACACCGTCGGCCTGTTCAAGGTCGATCCCGCCCATGTCGAGAATCACATCCTGGTTGCGCGCGCGCTGGCCGGCGAGTCCGAGCGCGTCGCGCTCAAGCTGAAGCCCGCCGATTTCGCCGCCTATCTCATCGACATCGCCAAGCGCTGAGCATTTACCAATATTAACCAAGATTACCTTTAACTATTATTAAGCGACGTCTTGGCGAATTCTATTTCTCTATTTGCATTCCCGGGATGGCGGTGATATATGGTTAATCCGAAATCGAATATGGTTAATCGAGCAGAATGCTCTTCGGTCCGAAGGAGGCATTCATGCTCGTCTTTTCTCGCCGCCTGGCACTGGCGCTCGCCACCTGTGCCCTGCTGGCACTTCCCGCGCTCGGCATCCTGAGCGCGCAGCCGGCCGCGGCGAGCACCTGCTCCGCGATCACCGGTGGCAGCGGCGTCAGCAGCACGATCACCGACTGCAGCGAGGTCCTGACCGTCACGCAGACCGGCGGCAATTTCAACGTCGCGGTCAGCTTTCCGAGCAACGGTTCGACCCTGACCAACAACGGCTTCAACAACAACGGCGTTTTGATCGGCGTCGTCAACAACACCAGCGTGCCCATCCAAGACCTGATGCTGATCGGCAGCACCGGCAGCCCAATCTTCAACATCGTGCCCAGCGAGACCTTGTGCTTCACCAACTTGGCGCCGGGCAATTGCAGCATCGGCTCGACCGCCACGGCGCCGCATAACCTTGCGACCTACACCGTCACGGGCAATGAAGGTAAAATCCTTACCACCAGCAACATTGTCTATTTCACTAGCATCGGCGTCGGTAATTCGACCGCCAACAACCAGGGCGACGTCGTCTTCGACGGCGGCTTGCCGGCCGGCTTCACTGCCGAATTCGCGCTGACCAATCAGGCCTCGCCGGTGTGCGTGACCAACAGCGCCGGCCAGTGCATCCCCTCCGTCAACGAGCCGGCAACGCTGTTCCTCTTCGGCAGCGGTCTGCTCGCCGTCATCGCCATGCGCCGGCGCTGGTTGGCGCCGCGCTCGCGCGGACGCTGGATCCGGTGGGAGTAAAGAATCACACCAGGCTGTATCGCTTTGCCGCCAAATCTCTTTGAGTGATCGTGACCGACATGCGAGCTTTTGCTGGGATTTTAACCATGATGATCTTGCTGGAGACCGGCCGTGGCTGAAATGAGCCATTTGATCCGCGCGGCGCATACCGCCTCGCCCCTGATTCAGCACACCGGCGGTGTCGAACAGCTTCAGCAGGTCAACCCGCAGGCTGGGCCGCCCGAGACCTACTGCCCGCCGCGATCCGCGGTCCCGCATGCCGGGCCGCCGGTCGGACCGCCAATCGCCGTCCACGAGCCGGCGGCGGGCGAGCACATCGTCGTTCCGGTGGTCCCCAACCAGCCGCTGGCGTTCGACTTCAATCCGCTTGATCTCAAAGCGACGGAGCACGGCCAGGACGTCACGCTGACCTTCCCCGACGGCGCGCAGGTCACGCTGCACGACATCATCGGATTCTACGGCCCGCAACCGGCACCGTTTGAGCTGCCGGACGGCACCGTGATCACGCCGAGCGAGTTGCTCCAGGCGTTCCATCTGTCGCTCGTCGGTCCGTGCGGCGGTCCGGCGTTGAATCAAATCAATCCCACCGCTGGTCCGATCGTCGAAAACACCGGCTTCGGCACCCCGCCGTTCGAAATTGGCGGCATTGGATCGGGCCTCATTCCCGAAGGGCCGCTGGCGCCGACCGGCTTCGGCATTACCAACGAATTCGTGAAGGGCGTCGGCGGCGGCAACACGACGCCGCCGGGACCGCCCGGCCCACCGACTCCGCCGCCTCCGGGCACTTTCCTCACGGTGCCCGACCTCGATACGCACCAGTATTTCCTCGGCAGCACTCATCCGATTCCGCCTCTTGGCGGCGGTACGGTCGACCAGACCGGCAACTACATCAGCGAAGTCGTGGCGTCCTCACCCGCGGCTTTCATCGAAGGCTACTGGACGCCAGGATCGCCGCCGCCCGCTTTCGGCACGCACGCCAATCCGGGCGTCGCTTTGGGCGGTCAATTCGGCACCTTCACGATGGATGCGGCCGGCAATTACGATTACCAGCTGTCGGCGGCGAGCGAGCACATCCTGTCGCAGCTCGGCACCGATCTGATGTCGCAGGCGGTCAATCAACCGTTCCATACCTATCAGGCCGGATTTCAGGACGTGTTCGACGTCGCCACCAGCAACGGCTTCGAAAGTGCGGGCACGACGCCAGCCGACATCAAGCAGATCCAATTCGACTTCTACGCCGCCAACGTCGCGTCGACGGCGGCAACGGTCGGCGTCAGTGCGGCGCCGGCTTCGACCACCAGCATGCTGCTGACCTATACCGACGCCGCCGATCCGGCGCATTCGTTCCAGCAACTGGTCACCGTCGACAATACCGGCCACGTCGCCGTGACGCCCGAATCGGGTACCGTCGTGCAGCCAAACGATCCGGCGCTGGTGAGCCTCGAATATCTGTCAGGTCCGGGCGCTGCGGTTTCAAGCGTCGCAATCGAAGGCGAGAGCTTCAACATCAACGCCACAATCGGACCAGGCCAGCACGCTTTTGCCGCGGTGATCAATCCGGCGCTCGATACGCTCGGCGACCCCGGCGACACGGGCAATGCCAGCGCCGCCGGCGCGTCGCAGGACAGCGGTACGATATTGACGGCACTGACGCCCTTCAACGATGCCTTAAGTGGAGTCAACGGCAGCTTCGGTTATCTGTTCGACGGCAGCAGCACGTCGGCGAACGGCGCCGGTCAGGCCGATGCCGTCAACTACGCTTTTAGTGGCGTCAATTCGGACGCCGCGACGCTCAATGGCTCGACGACCGCCGGCGCGACCAGCGTGATCGAATGGAGCAGCACGGCGACGATCGACGCGAACACGCATATCGACGGCGCACCGGGTTCGAGCGCGGCCAACGGCGGCCTCAACGTGCTCGAAATCGAAAGCGCGAACGCGCAGAACCTCGACTTCACCTCGACGCTGAGCAGCGACCCGACCACCGGCAACGTCAAAAACGTCGAAGTCTTCGACCTGACCGACGGCGCGCATTCGAGCACCGCCAACAGCATCACGTTGACCGCCAACGACGTGTTCAATCTGGCGCAACACGAGCCGACGGCGGTCCAGAACGCCGCCGGTGCAGCGGCGCTGTGGATTCTCGGTGGCACCAGCGACACGGTGAATCTGGCGGGCACGGGTTCGACCTGGACGCAGATCAGTCAGCCCGTGACACAAGTCGGACAGGGCGGCGGCAACGCGAGTCAGATGGTCGGCTTCACCGAATATGCCGCGACCACGACCGGCGGCCAGGCGGTGCATGTCTACGTCCAGAATGCGATCCAAAATGCAGGCCACGTCGCGCATCACTGACGCGCCGTAACACCGGCATGGCAGGCTGCCACTGGGGCAAATTTGTGGCCAATTCGGCGGCAAATTTGCAACAGCGGCCGGGAATTGGCTCTTTGTGCGCCTATCCGGCTCTATCCAAAGCCGTGCCTGCTTTATTACAATCCGTCTCCGCGTCGGCTTTGAACCGTCACAAAAGCAAGGGGATTCTGCGCATGCACAAGTGGGGGATCGCCCTCGTGGCGAGTGTCGCACTCACCGCCTCGGGTCACGCCGCTATCGCGCAGATCATCGGCCTCGAAGCGCCGGAAGCCACGGTGCCGGAGCGTCAAAGCGTTCTGCAGCATCCGCGGCCCGACTATGACCCGGTCGGCTTGCGCCTCGGCGATTTCTTCTTCTATCCCAGCGCCGAGGTCGAGGAGTTCTGGAACTCCAACATCTTCGCCAGCCAATCCCATGAAAAAAGCGACTTCTACACATCGCTGCGACCGGCGGCGTCGCTGTTGTCCAACTGGGGCAGCAGCGCACTCAACTTCCTCGCCAACGGTGAGGTCCGCCGCTATGCCAGCCAGGTCGGCGAGAACCAGACCAATTACAGCTTGGTCAGCAACGGCCGGCTCGACATTCTGCATGGCGAATATCTGAGCGGCGCGGTGGGCTTCCAGAACGCCCACGAGGATCGCACGTCGCCGAGCTCGGTTCCGACTCAGCTGCATCCGACCGAATATCAGGAAGCCAGCGGCTTGCTCAAATTCGACCGTGAGCGCGGTGTCCTCGGTCTGCAAGCGAACGCCGGTGTCGATTACTTCACCTACGACAATACACTCACCAGCTCGGGCGCGGCGTTGCACGAAACCGACCGCAATCGCCTCGAGGTCCATGGCGGCCCGCGCGTCAGCTACGAGATCATCCCGGGATACCACGCCTTCGTCGCCGCCCAGGCCAATAGCCGGATTTATCAATCGACGTTCGACAGCTCCGGGATCAAGCGCTCGTCGCATGGCTTCGAAACCGACGTCGGCACGGCGTTCCAGATCACCCCGCTGATCACCGGCGAAGCGTTCGTCGGCTACATCCAGCAGAACTACGACGATTCGCGGATCAGTTCGATCCACAGCCCGGGCTTCGGCGGCAACCTGTTGTGGAACGTCACCCAGGCGACATCCGTCCGCGCCAAAGTCTCGCGCACCGTCCAGGAGGTCGACTTCTTCGGCACGACGGCCTCAGCGACCGTCACCTCGTTTCTCGAGACCCAGGCCGGCATATCGGTCGAGCAGGAGATCCTGCGCAATATCCTGCTCTCCGGCGGAGCCAGCCTGACGTCGGAAGACTTCCGGGGCACGTCGCGCACCGACAATATCGCCGAAGGCGATCTCGGCCTGACTTACCTGCTCAACCGCATGTGGCGCGCCGGCCTCGACGTGTCGTACCAGTCGCGCACGTCGAACGTCTCCGGCGTCTCCTACAATCGGGCGCTGGTCGGCGCCAAGGTGCGGCTGCAATACTGACGTCGGGCGTTCCAGCTCAAATCCGCTGTAGCGCCGCGGCGATCCGCGCGGACAGCGGCTGCGCCTCCTCGTCGGCGACGAAGAGGAAATTGTTGCAATAGCGGTCGAACGACGTGCGCGGCGTGCCGGCCTGAAAGCCGGTGATGTCCGCCGGCCGTTGCATCGTCGCGGCGTCGAACGTCTCGAAGGCCGCGAGCGTGCGGCCGCAAACGAAGTAGCCGCGATAGTTGAAACGGCGGAGGAAGGCGTGGATACGCGCCGGCGCACCAGGCACGCGATCCTCCTCGATCTCGATCAAAAGGCGCGGCCGACAGCGGGCAACCGTCTTCGCCGCGCCGTCGAGAACCGCTTCCTCGTGTCCTTCGACGTCGATCTTGATGAAGCCGGCATCGCCGGCGAAAACCTCGTCGAGTGGCCGTGTCTGCACGGCGATTTCCGCAAAGGTCGCGGCCGCAGCGCGATCGTTCAGACTGGCGAGGCCGGTTAGCGGTGCGCCGTCGATCAACGGAACGCGGAGAATCGCCGTGCCGGATTCGCGCGATAAGGCGATGTTGCGCACGACGACACGCGGCGCGAATTTCCACGCCAGCGCCTCGGCAAGTGACGGAACCGCTTCGAAGGCATAGACCCGCCGCGCGTGCCGTTTCATGAAGTGCACGTAGCTGCCCTCATGCGCGCCGACGTCGATGGCGTCGCGCTCGCGGTGGCAGAGGTGACGTACGAGACGCAGCTCGCGTTCGCCGTATTTCCCGAAATAGCGTGCTTCGCGCCAGAGCAGCAGCGACTTGGGGCAAAAGTCGCGCGCGGCGGCTTTAGCCCGGCGCAAGAATTCGTTCTGCGCAGAGACGGCCTGCATGGAACACATCCGAAGGAGGGCGTCGCACTAGAGCAGCCGTGAACGCCGGCTGCCAGTGGCCGTTAGGTGGCAGCCCGACCGACACAGATTGATCACTCGCCGCACGAGCGACGGACCGGTTCAGTGATCCGGTGCCGAGTCAGCGGCCCGGCGCACGGGTTGTTTGTGTGCGCCGCGGACGACGTGGAAGGAGTCGGCAGTCAGTGGACGACCGGTCCCATCAACCCGTTGCCGCAGCGCCGTCGCGCCCCGATCCCGACGCGCCGTTGCGCACCGATCATTTGCAGCACGATATGACCGGCCGTTCGGTTCGCGGCGGCGTCATCGTCGTCGGTGCGCAGCTCGCCAAAGTCGTGGCGCAATTCGGCGTAACGGTCGTGCTGGCGCGGCTACTGCGGCCCGAGGCGTTCGGTCTCGTCGCGATGGTCGCCGTCGTCATCGCGTTTCTCGAACTGTTCAAGGATTTCGGCCTCTCGGCCGCGACCGTCCAGCGCCCGCATATCACCCACGCGGATACCAGCGCCCTGTTCTGGGTGAACGCGGGCCTCGGCGTCGTCGCGGGCTTGCTGATGATTCCGCTCGCGCCGGTGCTGGCGTGGTTTTACGGCGAACCCGCCCTGGTCGGCGTCACTCTCTGGTTGGCGGTGGGCTTCGTACTCAGCGGCCTGTCGACCCAACATCTGGCGGTGCTGCGGCGCCAAATGCGCTTCACCGCCCTGGCGATGATCCTGATGTGGTCGGAGATTGTCGGCATGGCGGTCGCCGTCATCGCCGCTTTTGCCGGCGCCGATTATTGGGCGCTGGTGGCGCAGCGGCTCGTCTGGGCGCTGTGCCTTGTGGTCGGCGCCTGGCTGTTCTGTTCATGGCGACCCGGCCGCCCCGCGGGATTCCAGCGCGTGCGCGACTTGCTGCGCTTCGGCGGCCATGTCACGGGCTCGAACCTCGTCAGCACCTTCGTCCGCAACCTCGACCAGGTGCTGATCGGTTGGTATTGGGGCTCGACGCCGCTCGGCCTTTACGAGCGCGCCTACAAGATCCTCCTCCTCCCGATCAACAACCTCAACGCACCGCTGTTCTCAGTGGCCATGCCCACGTTGAGTCGATTGGCGGACCAGCCAGCGCTCTATCGCCGCGCCTATCTCGGCACCGCCGAAAAGCTGAACATGGTGACCATGCCGTGCGCCGCCTTGCTCATCGCGGTTCCGGGCCTCGTGGTGCGCGTCCTGTTCGGCCCGAACTGGCTGGCCGCCACGCCGATCGTCGCCTGGCTCGGCGTCGCCGCCCTTTACCAGCCGATCGGCTACACCTGTAGCTGGCTGTTCATGACGCAGGATCGGACAGCGGAAATGTTCCGTTGGGGTCTGGTCGGCTCGGCGCTCAACGCGATCTTCATCGTCGGCGGCCTGCCGTTCGGACCGGTCGGCGTCGCCGCCTGTCTCGCCGCCGGCGGCATCGCGATCCGCATACCCTTGCTGTTCTGGGCCGTGGGACGCCGCGGACCCGTCTCGCTGGGCGACTTGGTGCGCAGCATGCTGCCGTCGGCCGGCGCATCGATCGCGATCGTTGCGGCGCTCGTCCTGGTGCGGCGCGCCGGCATTCTCGATGGCGTGACGACCGCGATGGCGCTAGCGCTTGCCGTGGCGATCGCCGCCCTGGTCGCGCTGGTTTGCTTTGCCGTCGTGCCGCAAAGCCGAAAGGCCTTGGTGGAATTCGCCATGCTGCCGCAATTCCTAATTCGCCGCCGCGCCAATGCTTGACGTACGCGAACCGGCCACGACGATCGTGTCTGGCCTAGCGGAGCGGCCGCTGCGGGTGGCGGTCTTCGCGAACGAGTTTCCGGCACTCAGCGAGACCTTCGTCCTCAGCCACATCACCGGCCTGCTCGACGCCAGCAACGACGTGACGATTTTCGCCAACGTACCGCGCGCCGGCGACCCATCGGTGCATGCCGATTTCCAGCGCTATCGGCTCGCCGAGCGGTTGCATTATCGAGCGATGCCGACCAATCGCGTCGCGCGGGTTCTCGGCGCCTCGAAAATCCTGCTCCGCCGCCGTCTCGCGCGACCGGCGCTGCGTGCGCTCGACCCGCGTTACCAAGAGGAAGCCCGGTCCTTGTCGCTGTTGCATTGGACGGATCGTCTGCTCGATCTTCCGCCCTTCGACATCATCCATTGCCATTTCGGCCTGACCGGGCGCACCGCCGCGTTCCTGCGCGAAATCGGCGCGATCCGCGGCCGGCTGGTCGTCAACTTCCACGGCGTCGACGCCAGCGCCCGTCTTGATCAGGAGCCCGACTTCTTTCGTCATCTGTTCCGCACTGGCGACCTGTTCCTGCCGGTCTCGGCACATTTCCGCCGGCGGCTCATCCGCCACGGCTGCGACCCGGACCGTATCCGGGTTCACCATTTGGGCGTGGACCTGACGCGATTTCCATTCCGGCAACGGCACCCCGACCCTGCGCGGCCGCTTACGGTGCTGACGATCGCCCGTCTGGTCGACAAAAAGGGCGTCGCCTATGGGCTGCGCGCGGTGGCGCAGGCGACCGCAGCCGGCGCGCCGATCCGCTATGTCATCGTTGGCGACGGTCCGTTGCGCGCGTCACTCGAATCGCTGGCGCGCGAGCTCGGCATTGCCAATCGGGTCACCTTTTGCGGCTGGAAGACGCAGGACGAGATCATCGCCTTGATGGATGAGATGGATGCGTTGCTGTTTCCCAGCATCACCGGCGCCAACGGCGACCAAGAGGGCTCGCCAGTCGTCCTCAAGGAAGCGATGGCGACAGGCTTGGCCGTGGTGGCGACACGCCACGCCGGTGTCGACGAGATCGTCGAACACGGCGTTTCGGGCGTCCTGGCGGACGAGCGCGACGTCAGCGGATTGACCGATGGATTACACGCCCTGGCGCGCGACCCGGCCCTCTGCGCCCGGTTCAGCGCCGCCGGACGCGCGAAAGTGGCGGCGGAATTCGACGTACAATCTCTGAATCGCCGCTTACAAGAGCATTACCGGTCGCTGCTATGAGCGTGGCTGCGGCGGCAAAGCCGCCTGTGGATATGGCGACAACGACGGACGGCCCCTTCGGACCGGCCGATTTCGTGCTGTCCCTCCCGGTCGCTGACGTCGTTGCCGCCTATCGCCGCAAGTGTGGCGCCGACGTCGCACCGTGGTTCGGCAGCTTGCGTGAAATCCAGCTCTTCGAATGTCGCGCAACCGGCTACCGGTTCTGGCGTCCCGCGGCGATCGCCGGCGACGAACGGTTCTACCGCTATCTGGCGCAACAATGGCCCGACTACTATCACGCCGAACGCTGGGAATATCCGTTCGTCCGGCGACTAGCGACACCGTCCGACCGCGTGCTCGAAATCGGATGCGGCCGCGGATTCTTTCTACGCAGCCTCGAAGGCCGGATCGCGGACGCGATCGGTCTCGAGTTCAACCGTGCAGCGATCGACGACAAGGTGACGCGGTTTCCGATCATCGAGTCCGCGATCGAACAGACCGCCGCAGCCGCACCGGAGCGCTTCAACCTGGTTTGCAGCTTCCAGGTTCTCGAGCACGTTGTGGCGCCCGACACATTCCTCGCAGCCTGCATCAAATGCCTGCGGCCCGGCGGAATTCTGGCCCTGGCAACGCCCAACCATGCCTCGGCGATGCTGGTACGGCGCGAAGACGCGTTCGATCTTCCGCCGCATCATATCGGCCATTTCTCAGCGCCGGTTTACGAGCGCCTGGCACAACGTTACGGATTGGCGGTCGAGAAAATCCATGTCGAGAAGCGCTATTTCGAACTCAACGACACCGTGACCGACGCGACGCGCGGCGCTTTCCTCTATCGTGCGGCGCGACGGATCGCGAGTGCGCTGATGGGTTTCGCGTACGAGCAGACGCGCGAGCCCGGAAACAACATTCTCGCCATCCTGCGCAAATCCTGAAACGCTGAACGCCGGCGTCAGGCGCTGGCCAGTCGCGGCGCTGCGATTGCAGTACGGGTGCTCCGTGCGGCGATGGCGGTCCGATAAAGTGCATGGTAACGGGCGGCAATCGTGTCGATATCGAACTTCGCTTCCGCTTTGGCCCGCGCCCGCAACCCGAGCGGCGCGCCATGTCGGACCTCGTCGAGGCACCAAGCGATGCCGTGGGCAAGATCGTCGGCACTGAACGGCTGGGCCAGATAGCCGTCGACGCAATGATCGACGATATCGCGTGGCCCACCGGTGTCGAAGGCGACCACCGGCGTGCCGCACGCCATCGCCTCGACCACGGTCTTGCCGAATGCCTCTTGGAGCGACGGCATGACGGCAATGTCGGCGCTGGCATAGAGCCGCGCCAGACGGACATCGTCGTCGATGTAACCGAGATAACGCGATTCGATGCCGAGCTCGGGCAGGTCGCCGCGTTTGAGATCGCCGAAAACCACGAGCATGACGTCGGACCGTCCCGGCGTGCGGCGGAACTTTTCTAAAGCCGCGAGCAGCTCGCGAAACCCCTTACGCGGATCATGGGTCGCGCGCATCGCGCCGTAAATGATGATCGGGCGGTCGGGCGGGAGGCCGCAATATTGCCGCGCCTTAAGCTTGTCGACCGGCCGGAAACGGCCGAGATCGACACCGTTCGGGATCACTTCGATCGGATAGTGACGAAGCAAGGCGCTGTCGCGCGCACAATCGGCGAGCCAGCCGCTGATCGGCACAAGCCATAAATCGGCATCGGACCAGTGCCTGTGCTTGCCGCGCCAGATCGATCGGCTGAGATCGTCGTCCTCATTGGAATGGAGCTGCGGGCAAGCGCCGCACGCGTGCTGATAGCGGGTGCAGCCGCCGGTATAATGGCAGCCGCCGGTAAACGGCCACATGTCGCGTAGCGTCCACACCACCGGACAGTTGAATTGCTTCAACGCCCGGACCGGAAGAAAACCGGCGCCAACCCAATGCAGATGGACGACGTCGGGCGCGAACTGTTTGGCAAGCGCACCCAATCGGCTGGGGAGCCAGCCGACGGTCCAGAACGACGCCATCGGCCCGTGCCCGCGATACCGGTTCAATGGCAAAGCATCGAGTTTCATCCGCGCCACGGCCCAGAGCCGGGCGAGCGATCCGGGCAACGGCGATACGGTCGGATCGCTGCCGCGCTTGCAGCCGACGACCATTCGCGAATTGCAACCGCGCGTCTGCAGCGCGCGGTGCAGCCACAGCGACCCGCGCGCCGCACCATCGTCGCCATCGAACGTACTGAGATGAAGGACCTTCAGGCCCTCGTGAACGTTAGCGCCAACATCCGGACGATTGCTTCCGGTTTCACGCATTACCAAAGCTCACGACGGATTCGCCAGCCGCGCGCGCCGTTCGGGCTGGACAATTTGAAGGTAATTCGGGTGTTCGATAACCCGCCCGCCGGATCTTTCGGCGTGTGAGATGGGCGAGATATTCGGCGACAGCAAGCCACCAGATCGAGTGCCGCTTCCAATTGCGTTTTTCCCCCGTGTCGGCATCACACACGCGTGATATTTCACATACCAGTGACCAGCGCGGTCACGCCGACGAATCACAGCTTTGTCACATCGCCGATGCCCTGCGAGGGCCGGTTTCGCGCATCCGATCAATGTATTTGATGAAAATGTTTGTTAGGACGGCTTGCGGCGCAGATATGCCGCGTCGCCCGCGGGTGCGTGATCGCGACCCGGGAACGCCGGATGCACCACAGTCATCCGATCCGTCCGGGGTCCGCTGAGGATGCGGCAGAGCGCGGCGGCGTCCTCGTCGGCGACGAAGGCGCTGCGCGGCTGTGCCGCGAGCCGGTGCCGCTTCTGGCGGTAATCGGCAGTGGTGAGCGTTTCGAAAAAATTCGCCAGCGAGTCTTCGAGCGGGTCGGCGAACGTCCAGCCGATACGCGCGCGTTCCAGCATGTTGCCGAACTCGAAGCCGCGGACCGCCAGGCACGGCACGCCGAACAATCCCGCCTCGTAGAAACGATTCGGCAGGAGCCAGCGCGAATTGTCGGCGGTATTTTCGAGATCGAGAGCCCAAACGAAATCGACGCTGCCATAGAGCGCGGCGAGCCCTTCGGGATTTGCGTATTCGCCGTCATAGACCATGTTCGGCTGACGATCGAGCGCGGCGCGAAAGTGCGCCTCGCGCACGGTGGTGAAGATGCCGGCGAAACGGAACAGCACCCGATGACGCAGACGCCGCGCCAGACGCAGCATCAGCGCGAACGTCGCCTCGCCGCGGATGAGTCCGAAATACCCGACGGTCCAGCGGTAATCGCCGGCCGGCCGTGGCGCCGGGATCACGGCAGGCGCCGACCGGCAAGTCAGCGCCGAACGATGCAGCTTATTTTCGAGCACGAACCATTCGCCGGAATAGGCTTGGCGAGGGACATAGAAATTCCGGTAGAACGCCGGCGACGACACGACCAGAACGCGCACGCTGCGCAGACACCGCCGCTCGAACCAACGCAGCAACGCCCCGCGCCAGCCCGGCGCGACGAAAGGCGGCTGGATGTCGAGGACTTCATAGCCGATGGGGACGGTCGGGTTGAAAAGCCGCCGCGCCAACAGCGCGAGCGCCAGTTGATCGATATTGCGCGCGTAGAATACGGCGGCGGTCCGCAACTGACGCCGGTTCGCGAGCAACCGCGGCACCGCGCCGGCCAGCGCACGCAGCCGTTGCCAATACCGCGCGTCGTGCGTCGCGCCAAGCACGATGTACGGCCAATCCGGACGGTAGTGGGCATTATAGCGACCGCGCCGGAAGCCGAAGACCACCGGCGTATAACCGTTGTCGACGAATTCCTGCACGCGCTTGACGGTATTGGTCTCGGTGATGTCCGGCGTGAAAAAGATCAGGATCCGGTTGTCGGTCGACTGCAACACTGCCCCGGTCTCCGTGGCGCCATGCGGCGCGAATCACCTGATCGGCCTGCTCAAAATTATTGCCCGCTCGGTGCAGGCGCCAATGTGACCATTCTGTGTTACCCACAACCCCTTTGTTTGACGTGCATGCGAGCGCCACACGTTGATCACTGGCGACGCGGCATGCGGCGATGTTTCCCTCATGCGCCGGTTCGGACCGGGGGACGGAACAGCAGAGCCACGTGCCGACGGTTCATCTTCATCCTGCCGAGATCATCCGAACCGCGCCGCCGCCGGCGCGCCGTTTGCGATTCGATCGCGTCGCCATTTCCTCGGTCTTTGGCGACCCGGCGGATCGGCGGACATGGTCGGGCGCGCCCTACAATCTCGGAACGGCGTTGCGGCGGCTGGGAATCGAAGTCGAGACGATTCATCCGGTAATTGGCCGCGCGCGGCGACTTGCCTACGCCGCACGGTGGCTGTTCGACGGCTACGGCCGCCTAAAGACCAGCGAACAGCTGCTGCGTGCGGCCCCGGCGCGCGACCATAACGCCGTCACTGTCGCCGAAGCGACCGCGCGGCTGGGCGTGACCCACGTCATTCATACTGGAACGTTTGACCTGCCCGCGTTCGACCTGCTGCCCGATATCCGCCATTACCTCTATTGCGACCAGAGCTGGAACCTGTCGCTGCGCCACCGGCCGGATGCGGGGCAGTACACAGCGCGGGCGCTGGCGGAGTACGAGCGGCTCGAACGCGAATCGCTGGCGTCGGTCGCACACGTTTTCACGTTCAGCGCGCAAACCCGCGACAACATCGTCAAGCATTATGGCCTGCCTGCCGAGCGCGTCACCGTCGTCGGCTCGGGCATGGGCAATGTCGCACCCTATTTCGGTCCCAAGGATTACCGCGCGGCCCGATTGCTGTTCGTCGCCAAGCACCTGTTCCGTGCCAAGGGTGGCCCGCTGCTGTTGCGCGCCTTCGCCTTGGCGCGCCGCAGCCGCCCCGACTTGAGCTTGACTATTGTCGGCGACCCACGCAGTCGCGCCCAAGTGCCGCGCGACCCGCACATCACCTTTCTGGGAAACGTCAGTTGGGATGCGCTGCGGCGGCTTTATGCCGACGCGACGCTGCTGACGCAGCCAATGCTCAACGATCCATGGGGCCAGGTCTATCTCGAGGCCCTGTGCTCGCGCACGCCGGTCCTGGGGCTCAATCGCAACGGCCTGCCCGAGATCGTCGAAGACGGCAAACACGGGGTCCTGGTCGACGAGGCGACGCCGGAAGCGGTTGCCGCCGGCATTCTGAGCGCGCTCGCCGATCCGGAGCGGCTCAAGCAGATGGGTGAAAGCGGCCAGCGCCACGTGATGAACGCTTATTCGTGGGACCGCGTGGCCGAACGGATTGCTTGTATCTGATCGAGGTGCATTGAATGACCGACAAGATCGCATTGATTACCGGCATCACCGGACAGGACGGCGCCTATCTCGCGGAGCTCCTGCTCCGACGTGGCTATACCGTGCACGGCATCAAACGCCGGGCATCGTTGATCAACACCCATCGCGTCGATCATCTCTATCGCGATCTGCACGAAGGCGATGCGCGCTTCGTCCTGCACTACGGTGACATGACGGATTCGCTCAATCTGCTGCGCGTTCTGGAAGAAGCGCGGCCGACCGAAATCTACAATCTTGCCGCGCAAAGCCACGTCCAAGTGAGCTTCGAGACGCCGGAGTACACGGCGAATACCGATGCACTCGGCACGCTCCGCGTGCTGGAAGCGATCCGGATCCTCAAAATGGTGGATCGCGTGCGGTTCTATCAGGCGTCGACGTCGGAACTGTTCGGCAAGGTGATGGAGACGCCGCAACGCGAGGTGACGCCGTTCTATCCGCGCAGCCCGTATGCCGTGGCCAAGCTTTACGCCTATTGGATCACGGTCAACTACCGCGAGGCCTATGGCCTGCACGCGTCGAACGGCATCCTGTTCAACCACGAATCACCGGTCCGCGGCGAAACCTTCGTGACCCGCAAGATCAGCCGCGCCGTCGCCGCGATCGAGCGCGGCGTGCAAAAGCGGCTCTATCTCGGCAACATCGACGCGAAGCGCGATTGGGGCCACGCCCGCGACTATGTCGAAGGCATGTGGCTCATCCTCCAGCAGGAAAAACCCGACGACTATGTGCTCGCCACCGGCGAGACGCATACGGTGCGCGAGTTCGTCGAGCGGGCGTTCCGCTGCATCGGCCGGACGATCGTCTGGTCGGGATCGGGCGCCGAAGAGCGCGGCCTGTGCGACCGTAGCGGCGAATGCCTGGTGGCGATCGACCCGCATTACTACCGCCCGACCGAGGTCGATCTGCTGCTCGGAAACCCGGAAAAGGCCCGGCAGCGGCTCGGCTGGCACCACAAGACCAGCTTCGAACAGTTGGTTGCCGAGATGGTCGAAGCCGACCGGCGGGCGCTCAAACGCGGAGATTCCGACGATGCCGACGAACTCGCCATACGCGCTGCGGAATAAGCGCGTCTGGGTTGCCGGCCATCGCGGCCTGGTAGGTGACGCGCTGGTCCGGCGGCTGGTGACGGAGCAATGTGAGATCCTGACGGTGGCGCATGTCGACTGCGACCTGCGCCATGCGCCGGCGGTCGAGGCCTGGATGACGGCCAATCGGCCGCAAGCGGTGTTCGTCGCCGCGGCGCGCGTCGGCGGCATCTATGCCAACGATTCGCGGCCGGCAGATTTCATCTACGACAATCTGATGATCGCGGCGAACGTGATCGAGGCCGCGCGGCGCACCGGCGTCGAGAAGCTGCTCTTTCTCGGCTCGACCTGCATCTATCCGCGTCTGGCGCCGCAGCCGATGCACGAGGATGCATTGCTCACCGGCCCGCTCGAGCCGACCAACCAATGGTACGCGGTCGCCAAGATTGCGGGTATCAAGCTGGTCCAGGCCTATCGCCGCCAGCATGGCTGCGACTTCATATCGGCCATGCCGACCAATCTCTACGGCACCGGCGACAATTTCGACCTGCGTTCGAGCCACGTCCTGCCGGCGATGATCGCCAAAGCGTACGACGCGGTGGTGCACGACGCGCCGACGCTCGAAATCTGGGGCAGTGGCCGGCCACTGCGTGAATTCCTTCACGCCGACGATTGCGCCGACGCGCTGGTGCATTTGATGGCGAATTATTCCGGCGAGGACATCGTCAATGTCGGCAGCGGTCAGGAGATCGCCATCGCCGATCTGGCGCAGCTGGTTTGCCGCGTCGCCGAATTCCGCGGCCGCCTCGTTTTCGACGCGACCAAGCCAGACGGCACGCCGCGCAAACGGGTTGACGTCGGCCGGCTCACGGCGCTCGGCTGGCGGCCACGCATCACCCTCGAAGACGGTGTCCGGGAAACCTATCGATGGTATGCCGAGCACCGGCGATCGGTGCGCAGGCAACAACTTGAAGCCGTCTGACGCCGCCAAGGCGCTCGCCACCGATCATCTGCTCACGGATCTGCGCGGCCGCTCGGTGCGCGGCGGCGCCGTCACCTTCGGTGCGCAGGCGGGCAAAGTGCTGCTGCAGCTTGCCACCGTCGTCGTCCTCGTCCGGTTGCTGCCGCCGGGCGCCTTCGGCCTCATCGCCATGGTCGCCGCACTGTCGGCGGTGTTGGAATTCGTCAAGGAGCTTGGTCTGTCGGCGGCGACCATTCGCGAGACCGACATCACCCATGCCCAGGTGTCGGCGCTGTTCTGGATCAACGCTGCGGCCGGCGCGCTGATCGCGCTGCTGCTCTTTCTCGCCGCGCCGCTGATCGCCGACTTTTATCACGAGCCGGCGGTGACCGCGGTGACGCGCTGGCTGGCGTTGAGCTTCCTGATGAGCGGCCTGACCGTGCAGCATTGGGCGCTCTTGCGCCGCCAGATGCGCTTCACGGCGACGATCTGCGTCGACATCGGCGGCGACCTGGCGGGCTTGATCGCCGCCGTGATCCTGGTGTTGTCGGGTGTCGGCTATTGGGCTCTCGTGGCCCAGCGCCTCGTCGTACCCGCGGTTGCGCTGATCGGCAGCTGGTCGCTGTGCCGCTGGCGGCCGACGTGGCCGCGGCGGGCGACGGGCGTTCATGCACTCTTCGCCTTCGGCCTGTCGGTAACCGGGGTCAACATCACGGCGGCGATCGGCCGCAGCATCGACCAGATCCTGATTGGCTGGGCCTGGGGCGCCGACGTGCTCGGCCTTTACGAGCGCGCGGCGAAACTGTTGCTGACCCCGATCAACAATCTGGCGGTGCCGCTCTATGCCGTCGGCATGCCGACGCTGAGCCGCATCGCACATCAGGACGCGCGCTATCGCCGCGCGTTCAACGAGCTGTTCGAGAACCTGGCTATGGTCGTTCTGCCCAGCGCGGCGTTGCTGGCGACGACTGCCGATTGGGCCGTGCGAATCCTCTTCGGTGCGCGCTGGTCCGCTGCCACGCCGCTGGTCGCGTGGTTTGCGGCCTCGGCGGCGTTCCTGCCGCTGATACAGACTGCAGGCCTGCTCTATCTCAGCCAGAACCGGCCTTACGAGATGCTACGCGCTGCATTGGTGGATTTGGCGCTTTGCGCGCTGGCGGTCGTAGCCGGACTGCACGCCGGCGCGACCGCCGTAGCGGCCGCACTGGCGGTCGTCGGGCTCGGTCTGCGCTTGCCGATCGGCCTGTGGCTGGCGACGCGGCGCGGTCCGGTGCGCTTCGGCGATTTGTCGGCAGCGCTGGTGCCGGCGCTGACAGCGGCGCTGGCGGCCGGAGCCGCGGTCCTGACGCTGCGCCGAATTATCCTGCCGGCCGGAACGCCGGCGTTGCCGGGCGCACTGCTGGCGATCCTGGCTGCGGTGGCCGCAGCCGGGGCGATTTATGCCGCACTGCCGCGCTCGCGCCGCGCGCTGCACGGCTTGGGCCGCTTGGTGCACGAGTTGCGCCGACAGCAGCCGGCGCTCAAAGCCTAGGCGCCAACCGGCGCGCCGTCGTCGTCATCCTTCGGCTCGCCACGCTTGATACGGAGCCGGCCATTGCGGTCGACCCACAGGCGATAGTCGCCAAACTGCGGCAGATTGCGGCTTTGCCAATGCGCGCCGAAGCGCACGCCCCCGTCCGAGCCACCGATCTCGAGCGCCTCGAAGCCGTTGTCGTATTGCATGGCACCGGCGCACCCGATCAGCGTCGCATGACCGGCCTGCGAACCGCCGAGCCGCGCCAGCCCGGCGCCTGCGGCCTTGCCGCCGCCGCTGCCGGTGCAGCCCATCATGTTCAGCCGGCCAGCGACGAAGGCGTGGATCAGCCCGGTCTGATGAAACACCGAATAAGCCGTGCAGCCGACGAGCGTACCAAAATTGTTGAGACGGATGCCGTAACCGCCGCCGGCGAAATCCGGCGCCGCTGCGTGGTTGTTCTCGAAGCCGCAATTCGACAGCAGCGTGCAGCCGTTGCCGGCGAGCAGGCCAAATTGGCTGTTGAGCAAGAAATAGCAGCCGTGGAAGGCGACGTCATAACAGTTGCGCGCCAGCGACGCGCCGTGCTCGCCGTTCTGACCGAACACCGAGCCGAACACGTGCAACGCCGAGAGGATGCCGCCGTGACTGCCGTGCGCGAACGTCGCGCCGCTGCCTTTGTTGCTGCGGAAATAGGCATTGACGATCTGGCCTTCGAATACGTTGCCGACCAGCCGACAGCCGTCGCCGCCGCAGCCTTGCACGTTCACGTCGCGCAAGCAGAAATTGTAGAAATAGACGCCGCCGCCGTCGCACTCGACGTAAATGCCGTGGCCTTCGCGTCCCTTGCCGAGAATGTCGAGGCCCTCGATCACCACGAAGCGGACGGTGGCACGGCACAAAAGCTCGAGCACGTTGCCGCCGTCGGCAATCTCGGAATCGAGGCGCGCGCCATGGCCAATGATGCCGCTCCGGCGGCCGACATTGCCGGTCGCGCCCGGCGCGAACGCGATGCGCAGCGTGCGCGTCACGCGGTAGGTTCCGGGCGGAATCATCAGTACCGTGCCGCCGCCGGCGAAGGTGCGGTCGAGCGCCTTTTGCAAGGCGGCGGTATCGTCGGCGCGGCCGTCGCCGACGGCGCCGAAATCGGCTGCGTTCAGCACCCGACTCGGTGGCGTGGCGGCAGCCGCCGGATAAGCTGCGGCGGCCAGCCCCAACGCCGCTCCTGTCCCGAACAAAGCGCGGCGGCCAAATTCCATTTCAGGCTCCACGCCGGCGCCATTGCGGTTGCGGCAGCAACGGCGCCCGTCGCCTGCGCTTGTCGGATCGCAGATAGGGGCGCGGATAGGGAACCGTCGGGACCAGCGCCGCACGCACCGCGTCGCGATCGGCAAGGATCGCGCATGCACCACTCAACAGCAGAACCGTCCAGGTTTTCGGCCCGACATAGGCGCCAGACGCCTGCCCGAGCACAGCCCATACCATCCAACAGAACGGTACACTGGGCACACATAGCAGCTTGAGCCACAGCGTGAGGCCGAGAAGGACGATCGTGCCCCAGACAAGGCCGAGATAGATCCAATGGAGCCAGAAATAGTTGGTCAGCACGCTGGCGGTATCAGAAATGTCCCACGCCGAGGAAAACGCCGCCGAGCGCATATAAACATTGGCGACCTCGTTGGCGATGAAGGTTTCGCCGGTCAGACCGGCGCCGGCGAACGGGAAATGCTCGATGACGTTGCGCGCGACCAGCGCCGGCCCAGTGACGCGATAGAAGAAGCTGGCGTCGTTACCCTGGGTGATGTCGCGCATGCGTTCCGAGAAAACCGAATGGCCGAGAATGTCGAACGCCACGAACGCGACAATCGCGAAGATCAGGACCAATCCCATGCGAAGGAAAGCCGGCGACCACACCCGCGCGCGCAAAAGCTGATAAGGGATCAGCAACGGAATCATCAGCAGCAGCGTCGGTCCCGGCATGACGACGATGCCCAGCGCCATCATGACAAGATATTTAAGCACCGCAAAGCGTGTCCGCGTCGTCATCAACCAGACAAAGCTGAACAGCGTGTAGGCGAAGGTGACGGCCGACGGTTCGCTGGTGAACAGCTTGGGCCGGATGCGGCCATAGAGAATTTGATCGCGCAGATCGGCGTCGTAGACGTTGAGCGCCTTGTAGACCGCATGACGGAACGCGTCGCTGATCGGCCGGAGGCCGGCATAGTCCTCGAGCAAGCAGCCGATCAGGATGACGAGACAGAAGCCGAGGAACAGATGCGCGATCTGGTTCCGTCGCGCGCGCAGGACGGTGAGGAACAGCGCGTAACCGATGACGAGCGAATAGGTGACTTGAACCAGCCCGGTAAACCGCTTGCTGAGATTGGCAATGTCCGTCGCCGAAAAGATCGATCCGACATAGAGCGCGATGACGAGAAGCAGCGCGCCGAACTGCGCCGGCTGAATGTCGTCGCGACGACGCCACAGCAGAAATAAGCCGGCGATGCCGGACGGCGCCGACGGAAACGGAATCCGCGTGCTGATCTGGATGGTGTAGCCGGTATAGATCCCGATCATGAAGATGATCAGGAGCAACATGTCGGCAACCCCGAGACGCGAATCAGCCGGCCCCGGCCGGCTGGCGGTCACAGGGCCGACACCGCCGCCAGGAAATGCCGGCCGCGGCTCGGCCAGTCGAAGGAGTCGCGACATCGTTCAAAGGCCCTGTTCTGCAAACGATTGAGGCGTCCCAGATCGTCGATCGCGCGCCAAACGCCGAGCGCGAGCGCCCGCTGGTCCGGATACAGCTGGATGCTGTCGTCGTGCTCCAGCGGCACGCCGGCGACTGAGCCCTCGAGCGCGAAGATCGGCGTTCGGTTGAAGATGTACTCCAACACCTTCAACTTGAAGCCGCCGCCATTGCGTTCCGGCACGATAGCGATCCGCGCCGATTCCATATAACGGTCGACCCGATCAACCGTTCCGGTGAAACGCGTGGCGACCAGCGATTTCCGAATTTGATCGAAAAATGCGGGGTCGCCGCTGCCCACCACGTCAAGCTCGACGCCGTGCGCCGCGAAGATCGGGTCGGCGACCTGGATGAATTCCGCGATGTTGAGCCGCTTGGCGATCCAGTCGAAGCTGCCGACGACCACGGCGCGGCGCGGCAAATCGGGCGTGATCCGGCGCTCGGCGAGCGCCCGGCCGCGATATCCCGGAGTCAGCACCTCGATCAGCTTGTGCGGCCATTCGATGCCATAGAGTGCGCCGTCGTCGGGCGTGATAGCCGTGACCAGGTCCGCCTCTGCCACCAGAGCGCGTTCGAGTCGCGTGACCTTGCGCGCGTCGAATTTCAATCCCTGGCGCTTGAGAAAGCGCGGATGATTTTCCGCCAACGACTGCCGCAAGCTGCTTTCGTGGTTATGCGAGACGTAGACCATCTTTGGCCGATCGCGGCTACGCGGCCAGCGCTTCACGACACGCTGCAAGGCCCAGCCGGCCGAAATGCCATCGAACACCACGATATCAAAACTGCTGTCAGCCAGTACCTCGTCGAGCAGACGGCGCATCGTCGGCGTCGTGCAGCGCTTGGCCATGTTGGGGAGCGGCGACGTCAGGCTGGCGCGGTGGGAAAGCGGTTCGTCCTCGGCGAGACGCCAGAGCACCCGGCCTTCGCGCGCGCCATCGCGGCGCGCCGATTCCGCGCGCGCCAAACCGACGACGACGACCTCGGCGCCCGCCTCGGCGATGGCGTCGATCAGTCCTCCAGAATAGAGATATTGGCCGTTATGTGCCGGCGTTGGATCTGCCAGCGTTAGCCAGAGACACCGCATGGACCCGCCGAATTGCCGTCAATACGCTTGCGCATCGGTGAACCCCACCATGATGGTCCGGAAGATGATCTTGAGATCGAGTGGAATCGACCAATGCTCGATGTAGTAGAGATCATATTCAACGCGTCGCTGGATCTGTTCCACGGTCTGGGTTTCACCGCGCCATCCGTTGATTTGCGCCCAGCCGGTGATGCCCGGCTTCATCCGATGTCGCGCGTCGTAGTAGCGCACGGCATCGTGATAAAGCACGCCGCCGGCCTTGGCGGAGATCGCGTGCGGCCGCGGTCCGACGATCGACATTTCGCCGCGCAGCACGTTAAGGAACTGCGGCAGCTCATCGAGCGTCGTACGCCGAAGGAAAGCCCCGATACGCGTCACGCGCGGATCGTTGCGCGTCGCCAGCTTCTCGGCGTTCGGGTCGCTCGCATGATGATACATCGTGCGGAATTTGAGCACTTCGATGAGCTCGCGGTTGAACCCATAGCGCTTTTGCCGGAAGAACACCGGGCCGGCGCTATCGAGCTTGATCGCGACTGCGATCAGCGCCAGCAACGGCGAGATCAGCAGCAGGATCAAAGCCGCCAGGACGCGATCCTCGGTCGCCTTGGCGATCCATTTCCAATCGCTGACCGGCCGGTCGATGACATTGAACATCGTCAGACCGTCGATCTGGCTGACTTCGCAGGGGCCGACGTCGAAAGCGAACGATTCCGAGCACAGGCGGACGTCGACCGGCACCAGGCGCAATTTGCTCATGGTTTCCGCCAACCGGAGGTCGGCCGCGGCCGGAATCGCCATGATCACCATGTCGATCCCGCCGTCGCGGATGTCGCCGATCAGGCGATCGATGTCGCCGACGACCGTATGGCCGCCGCAATGCGCCGCCGGGTGTGAATCCCGCCGGTCGCGATAGACGCCAACGATCTCGATTTCGGGATCGGCAACCGCGGCGCAGTGATGCAGCAACCGCTCGGCGAGTCGGCCGACGCCGACGACCGCTGCCCGGCGACGCATCCGTCCGGCGCGCTGCCAGAATCGGACCCGTCCTGAAAATGCAGTTCGGACCGCAGCCAAACCGGCAGAACCGACCATAAGCCACAGCAGCAGCCACACATGCGTGGCGCCACTGTTGAGCCCGCTGACGCGCAAAGCGACGAAGAGCGCGCCGATCGTCGCCAGCCACGCCGTCAAGGCCTGCGCCAGCGCCATCATCTGCGCATGCGCCAAATTGCCAAAGCGATAGCCGCCGAAAACCTGAACCAAGTTGACGAACAGAACCGTGCCGACGACCGCGAGAATGCGGAACAGCTGCGCGTCGACTGGAACATGCCGCGACAGCCAATAGAGCGCGAACAGCCCGGCGCCAAAGATGATCGCGAGATCGCCGGCAGCGACAATCGCGGCGGTAACGCGCACCGAAACCGGCGGCGAGCCGGTATGATGCGTTTTCGTTACCGCATGGCTAACCGCACCGCGTGAGACGTCTTTGCGCAACGAATCGCGTTCGCCAGGCATATACACCGCTCCAACAAAATCCGCCCCGTGGTCTTCTTGATCGATCCTCCCGCCACGCGTAGCTGCCCCCTCACATCGGTGGTCTTATTGGCGGAGGAATTCTCCCCGCGCGCCGCCGCCCGGAGGTGTGACTTTGTTGAGAGTCCTTGTGACTTTCCTAGGACCGGGCGGAGATCGAGCCGGCTTCGGCGGCGCTGCCGAAAACCAGGGCTGCGAACCGTTCCGGCGTATTGCGGACGACGAACCGGTGTGCCTGCTGCGGGTCGATAAAGCGGTCCGGCCCTTCCTGCACGATGCGGACGATGCCCGCGGCCAGCGCCTCGTGCCGATCGGAGTCGACCGCCAGGCCCAGCCGGTAGCGGCGCACCAGCGGGCCGATCAAGCCGAAATCCTGGGTGAGCAGCGGCTTACCGGCCCGCGCCGCCCACAGCAGCACGCCGCTCGAGCCGACGAAACGCTGATAGGGCGCCAGCACGACGTCGACCCGTGCCACCAACGCGCCGATCTCGCCAGTCGACAACCGGCGATCGACGATCGTCAGTACGAGATCCGGCTGCAAGAAATCGAGCTGCTGGCGCAAGGCTGCGACGCGATCGGTAATCGCCGGATCGATTTTTCCGGCCAGGATGACGGTCAGGCGTGCCGCAACGTGTTCGGGAATCAGCCGCAGCGATTCGAGCAGCGTCAGCGTTCCCTTGCGCTCCGTCAGGTGCCCGAACAACAGCAACGCGACGCGGCCCGGCGGCAGCGAGTCGGCCAGAGCGTTGTCGCCATCGGCCTCCGGCGCCAGCGGATAAACCGGGTCGGGAACCGCCCGCACTTTGCTGCCGGCGCGATAGAACCGCGCCGCGTGACGCGGGAAGAATGGATCGAGCGTGAGAACGGTGCCGAGCGCGCGGTTGGGTAGCATCAGCCGATAGAGCGCCGCCTTGCGTATGTCGCGTAGCCGCTCGCGGCGACACGGGCGATACGCGCCCAGCAGGCGGTAGTGCACCGACGGCCGGAACAGGATGCCGCCGACGCGCCGGCCGCTCCCGGCGCCGAGACCGAGCGCCAAGGGCAGCGATACCAGATCGAGCGAGAGGAATTGCCCGGTTTGGGCGCCCGTGCGAGCGAGAAACCGCCGCATGAACCACCAACGCGCGAAACCGTTGACGACCAAGGCCCGATGCGTGCACAGGCGCGCCGCCACCGGCGACAATGGCAGGATGCGGATGCCCTCGGCCGGAGCCGCGTCGAGCCGCGCCGCAAGATCGCGATAGAGCGCAGGCGCCACCACGAAGGAAACGAACTGCGCCGGCGGTGTCCGGCGCGCGAAATCGATCAGATGGCAGAGCCATTCGTGCGGATGGCCGTCGCTATCGGGTTCGAAGATCAGCACATGGCGCGGCGATGGCTGGGCGGATGCAGCGAGCGTGCGCGCGAGCGCCGCAAATCGGCCAAGGACGAGCGACTTGGCGCACGTCCGGCTGACGAATTGGCGGCCGCGGTTGCCGAGCTCGGCGGCAAAGGCCGGATCGTCGACCAGACGCAACACCGCCTCGGCAAACGCCCGCGCGTCGTTCGGCGGCGTGCAGAGAAAGGCGCCGCTCGCTTCCATCATTCGCCACAGCGGACTCCCCGGTCGCGCGGTGGCGACGAACGGCCGGCCGACGGCCATGATGTTGAACACCTTGCTCGGCACGGCGAACGCGGCGGCGTCCGGATCCTGCGGCACCAGATGGATGTCCGCGTCGGCCAAGCCCTCGGCCAACCGTTCGGCCGGCAGCAACCCGGCGAGTCGGACATTGGCCAAGCCGGCGGCGGCGATCGACGCGGCGACCGCGTCGCGCGTGCCGCCGTCGCCGCGCAGGACAAGCGTGAGTTCGGGCCGCTCGGCCTGCAACCGTTCGGCCAGTCCGATGAGCTGATGCAGCCCCTGCTTCCGGCCAAAATTGCCGCTGTAAAGCAGCACCGGCGCGGCCCGGCGCGGCTGCGGTGCCTGTAACAGCCGCTCGGTGTCGACCCAAATCGGCATCACTTCGATCGGCACGACGACGCCGTTGAGGCGCAGCTCGTCGCGCATCGCCGGATCAAGGACGACGACGACATCGGTGCGATTGAGCGCCGTGCGTTCGCACCAGCGCATTACCGCGACCAGGAGGCGGCTCCCCACCATGCCGAGGCCGCGAGCCAGGCCGGATTGGATGTCGTGCACGACGGCGATATGCCGGCCGCCGCGTCGTGCGACGGCGCCAAGCACGACCGTAAGAATGGAGGGACAGAGCGAAATCACGACCGGCCGACGCGGGATGCGCCGGGTCAGCAGCGCCCACCAGCCGACGAGCAGGAAATGCGCCTCGCTCAGAATGCGCAACGCCGCCGAGGTGCGCCGGGGAATCCAATGACGCAAGCGAACGACGTCGATGCCCGCAACCGTCTCGCGCCGCGGTGGCTTGCGGCGATAGGCCGGAAATATGCTATGGCCGGGATAATGCGGCAGGCCGGCGACGACGGTGACCGAACTGCCCGCCGCCTGGAGCCATTCGGCGAGCTCGCCGCAATAGGGGCCCGAGCCGACGAGCTCGGGCCGGTAATACTGCGTGACCAACAGGATCGCGGGCGCCGCCGCCACGAGTTACCCCAACTGGGCGAGCGACGGGCGCGCGTATTCGTAGTTGAGGTGGCTGTAGGCGAATTCGCGATATCGCTTGGCATCGACACGCGAGACCAGAAGGCCGGGAACGTCGGCGCCCGCCTCAAGCAGCTGCTTCAACCCGTCGAGGGCCACTTCGCGCCGCGTGTGGCCCCAACGCACCGTGTAAAGGACCTTGTCGACTATCCGCGCCAATTGCAGCACTTCGGCCGCGACCAGAACCGGCGCCGTATCCAGGATCACCAGATCATAGTTCTTGGCGAAGGTTTGCAGCACGCTGCGCATGCGCTGCGACGTGAGCAGATGCGTCGAATGCGGGGTCCAGCCGCCCGAAACGATGAGATCGAGCCCCGACAACGGATCGTTGTAGATGACGTCGTTGAGCGGCGTGCCCTCGTCCGCCAGGAGCGACGCCAGACCGTTCTTGTCCGAACGCTGGAAGATGCGGTGTATCGTCGGCGCCCGCCAGTCGCAATCGATGACCAGAACCCGTTTGCCATTGCGCGCCAGCAACCGCGCCAACGACGCGGCGATCACCGACTTGCCTTCACCCGGCGTCGCCGACGAGATCATCACCGTTTTCGGCGCTTGCGCAGCCTCGGAGAGCTGCAAACCGACATAGATCTTGCGCAGCGATTCGCTGAATGCAGAGACCGGTTTGCGCAGGACGTGGAGCGCGGGTTGGGTCATGCCCTTGAGGTCCGGCACCATGGCGATGACCGGCAGTCCCGTCGCCTGCTCGATCTCGTCGGAGCGCCGGAACGTGTGGTCGGCACTCTCGCGCAGTAAGGCCGCAAGCGAACCGATGAGCAACCCGCCGCACGCGCTCAGCAACAGGATCAGCGTCTTCGGCGGATACGTCGGCGCAACCGGCGGCGCGGCCGTGGAAATCAGTTTGGCATCCGGCGTTTCGATCTCCTCGCGGCCGATCGTCTCCTTGGCGCGCGCCAACATGGCCTCAAGCAGGTTCTGGTTGACGGTCGCGTCGCGTTCCAGCGACTGGAGGTGGATCGCCTTTTCGTTGACGCCACCCATCTGGGTTTCGGTGCTGTGGAAGTTCTTGGTGAGCGCCGCATAGCGCGCGTCAGCGGCGCGCGCCGTCCGCCTCAGGCCCTCGATGATACGGCCGCTTTCGACGTTGATCTTGCGATCGATGTCGGCGACCTGATTCCGCGCCTGCATCACCGCCGGATAGCGCGGGCCGTAATTGGCGCTCACTTGCGCCAAGGTTTGCGCAGCCTGCGCCTGCTGCGCCTTAAGGGTTTGTATAAGCGATGAGTCGAGCACCGCGGGAACGCTCGCGCCGTCGACCACACCGTGCTGAAGCGCGATCGCTTCCTGGACTTGCGCGTCGGCGGTCGCTTTTTCGGTCTGCGCCTGAACCAGTTGCGTGTTGATCTCGGTCAGTTGTTGCGTCGTCACGTTGGCGTTGGTCATGCCCTCGTAGAGGCCGTTCTGGCGGCGATAATCCGCCGCTGCCTGCTGCGAGGTCTCGACCGCCTCACGCAATTGCGCGATGCGTGCCTTCAGATATTGCATGACGCGATCGCTCGACTTGATCTTGCCCGACCGCTGTTCGCCCAAATAGGTGGTCGCAAACGTGTTGGCGATGTTGGCCGAGAGCGCCGCATCGACGGATTCGGCATCGATCGTCAGCACATGCGAGCGACCTTCGACCGTCACCGTGACCCGGGACAACAGCTTGTCGACCACCCGGTCCATCGTCGGATCGTCGGGCGGGATCACCGGCAACGCCGACGCCGCGATTGCG
>DATEMD010000127.1:0-2966 GCA_035275845.1 Allostellaceae bacterium | reverse complement strand
TGATGGCCGGCCTTTATGCCCGGTGGGCAGCCGGCATCACGGGCCTCTATACGGTGGCGCTGGCGTTCATTTTCCATGCTTATTGGGCGATGCCGGCAGCCGCGATGCGCATGCAGCACGCAATCTTCTTCGAGCATCTGTCTATCGTGGGCGGCATGTTCATGGTTGCGGCGCTCGGCGCCGGACCACTCAGCCTCGATGCCTGGCGGCGGCGCAACGCGGTAGAGGGCGGCGTCGGGGTCGGCGGCGCTTGACGGTCATGCCGCGTCTTCGTCCAATCGGGCGAAGACCGAATTACTAATAATTTCGGCAATCAACACGTGTATCTGACGACGGCACGCCAAGTTGCGCGCGACCGGATGCTGGAACCAAATATTTGATATTGAGTTGTAATTTGGCCGGTGCGGTCCTAGAACGGTGTGCCAAAAATATTACGTTGGGAGTGCGTGGTGCAGGAAAGGACTAAGCGCAAGGCCGGTGCCAAACGGATGTGGATCCGGCGTTGGCGTCAGGCCGGCAGGATTTCGGCGAGCGAGGCGAAGACGTTCGAACGGCATCTCGAACGGACCGGGGCGCTCCTCAAGCCGAAGACGCCGGCGCCCAGTTCCACGGGCGTTTTGCGCAAGGCATCCGCACCCGCCGAATTCTACGGCAAGGCCGCGATGCCGGCGTTTCCGACCGGGCCGGTGGTGACAATCCAGTACGATCCATCACGCTTCCGCATTGAATTTACCGCCATTCGCCGCGGCCGTCGGCCGAAGGCGAAAGCGGCGCACGGTTAACGCGACGACATCTTGTAGTACTATAACCAACGCAACCTCCTGGGGGATTCACGTATGGCTGACGCCAAATCGAAGACGGTAACGCTCCGGCACCTCGCCGCTCAGCTCGCCGAACGTCATAAGCTTACGAAGAAGCAGACCGAAGAAATTCTCGACGGTCTGATCGGTTTGATCCGGACCAACCTGAAGAAGGGCGCCCGCATTCGCATCGGCGGTCTCGGCATCCTGCGCGTGCGCAATCGGGCCGCGCGCATGGGACGCAACCCGAAGACCGGCGAGCCGATCCAGATCAAGGCCAGCAAGAAGGTGGCCTTTCGCGCCGCGAAGGACCTCAAGGAATCGATCTAACCGACGGCAACGGCGCGCGGCCCAAGGGCCGCGTGCCGGTTCCGGATTTCCCGCTTCGTTTGCTGTGCGCTATTGAGCGACGGCGATCTGTGTGCCGGCGAAGCGCGTCGCCGGATCGAAATACGCCCACCAGCCGCTATTATTGATCGCGTAATAGGCGCGGTAGCGGGTGACGTTTTCGACCGGATCGACGGTCGTCGTCATATTGTCGAGAACGAGATCGCGGCCGTCGACAGCGACGATCAGAATAGCGTGATCCTGGCCGGTTTGACGGTCGTGCACGACCGTGACGCGCATGGCGCTATCGGGCACGCCGGATGCTTGCAACGCCAAATATTTGCTGATGGCGTAATCCTGGCATTGACCGCCGCGCGCGAGGAATTCGAACGGCGTCTCCCAGTAGCCGGGTGATCCCCAATTTTCAGTCGCCGGTACGTAGCGGACGGCGTTGAGATATTCGTTGGCATGCTCGACGCGGTCGGCAAGCGGCCGCGACTTCAGATCGTCGATGAACGCTGCCCATCGGGTCTGGGCGCAATTGCCGTCAGTCTCGGTGGCGCATGCGCCGGGCTGCTGTTGGGTGGCGAATCGTGCCTCGACGCCGGTCCAGCGCGTAAAGAATGCGACGTCTGTGGAATGAATGACCTGTGACGGAAAGATCGCCTGCTGGGCGATCGGGGTCGGTTGCGCGAATTCGATCTGCACGCCGTGCGGCGGCGTGTTGGCGCAGGCGGCAACCAGAACGGCCAACGCCATCGGGACAAACAAACGGCAGCAAGAACGGGGCAGCAGGCTCGAACCTCATTCGGGAACCCCGCTATCCCCGGATCGAACCGCCGTGGACCGGAAGCTTTGCGTCGCCGGGTCGCCCCGGGTTTGCCGTTTCGTGAGGCGCGGACGAAGTCCGCGCTGTTCGCTGCCTAGAAAATCACAGGGTGGTTGATAGGACCTGAATCGCCGCTGCTGCGCCCATTAACGAACGATTAACCATGTGCATGGTTTCGTAACGGCAGAAAGGCTGGCCCGATGTTGCATCGCACCACCGCCGATTTCGCCGCAAGCCGCGCCCGCCGACGCGCCAGTTCGTTCGACTTCATCAAGCTGATGGCGTGGGTGGCCGCCGCCGCCGTGCCGTGGATCGGTATCGCTTTCATCGCCTCGCACCTCGGCCGCTAGACCGCGACCGCCTGCGCTACGACCGCGCGGCTACCCGCCGATTTCTTTGTCTTTCTGCCGGAGCTGGTTGATCAGCGCGGAAACGTTGCCGCCGTTCTGCGAAATCGCCGACGAGAATTCTTGGCGATAGCTCACGAGTTCGCTGACGCCTTCGATACTGACGTCGGAGATCTGGTACTTGCCGCTGTGGTCGACGACACGCCAGACGACGTTGACCGGATGTTGCCCGCCGGGTTGGATGATTTGGCTGCTCACCAGGGTCGTGTTGGCGCTTTCGGGCGTCTTCTTGGTCACCACGAAGCGTTGCCCGGTGTACTGGTTGAAGTGCCCCCAATAGACGTCGATCATGTATTGGTCGAACACCTGCTCGAACTGCTGGCGCTCGCTGTCGTTGGTGGTCTGCCAGTAACGACCGAGCACGAAGCGCGCGATGCCGTCGACGTCGAACGATTGATTCATCAACGCGGCGAATTTCTGCTTACGCTCGGCGGCCGGCGTTTGCTGGTTACCGATCAACTGGATGACCTGGTTGCCGAGATTGGCCATGAACGCGTCGGGACCGCTGGCGCCGGATTGCGCCCGGCTGGCACCTGGCAGGGCGATCAATGCGGCCACGGCTAAGCCAGCGGCAAGGCGCCGGCAGCGGGCAGCATTAGCACG
>DATEMD010000126.1:0-31326 GCA_035275845.1 Allostellaceae bacterium | reverse complement strand
GTCACGCCGGATCTGACCCAGCGCTTCGACGCGGTCGAGTTGGTGCGGCTCGGTGCCGCGGCGCTCGGCGGTAAAGGTGGCGGCGGCCGTCCCGACATGGCGCAAGCCGGCGGTCCGGATCCGTCGCAGGCCGAAGCTGCGCTCGCGGCGGTCGAACGCGCGCTCGCCGAGAAATCGAAAGCCGCTTAGCGCCGTTTCTCCGGCAGGAACAACACGTCGCCCTGACATGGCGCGTCGAGCGCCGTGCCGCCGGGGTGGCCCGCATAGGCGCCGTAACCGAGCTCGATCAACATTTGCCACAGAGCCGCGACGCTGCCGCCGGCGCGCTTCAAATGCTCTTCGTTGAGTTCGATCAAGAGCGACGGCTTGAAGCGGGCGAGCGCGACTTGGCCGCCTTCGACCATCGCCTGTTCCCAGCCTTCGATGTCGGCTTTGATGAAATCGAGCCGTGTTAGGCTGAGTGTCGTGACGAGCGCGTCGAGCGTCGTGACTTCGACTGTCTCTGTTTCGGCCGTGCCGGCACGCGTGTGCGGCCCGAGATGTGCCAAGCCGAAGCCGTAACTGCCCGAGGCTTTCACCGGAATGGTCAGCGTCGCGGCGGCTGGCGTTGCGCCCAATGCCAGCGGCAAGATTTCGACGTTGCGCAGCCGATTAAAGCGGACTGCGGTGCGTAGGATGCGCCGCGCGTAGCTTTGCGGCTCGATCGCATAGACCCGACCGCGCCGCGCCAGATGCGCGAACAGCTTCGTATATTGGCCAGCATGTGCGCCGACGTCGAACACCACCGCATCTTCGGGAATTAGCGGCGCCAGCAGCGGCCGCATGTCGCGATGATGCTGCTTGAAGACCGCCTTGAAGAGATGCGCGAACAATCCGGCGGTGATCCGGCCGCGATAGGGCGCAATGGCCGGCCCGCCGGCCATGCTCAGGCCATCTTCTGCTTCAGGCGCGCGTCGAGCCGGTCGAGGAACGGAATGGTGTTGAGGAACGGCGTCGTCGGGCCGATCAGAACGGCGAGGTCCTTGGTCATCTCGCCGGCCTCAACCGCTTCGATGCACACTTTCTCGAGCGTCTCGGCGAAATGCACCACGTCGGGCGTCTTGTCGAACGTGCCGCGATACCAGAGGCCGCGCGTCCAGGCGAAGATCGAGGCGATCGGATTGGTCGACGTCTCCTTGCCTTGCTGATGCAGGCGGAAGTGACGCGTCACCGTGCCGTGCGCGGCCTCGGCCTCGACGGTCTTGCCGTCCGGCGTCATCAGCACCGACGTCATCAATCCGAGCGAGCCGTAACCTTGCGCCACGACGTCGGACTGCACGTCGCCGTCGTAGTTCTTGCACGCCCAGATGAAATTGCCGTTCCACTTGAGCGCCGACGCCACCATGTCGTCGATCAACCGATGCTCGTAGATGATTTTCTTCGCCTTGAAAGCCGCGGCGAACTCCGTGTCGAACACCTGGTCGAACAGTTCCTTGAAGCGTCCGTCATAGACCTTGAGGATCGTGTTCTTGGTCGAGAGATAGACCGGCCAGCCGCGTTGTAGTCCGTAATTGAAACAAGCGCGGGCGAAGCCGCGGATCGACTCATCGAGGTTGTACATGCCGAGCGCGACGCCGCTTTCGGGAAACTCGAAGACGTCGTAGGTCGTCGGCTGACCGCCGTCCTTCGGCGTGAAGGTCATCGTCAGCTTGCCGGGGCCCGGCACCTTGAAATCCGTGGCGCGATATTGGTCGCCGTAAGCGTGACGGCCGATGACGATCGGCGCCGTCCAGCCCGGCACCAGCCGCGGGATGTTCTTGATGACGATCGGCTCACGGAAGATGGTGCCGCCAAGGATGTTGCGGATCGTGCCGTTGGGCGAGCGGTACATCTTCTTGAGGTTGAATTCCTTCACGCGCGCCTCGTCGGGCGTGATCGTCGCGCATTTGACGGCGACGCCGTATTTCCGGGTGGCGTTGGCGGAATCGACCGTCACTTGGTCGTCGGTGCGGTCACGCGCCTCCATGCCCAGGTCGAAGTATTTCAGCTCGATGTCCAGGTAGGGCAGGATCAGCTTGTCTTTGATGAACTTCCAGATGATGCGCGTCATCTCGTCGCCGTCCATTTCGACGACGGGGTTCGCGACCTTGATCTTTTTCATGCGTGGCGGGCCTTCTTTTGCGCGGACCGACGGAACGCGGTGCGGTGCTGGGCGGCCGCGGGCAGGCGCCCAGGCGGCGGCCGGGACAATAACCACGCGCCGGAAGCCGCGCAAGCGGCCCCCATGCAAGGCTGGCGCGCGTCAGACCAGGCCGCTTTTAGCCGTCGCTTGTGGTTCCGGTGCTCTCAAAACCGCGTCCGGCAGATCGTCGACACGCGGCAGCACCTGATAAAGGGCGCGCGTATTTCGCGAGGCAAAGCCGGAATCGATCACGTGCTCGAACAGCCGCAACAGCGGCACCCAATATTCCTGGATGTCGATCAAGAAGATCGGTTTGTCGTGCAACCCGAGCTGCCGCCATGTGATGCATTCGAGTGCTTCTTCCAGCGTGCCGAAGCCGCCGGGCAGGATCGCGAAAGCGTCGGCCATCTCGAACATGGTTTGCTTGCGCTCGTGCATATTCCCGACCACGAGTAGCTGCGTTAGCCCGGTGTGGCCGATCTCGCGCTCGTGCAGATGGCCCGGAATGATGCCGACCACCTCGCCGCCATAGGCCAACGCGGCGTCCGCCATCAGGCCCATGAGCCCGACGCGTCCGCCGCCATAGACCAGGCCGATGCCATTCTCCGCCAGGACGCTGCCCATGCGGATGGCGGCCGCGCGGTAGGACTCGTCGACGTTTCCCGACGCGCCGCAATAGACGCAGATACGCTTGATCAAAGCCATGCTTCGTTACCCTTCGAACTGCGTCGCAGCATGCCTGCAAGCGGTGGCCAGGGTCGAGCGCTCAATGTGCGGCATTCTGGCGTCGGCGAATTTGACAGGTGCGCCCAAACCGACCGGCCAGTTGTCGTGTGCGTGGCCAAAATCCACGGCAGCCAGCAACCGGCACGGCGTTTGCGATGGGAGCAGCAAAACGATTGAAAAGCCCCATTAACCACGCCGCCAAGAAGAGCGGAGGACGAAATGAAGCCCTTGATGTTGACTGCGCTGGCTGCGACCGGCGCGCTGACTGCTACCGCAGCGGCGGCCTTGCCGCTCGGCGGTCCGGCGCTTGGCGGCAGTGCCGGATTGGCGCTGACCGGCGCTGGTATGGTTGCCTTTGGCTTGGCGATCCGTCGCCAGCGCCGTGCCGTTGCGGCGGCCGAACGTCCGGCGACGCCGGTGGCGACGCCTGCGCTGGCGCCGATCCCGCGCTTTTTTCCGGAAGGCGGTCCGCATGGGCGCGTCGTGCCGTTCGGACGCAAAGGCGAGACGTTCTCCGAAGTTCGGCAGACGCGCGATCTGCTGCGCCGTGCCGAGCGGGTTTGCGCCGCGACGCGCGCGCGCGTCGACGAAATCCGCTGAAGCGCGACGTACACCGTCAGAGCACCGGGCCGTTGAAGGCCGGACGGCCTTCGCGGTCTTCGATCTCGATCACCCAGACGTCGGGATCGCGCTGCACTTGGCGTGCGATATAGGCGTCGGCAGTCGGCTCGTCGACCGGCGCCTCGCCAGTGGCGCGTAGCCAGGCGAGTTCACCCTTCTGGCTGCGGGTCTGCGCCAACACAGTGCAGCCGAGATCGGCGCGGTTGAGCTTGATCAGGATCGTGCCGGCGTCGTCGTCGCCGCGCCGCGCGACGGTGATCGGCACCGCGCGTTGGCCGCACAGGCGGACCGCCGCCTGCACCACGAGCTTGGTCTTGAGCCGCGCTTCCAATACGTGGCTCACGCGCTCTTCGGAAAATTGAGCTCGATCATCACGCCGTTGGGATCGGGCAGGAAAATCTGCTGCACGCCGGCACCAGGCGGATCGCGCTCCTCGAATTTGACGCCGCGGCCAGCGATGTGCGCGCGCATGGCGGCGAAATCCTGGCCGACGAAGGCGACGTGATCGAAATTTCCGGTATGGGTGCCGTCGGGGCCGGCGCCGATGGCACCGCTATCGGGCACCAGATGCACCACCGGCTGGTCGCCGCAATAGAGCCAGTATCCCGGAAAGGTGAGGGGCGGACGCCAGCCGGCGCGGAAGCCAAGCACGCTTTCATAGAAATTCTTGGTGCCTTCCATGTCCCGGGTACGCACGGTGACGTGGTTGAGCTGCGTCAACAGCATGGCTGTCTCCTGTTGCGCCGATTTTAGCGCAACGCCGGACCGGCGCGCTATTGCGCCGCCGCAACCCGCGCCTTGACCTGATCGGCGATCTTGCCAGCGGTATCTTTGGCGTTGCGGTCGAGATCCTTGCCCGCCATCACGAAACGCGCCGCCGCGACATACGGATTGAGCGTCACCACGGCGCCGGGCAGCCGCCCACTTTGCGCGTTGGTATCGACAGTGTAGAGCGGCTGCGGCGCGCCGGCGCCGAGCTGATCGACCGTCGAAGCCACTTGCAGGTCGGTCGCGCCGGCGCCGAAGCCGATCGCCGCGCGGCGCACGCGATTGCCGGCGTCGACCTGGAGGAAGACGCCGCGCACCAGCCAGCCCGTTGCCGGCGACGGCGCGCCTGGTGCCAGGCGTTCGGCGGCGACGCCCGCCTTGTGCAGATCGTCGACGATTGAATTCGCCATCAGGTCGACCAGATCGCGCGCCTGTTGTTCTGGCGTGCGCGCGATGCCGAGCGGGCCTGAGCCGATAATGCCCGGACGCACGCGATTGATCAGACTGCCGGGACCGGATTGCTGGACGGCGCTCGCATCAAGGTCGAAATCGGTGACATAGACCATTGCCGGTGCGCTGACCGATGCGGCCAACGCGTTCGTGTCGGTGACCTTGGCGCCGCCGCACGCCGCGAGCAACGCCACGACGGCGCCGGCGAACAAAATGCTGAGACGACGCGGCATAATTTGTCCCCTCGCGAATGGCAATGCGACGATTAAAGCAAGGCCGCCGCGACGCGTCTACGGCCGGCGCCGTTCAACCGCGCCGCAACAATCGTTTCGCCACGCCGACGGCGGCCCCGCGCCAGGCCAGCAAACGGCCCGTCAGCGTGTGCGGATTGGCGATCAGCAGGCTCCAGCGTTCGCGCCGCTGCGACAGGAACGATTTCTTGTAGGCGTCGTCGCCGCGGCCGAAATCGATCTCGCGCGGTTTGTCGCGCTCGAGCACGCGCTCCATCATGCGCATGGTGAGGATGGTGCCGACCGAAAGCTCATCGAAGCGCGTCGCGTGCGCAAGCTTGTAGATCGTGACGCGGCCACGCCAAGCGAGCCAGCATTGCGCGGCTGCCGGTACGCCGTCGACCTTGAGAATGCCGAGCCGCAACGCGCCGACCGTCGCCGCCGCCCGGATCAGATGCGGCATGAAATCCGGAAACGGTTCGGCCGACTTCCAACTTTCGGCGTAGACGGTCTCGTAGTCGCGCACGCCGTCCGCAAGCGTCACCTCGTTGTCATGGAAGACGTAATCCAGGCGATGCGCGGCGGCGAGGGCCTTACTCTTGCGTTTCCAGGTGTTGCGCAGGGCGCTGGGCCGCGCGGCGACGTAGCGTTCGAAATCGACGCCGGCGGTTTCTTCGTACCAGGTGCCGCTGTCGAAATAATGCTGCGGTCGGAGATCGGTTGCGCCGAACGCATCGACCAAGCCGGCGAACGATTCGTCGTGTGGATCGAGCCCCGAGAGTTGCACCGCGTCATAGCGGGCGTCGGCGATCTCGCGCGCAATGGCGCCGAGCGCCTGGCGCAAAGCCCCGCCGCCGGCGGCGTAAACCGGTCCGTGTTCGGTGCTGTAATAGTTGGACAGACTCAACAGCCGATGATGGCCCGGCGACAGTCGGCAGACCAGCGCGGCGCGTGCGGCGGTGTCGCTGTAGACACGCACGCGGCTACCGGTCTCGGTTCCGTAGCGCGCCAGGACGTGGTACCAGAGCGGCAGCGAGAAAAAACTCCGTTCCGCCGCGCGCGCGAAGAGATCGGCAAGCGGCGTCGACAGGCGGCTGAAATCGGGATCGTCGTGAACGGCCATCTTATGTCGGTTTATCCGGGGCCCGACAGCTTACACCGGCGCGGCGCGTGCGATAGCGCGACTCGTCAGTGCGGCGGCCGCCGATGAGCGATTTGACGCTGGCCGTCGAGCCCGTCGAGTCGCGCGCGGCGCTCGAGCGCGAATGGACGGCGTTCGAAGCACGCGTGCCGGCTAATTTTTTTCTGTCGTCGGCGTGGATCGGAACCTGGCTTGCGACGTTGCCGCCGCGGTTGCGGGTTTATCGGGCTACCGCACGGCGCGGCGGTGATCGTGTCGGTCTTGCAGCGATCGTCGCCCATCCGCTGCGACCGTTGCTGCGGGCGCCGTCACGCGGTGTTGCTCTCAACGCTACGGGCGACGACCGCTGGGATTGCATCGCGATCGAGCATAATGGGTTCTTGGCGCTACCGGCTGACCAGCCGGCGCTGCTCGCCACGCTCGGCGACTGGTTCGCTGGCGGCGCCGGGGGCCTCGGCGATGAGCTTCGTTTGTCGGGCGTCGCGGCCGGCCTTTCCGTCGAGCAATTGACGCATCATCGCTTGCTGCACAGCAGCCAGATGCGTCCAGGATTTACGGTCGATCTCGCGCGAGTGCGTGCGGCTGGCGACTTTGCGACGCTGCTGTCGGGCAATGCGCGGCAGCAATTACGACGCGCGCAGCGCGACTTCGCGCAGGATGGCGACGTGGCGATCGCCGAAGCCCGTGACGCCGACGAGGCGTTGGCGTTCTTCGCCGCGCTCAAGGCACTGCACGTGCAATCGTGGGGACGGCGCGGCCGTCGGCACGCCTTTGCCGCACCCTATTTCGAGATTTTTCATCGAACGTTGATCGAGCGGAGCTTCGCGCGTGGCGCGGTCCAGCTCCTGCGCGTGACGGTGGCAAAAAAGGCGATCGGCTATCTCTATAATTTCAAGCATGGCGGACGGATTTATTCCTATCAGAGCGGTTTCGACGACGCCGACCGCAAGCGTCGGCCCGGCGTTATCAGTCACGCGTTGGCGATTGCCCACAATGCCGCCGCCGAAGCGACGGTCTACGATTTCCTAGCCGGTGAAAATCAGCTCAAGGCGAGCTTCGCGACCGACCGTTACGAGTTGACCTGGCAGATTGTGCGGCAACCGCGGTTTAAGTACCGGCTGGAATCCGCGGCGCGCCACGCCAAGCAGCGCCTGTTCGGTCCGGCGGCGCCGTAAGTGCCGCCGCCGCTGCGCGCGCCGCTTCCTCACCCGACAGATAGGCGCCATGCGCGGTGCCGAAATGAGCGATCGAGCAGGCTTCGCCGGCGAAAAATAACCGGCCGTCGACCGGCGCAACGAGAGTCATGCGATCGTCGGCGTGGCCGGGTAACGCCATCGAGTAAGAACCGCGCGCGCACGGATCGAGGCCCCATGACGACGACACGATCGGCGACAAATGCGCTTTGATGTTGGCGCCGAACAGGCCCACCAGCTCTTCGGTGGCGAACGCGGCGAATGCGTCGACGCCACCGCGCTCGAGTTCGGCGGCGAGCGCGCCGCCGTAGAAGCCGGCAATCATGGGCCAGCCGTGCGGCTGGATCTGGTAGCTGCCGGTTTCGACGCGATCGAGTGCGCCGACGAGATGCCGATCGGTCTCGCGCGTCAATTCGCGCGCGCCGGCTTCGTCGAGCCGCAGGAACAGCTTGTTGACGATGCCAAGCGGCAAGCCGCCGGCAGCGGCGACCTTCGCCGGCAGTGCCGGCACGAACTTCACGTGCTCCTCGGCGATGACGGTCGTCGGCAATGTGACGATGACGGCGCGCGCGGACAGGGTGCCGCGATCGGTGACGACGCGCACGTTGGGACCGCTGTGTTCGATGCGCTCGACGCGGGTATCGAATGCGATCGGCAGGCCTTCGCCGTAACGCGCGATCAGCGTGCCGTAACCTTCGAGCACGCGCCAATTGATGTAGGTCGGATCGTAGCGGCCGTAATCGCGCACCGACACCTTGTCGATTTCGGCGCCATTGGCCCAATTGCTGATCGCGCCAAGCAGTGCGTTCC
Organism: Allostellaceae bacterium; assembly: GCA_035275845.1. Lineage (GTDB taxonomy): Bacteria > Pseudomonadota > Alphaproteobacteria > ATCC43930 > CGMCC-115725 > REEB95. Next base: position 23,226 of record DATEMD010000126.1, on the reverse strand, counting down.
ATTTGCTGTCGGGATCGAGCAGGCTGGAGGCGGCCCGGTCGTCGGGGGCTTCGGCGGCGCGATCGAGCCTTGCGTAGAATGCGTCCATCGCCGCCTGCCATTCGCGTTGGGCGGCCTCGCCTTTGAACCAAGTGACGCGTCGGCCCCAATCGGGCAGTGTCTCGTCGATCGTGAAGCCGAGCTGGCGCGCGATCGGAACCCACGGATTGACGTCGGCGGAGTGGAGCCATTCGCAGCCGAGATCGACGGCAAAACCAAATCCGGTTGGCACCGTATGCCCGCGTCCGCCTGCACGGCTGCGCGCCTCGACGATCTTGATTGTGCGCCCCGCCGACGCCAAATGCTTGGCAGCCGACAGTCCGGCTGCGCCGGCGCCGACAATCACGACGTCGAATTCGCCGCCGCTTTCCGTCATAGTGAGCCCTTCCACCGCACCTGTTCCTAAACTCGCCGCCACCGATGCCAGATCCCGAAGCCGTCGCCCGGCTCATTCGCGAAGTCGCGCAGAGCGTCATACTGCCGCGCTTCGGCACGCTCAAGCGCGAGGACATTCGCGAGAAGGCGCCGGGCGATTTGGTGACGGTCGCCGACCTTGAGACTGAGCGCCGGTTGACCGCCCGGCTATGTGAAATCGTGCCCGGTTCCGCGGTTTTAGGCGAGGAAGCCGTGGCCGCCGATCCAGGACGACTCAGCCTAGCCGCCACATGTGACAGTTTGTGGATCGTCGATCCGGTCGACGGTACAGCCAATTTCGCCCGCGGCCAGCCCGGTTTTGCTGTGATCGTTGCCTACCTCGAACGCGGCCGCACGCGTGGCGGCTGGATTTTCGATCCGCTTGGCGACCGTCTGGTCTGGGCCGAAGCTGGCGCCGGCGCTTGGTCGGACGGACGACGGCTGCGGGTTTCGCCGGCGCCAGCCGAACCGACCGGCGCCGCTTACGGGCGCGCGGTTTCGGGCGTGCGTTCGGCGAAGGCAATCGAGCAGGTCGGCATGCGTGCGCGCAATGTCGGCTCGAGCGGTATCGAATACATCGACCTGGCGGTCGGCGCGTTGCACTTTGCGCTGCATTCGCGTTCGCTGCCGTGGGATCACGCGGCGGGCATTCTGATTGCCGTGGAAGCTGGCGGTCACGCCGCATTCCTCGACGGGACGCCGTACGATCCAGGTATTCACGACCGCGCGGTGTTGGCGGCAAGCGACGCCGCTTGCTGGGCGCGCGTTCGCGACGCCGTCTCGATATCGGTCCCGGGCGCGACACCGGCATGAGTGCGATGCGCGGCAAAACCGTTGTCGTCACCGGCGCCACCGCTGGGATCGGCCGCGTGACGTGTGAACGATTGGCGGCGATGGGTGCGTCTCTGGTGCTGGTGGCGCGCGATCGGTCGCGTGCCGAAGCGCTGGCGGCGGATTTGGCACGCGCCGGCGCGCCGTCCGTCAGCGTCCACATCGCCGACTTGTCACGCTTAGCCGAGGTGCGGCGCGTCGCCGCCGAGCTCGCGTCGCTGCCGCGCGTCGACGTGCTACTCAACAACGCTGGCGCGATTTTCAATCGGCGTGAGCAGACGGCGGATGGTTTCGAACGCACATTCGCGCTCAATCACCTGGCCTACTTCACGTTGACCAATCTCTTGTGCGATCGGTTGAAATCTATGGCGCCAGTGCGGGTGGTCAATGTCGCATCCGAGGCGCATCGCGGTGCTGCGTTGGCTTTCGACGATCTGCAGACGACGCGCCGTTACAGTGGTTGGCTCGCGTACAAGCGGTCGAAACTGTGCAATATTCTGTTCACGCGCGCGTTGGCGCGTCGGCTTGCCGGTTCGGGTGTCACCGCCAATGCCCTCCATCCGGGATTCGTCGCGACGAATTTCGGCAACAACAACGGCGGTATGTTCCGCGTTGGTATCGGTATTGCCAAGCAGTTCATGGCGATCCCGCCGGCGGATGGCGCCAAAACGTCGGTGTATCTCGCTTCAGCACCGGAAGTTGCGAACCTCTCGGGCCTCTATTTCGACAAATGCGCGGCGCGCGAGCCGTCGGCCGAGGCGCAGGACGACGAAGCCGCCGAGCGCCTGTGGCACGAGAGCGCGCGCATGGCGGAAACCGGATGAGGCTGCGGCGGTCAGTCGAGCGGGAAGAAGACCACAGCCTCGGTGGCGAGATTTTGGCGGGCGGTTTCGTCCGGCGGTCCCGCCGGATTTGCCGCATAGATCGTGGCGCCGAAAATGCCGTCGCTACGACTACCGTCTCGCGCCAACGGCATGATGATGCGCTCGCCGAGGCCGTAGCGGCCAGTGTGGATGAAGACCGGCCCACTACCGTGCGCGAATGCCGGCGTCGTGACGACGCGTTTGTGCCGGGCGAACATCATGTCGTATTGCCGGCCGCGGAAAAATTCCTTCATCGGCTTGCCACGCAGGCTCTCGCCGAATGCCTCCGTGATCGCATCGCCGCCGAGGCGTCCGGTGAACGTATCGGTGACGCTGTCGTATTTCCACGACCAGACGATCGGCAGGAACGGTGCGATGGCGGATGGATCGATGTCTTGCCAACCCGGCATGCGCTTGCTGCCGCGCGCCGCATCCCAGTGCCGTGCGATGTGGCAAAGGTCGGGCGATTTGATTGCCGCGAAAAATTCCTGAAAGCTCATCGGCATCGCTTGGTCATGGTGGTCGGCGCGTCGCGAAGTCAGCATACAATGGTAGGATGGTGGCAGCGACGAACCATTTGCATCCGACGGCGCTTTCCGCGAGCGGCGGAGACGGAGCGGCGATGACGCGACGGACAATGGTGCTGTTGGGCGTGCTGGCGCTGGCGCTGATGCCGGCGTCAAGCCGGGCAGCCGGCATGCTCCGTTATGCCGGCCGGTTCTATGCCGGCGGCAGCGAATTCGACATCGCGCAATATTCCGACGGCAAGGCGAAGATCGGCGTTATCGGGATCAACCGCGGCCGTGAGCGTACGTCGGTCGCATTCGCAGCCGATGAATGGCACTCCTTCGTCGAGTTCTGGGATAAGGCGCGTCATACCAAATCGGCGACCTGGCAAACGGTCGGCACCTTCAAGGAAACCGGCACCGACGACCCGACGTCGCTGTCGGTCGCGGCGGGTCCGGGCGTGCAGTTTATGTTGGTCGGAAAAAAGGGCTCGTTCACCTTCGTATTGTCGCCACGCGATTACGCCGCGTTCGATTCCACGGTGAAACGGATGACGGTCTGGTTCGCGCACTAGCCGTGCGGCGGCCGAACTCCTATATGATGAGGCCATGGCGCGGAACCCGTATGAGGTGCTGGGCGTAGCACGCAACGCGAGCGAGGATGACATCCGCCGCGCCTATCGACGCCTCGCCAAGCAGCACCACCCCGATCTCAATCCTGGCAACAAGGAGGCCGAGGCGCGCTTCAAGGAAGTCGGCGCAGCCAACGATCTGTTGTCGGATGCGGCGAAGCGCGCGCGTTACGATCGCGGCGAGATCGATGAATCCGGCACCGAAAAGCCGCAATACCAGCCGAACTATCGCGGTTTTGCGGACGGGCCGGACGGCGCGAAATACTATACGGCCGAAGGCGTCGCGCCGGAGGATCTCGAGGATCTGTTCGCCATGTTCGGCGGTCGTGGCGGGTTCCGTTCCGCCGATGGCGACGGATCGTCCGCACGGCGCACCCACGTACGCATGCGCGGTGCCGATCAGCATTACATGCTGACGATCGATTTTCTCGAGGCGATCAACGGCGCCAAGAAGCGACTGCAACTCGCGCCGGACAAAAGCCTCGACGTCGCCATTCCGCCGGGCTTGCGCGATGGCCAAATTCTGCGCCTGAAAGAGCAGGGCGGCGACGGTGTCGGCGGTGGACCGAAAGGCGACGCGCTGATCGAGGTGCACGTCGCGCCGCATGCGCTCTTCCGGCGCGAAGGCGACGACATTCACGTCGAACTGCCGGTGACAATTGCCGAGGCGGCGCTCGGCGGCAAGATTTCGGTACCGACGCCGACCGGCGCGGTGACGATGACAGTGCCGGCCGGCTCGAACACGGGCACGCGTCTCCGGCTGCGCGGCAAAGGCGCGCCGAAGACAGACAGCGGTTACGGCGATGAATACGTGACGCTCAAAATCGTTCTGCCCGAAGGCGGGGACAAGTCGCTCGCCGAATTTCTGCGCGACTGGGCGCCGCAACATCCGTATGACCCGCGACGGGCGATGGGGTCGTCATGATCAGCTTCGAAGCTATGTGCCAAATGGTGCGGCTCGAGCCGATCGAACTTGAGCGCTGGATCGCCCAACGGTGGGTTCTGCCGGAGAGCGAGGGCGCGCACTACGTTTTCAGCGAGCTGGATGTTGCGCGGGTCCGCCTGATCGTCGAGTTGCACCGCGATCTGGCCGTCGGGGAGGATGCGATGTCGGTCGTGCTGCGCCTGCTCGATCAGTTGTATGCGACCCGCCGGCAGATGCGATCACTGTTGCAGGCGCTCGAGACGCTGCCCGAGGACCACCGCGTCGCCGTGCTGCGCCACTTCGGCGAACGCTGACTGCCGGCTGGCAAAGGTAGGTTTCGCCGCCGCTCTGATGGCGCTAGACTGCCCGCCGCCATGGTCTTCGCGCTCATCCTCCATATCCTCGGCGCCGTCATCTGGGTCGGCGGCATGTTCTTCGCCCATTTCATATTGCGGCCGGCGGCGGCGCCGCTCGAACCGGCCATTCGCTTGCCGTTGATGCGGCGTGCCTTGGCGCGGTTCTTTCCATGGGTGTGGGTTTCGGTCGCCCTGCTGCTGCTATCGGGCGGTGGCATGATCAAGCTCGGCGCCGGCGGCCTCGCCGTCGAGATCATGATGGGCCTCGGCATCGTGATGATGCTGGCGTTCGGCCACCTCTATTTCGCGCCATGGCGGCGTTTCCAGCAGGCGCTCGATGGTAGCGACTTGCCGGCGGCCGCGGCGCAACTCAACCAGATCCGCTTCATCGTTATGGGCAATCTGTTTCTCGGGCTGGTGGTGGTTTGTATCGGCGCCACCGCGCCCTATTGGTGACGTAGCGCGATGCTCAAGCTCTTTGATCTTGCGGGCGCCGACGACAACCGCCGGTTCAGTCCGTATTGCTGGCGCGTCAAACTGGCGCTGGCGCACAAAGGATTGCCGGTGGAGACCATTCCTTGGCGCTTCACCGAGAAGGACCGCATCGCGGCATCGGGGCAGGAACGTGTGCCCGTGCTGGTCGACGGCGACAAGTGGATCGCCGATTCCTGGGCCATCGCCAATTATCTCGAGGACGCTTATCCAGACCGTCCTTCACTGTTCGGCGGCGATGTCGGTCGCGCGCTGTCGCACTTCTATGTCGGTTGGGCGGACGCCGTGCTGCAACCGGCGATCGCGCGGTTCATCCTGCGCGACGTCTTCGATCGCCTCCATGCCAAGGACCAGACCTATTTCCGGCAGTCGCGCGAAGGGCGCTACGGCCAGACGCTGGAACAGGTGGTGGCTGATCGTGAAAAGAACCTGCCGGCTTTCCGCGCCAGGCTGTCGCCGTTGCGGGTCGCGTTGCAGGGGCAGCCGTTTCTTGCCGGCGCGTCGCCGCTGCAAGCCGACTATATCGTTTTCGGCAGCTTCCAATGGGCGCGCGCTACCAGCGCGTTCGAACTGCTCGCGGCCGACGACGTCGTGTTTGCTTGGCGCGAACGCATGCTCGACCTCCACGGCCAATTCGCGCGTAAGGCGCCGGCGGAAGCCGCCTGAGTTCGGCGAATCGCAGGTATCCCGCGGCGCGACGGCCAGTGCCGTTGAAGGACTTGAGAATCGCGCAGGTCAACGCCAATAATACGAACACGGGTGACAGGCGACGGTGCAACCCGTCGCAGAAGGGGGGATTGCCGTGGCAAACCATCAACCGAAGCATGGCGGTTGGAGCTGGTGGTACCTGATCTTCATCGGCCTGTTCCTGGTCGCGCTCTGGGTGCCGCTCTATAACCGCATCGATCCGACCTTCATCGGCCTGCCATTCTTTTACTGGTTCCAGCTGCTGTTGATTCTCATCGGCGCGGTCTTGACCGCGATCGTCTATTTCGCGACCGAAGCCTAGCGCTCCGCACACGGAAGCCATTCGGGTTTCGAACAGTTCTGGGGGGAGAACGCCGTGAAAGACGTCAATTGGGTGGCACTGATCGTCTTCGTTCTGCTGTTCGGATTCATTACCTGGCTCGGCTTCATGGCCGCGCGCTGGCGCAAAGGCGATCTCAATCTGCTGCATGAGTGGGGTCTCGGCGGCCGCCGCTTCGGCACGGTCGTCACCTGGTTCTTGATCGGCGGCGATCTCTACACGGCATACACCTTCGTCGCCGTACCGGCGCTCGCCTTCGGCGCGGGCGCCATCGCGTTCTTCGCGGTGCCCTACACCATCATCATCTATCCACTGATGTTCGTCGCGTTTCCGCGCCTGTGGCGCGTCGCGAACAAACATCAATACATCACCGCTGGCGATTTCGTGAAAGGCCGCTACGGCAACCGCTGGCTGGCGCTCGCCATCACAGTGACCGGCATCGTCGCCACCATGCCCTATATCGCGTTGCAGCTCGTCGGCTTGCAGGTCGTGATCGGCGGCCTCGGTATTACGGGGACGGGCCTCGTCGCCGACGTGCCGCTGGTCATCGCGTTCGTGATTCTGGCCGCGTTCACCTATACCAGCGGTCTCCGCGCACCGGCGGCCATCGCCATCGTCAAGGACACGCTGATCTATCTGACGGCGTTCGTCGCCGTCGTCGTCGTGCCGATCCAACTCGGTGGTTTCGGGCACATCTTCTCCGCGGTGCCGGCAGCGAAGGTTCTGTTGGCGGCGCCGACGGGCAATTCCACCGGCGTCTACGGCGTCTACATCACGCTTGCCGTCGGTTCGGCGATGGCCTTGTTCCTCTATCCGCATTCGATGACCGGCATGATGAGCGCGTCGAGCGCGCATGCCGTCCGCCGCAACGCTGCGTTGCTGCCGGCTTATTCGTTGATGCTCGGCTTATTGGCGTTGCTCGGATTCTTCGCCGTTGCCGCCGGCGTCGCGCAGATGCCGGAATTCGCTGCTGGCTTCGCACAGTACAAGGCGAATTTTGCCGTGCCCGCGCTGTTCCTGCACAGCTTCCCGTCCTGGTTCGTCGGCATCGCCTTCGCCGCGATCGGCATCGGCGCACTGGTGCCGGCGGCGATCATGTCGATCGCGTCGGCCAATCTTTATACGCGCAACATCCACCGCGAATTCTTCAATCCCAATCCGACCGACAAGGAAGAAGCGCAGATCGCCAAGTGGGTGTCGTTGATCGTCAAGTTCGGCGCGCTGGTCTTCGTGTTGTTCGTGCCGGCGCAATACGCGATCAATTTCCAGCTGCTCGGCGGTATCTGGATCATCCAGACGTTCCCCGCGGTGATCCTCGGTCTCTACACGCGCTGGTTCAACGACTGGGCGCTGCTGATCGGCTGGGCGACCGGTACGCTCGTCGGTACGGCGATGGCGGCGGCGGTTCAGTTCAAGCCGACATGGCCGCTGATGCTCGGCGGCTGGACGCTGCCGGGTTACACGGCGTTCTATACGGTGATCCTGAATTTTGCCGTCGCGATCGTGCTTACCCTGGTGTTCAACGCCATGGGCGCGGCGCGGCGCGATCAAACCGTGCCGGCCGACTACCGGGCGTAATCGGCGGTTCGCGTCACTGAATTGCCACGAGGGCTTTCGGGATAACGCCGAGCGCGGGCAGGCGCCCGCTTGGTCTATAGCGCGCCGGCGAACAGCCTAGGCGCGCAGGGTCATTACGATCAAGGAGGCGAGGACAACGCCGGCGAATTCTGCGCCGGCCGCAATTTGTCCGACCAGGACGCCGAACAGCGTGCTGGCAAGGGTGACGCCTCCGATCAGGGTACTCATGGACTTCGCCGCTCCCGTTTGTTGGCAGGACAACGGAGCGTCGCGGCGCTTTATTCCGATCGACATCGACTGCGGCATTTCGCCCGTCCGATGTCCGGCCGTGCCGCGAAAAAGCCTTATTTAAGCGTCGATTTTCGCGGTCGCCGCGAGTTGGGCGAGAGCTTGGGGTGTATCGATATCGATCACGACGCCGTCGCCTTCCATCTCGATTTCGGCGACCAGTTCGGGATAGGCGCCGATCAGATGGCGGGCGCCGACGTCGCCGGCGACGGTCCGCATTTCGGCAAAGAACTGCCGCGCCCAGAGCACCGGATTGCCACGCTTGCCGCGACGCGTCGGGACGATGATGGCGCGGCTTTCGCGCGGATCGAAGGCGTCCGCCAGGCGCTTGATCTCGGCGGCGCTGACCCGGGGCATGTCGGCCAAGCAGATCAGCGCGCCTTCAGTTTCGGGCGGTAGTGCGCCGAGGCCGGTCCGGAGCGAGGTTGAAAGTCCCTCGGCATAATCCGGATTGTGCACCAGGGTCACCGACAGGCCGGACAACGCCGCTGCGACCTTGTCACGCTCGTGCCCGGTGACGACAACAACCGGCGCCAGGCCGGCGGCCAACGTCGCGTCCACCGCGTGTCGCACCATTGGCTTGCCGTCGACGCCGATCAGCAGCTTGTTGACGGTTCCCATTCGGCGCGAGCGACCGGCCGCGAGCACGATCGCAGCGATTTGGCGCGGCAGCGGCGCGGCAGTTTGGACCGTCGCACGCGCGACGTCGGCGCGCGGCAGCGGCCGAGACGGAATCTCGCCCAGGAGGCCGCCGACGCCCATGCCGCGCACGGCGGCCGCGTCGATCGGCAAACCGGCGACCAATCGGCGCAGCACCCAGTCGAAGCCGTTGACCTGCGGCGAGCGTGCGCAACCGGGCAGCCCGAGGATATCGGCCGCGCCGATCCGGCCGACGAGAAGGAGATTGCCAGGGTCAACGGGCATGCCGAACTGCAGGATCGTGCCGCCGGCGGCCTCGACCGCGGTCGGAATGACGTCGCGGCGGTCGAGAATGGCGGACGCTCCGGCAACCAGCACGAGATCGGCGCCGTCCGCGAGCGCGGCCTTGATCGCCGGCGCCAGCGCCGTGGTGTCATGTGTGACACGGCGTTCGCCGATCAGGGCGCTTCCGAGGGCCGCCAAGCGCGCGCGCGTGATGTCGACTGTCTTATCGAGGATGCTGGTTTTGACGCCCGGCAGCTCGGTTTGGATCAGCACTGCGCGCTTCACGGCGAATGGCGCGACAGCGACCAGATGCGAAGCATCGGCAACCGACTTTTCGCAGGCGGCGAGGCGCTCGCCGGCGACGGCAAACGGAATGATCTTCACCGTCGCGACCATCTGCTTCGGCGCGACCACCGTGTCGGGCTCGAGCGTCGCCAATGTGATCGCTTCGTCGATTGCGTTGAGCCGGTCGACGGCGGCGCGGTCGACGCGGCACAGTCCCGCCGTCTCGGCAAACAGGTTGGCGCGGCCGGTGAAAGCCGGCGCAGCGGTGATGCCGGCGCCGGTCAGTCGCCGGGCAATGCGATTGGCCGCTTCGTCCTCGCCGACGTCGCCTGGTTCGAGCCGCGCGGCGACGACGCTCGCCAAACCGGCGGCACGCAACGCCCCGACGTCATCCGCCGTCAGCACCCGGCCTTTCCGGAACACGCGGCCGCCGAGCTTGAGATTGTGCGCCATGATGGCGCCGACAGCCTGATCGAGTGGCGTGTCGCCGAACTTCATTTCAGGCCGCTTGCCGGCTCTTGAGCCGGTCGGCGCGGAGCGTCGCGGTGATCTGCGCCAGGATCGAGACGGCGATCTCGGCCGGCGAGATCGCGCCGATGTCGAGCCCGACCGGACCATGAATGCGCGCGAAGTCGGTTTCCTTGAAGCCGGCATCAGCCAGACGCTTGAGCCGCGCGGCATGCGTCTTCTTCGAGCCGAGCGCGCCGATATAGAAAGCCTGTGATTTGAGCGCCGCGATCAGCGCCGGATCGTCGACCTTGGGGTCGTGGGTGAGGGTGACGATGGCGCTGCGCCGGTCTGGATTGAGCCGCGCCATCGCGTCGTCCGGCCATTCGGTCGAAAGTTCGACGCCCGGAAACCGCTCGTTGCTGGCAAAGGCACTCCGCGGATCGATCACGGCAACCGCATAACCCGCCATCGCCGCCATCCGCGCCAGCGGCTGGGCGATGTGGACAGCGCCCACGACCATGAGCCGTAAGGGCGGGTTGAACACCTCGATGAAAACCTTGCCGTCGGGCGTGTCGACGAGCGCGCTGCGGTCGTCGGCCAGTGCCTGCCGGATGGCCGCGTCCAGAGACTCACTGCGTTTTAAATTTCCTTCAAAAACAGAGTCTTGTAATAAACTTTGAAGGCCGGATTTTAGATCGGTGACTAGCGCCGCCGGCCGCCCGGCAGCAGCCGACTCGACGGCACGCTTGAGCAGTTCGAGCTTCATTCGACGCGCTCGACGAAAACCTGGATCTTGCCACCACAGGCGAGGCCGACCTCCCAGGCTTGCTCATTGGTGACGCCGAAATCCAGGAGTCGTGGCTTGCCGTCCTTGATCGCCGCCAAGCCTTCCTCGATCACGGCACCTTCGACGCAGCCACCGGAAACGGAACCCACGAACGCACCGCCGTCGTCGACCGCCAGTTTGGCGCCGATCGGCCGCGGCGACGAGCCCCAGGTCGAGACGACAGTCGCAACCGCCACGCCCTTGCCCTGGCCGCGCCATTGGGTGGCCTGATCGAGAATGTCGGCGTTGTCGCCGCTGTTCATCGCCATATCAGCCTGCCTTTCGCATCTCCGCCCATTCCGCCGCCGCGCCGAGCCGACGCGTGCCGCTTTCGGCGAGCGCCGCGACGACCGCCTTCAGGCTTTCGAGATTATGCACCGGCCGGAATTCGTCGACATGCGGCAGGATCGCCTTCATGCCGAGGGATTTGGGCGCGAAGCCGGCGTAACGCAACAGCGGATTGAGCCAAATCAGTCGGCCGCACGATTTGTGCAGGCGCTCCATCTCGCGCGCCAAGCCGACGCCGGCGTCGCGATCGAGCCCGTCGGAAATGAACAGCACGACCGCCCCCTGGCCGAGCACGCGGCGCGACCAGCGGTGGTTGAATTCGGCCAGGCACTGGCCGATGCGCGTGCCGCCCGACCAGTCCTCAACCGCCGCCGCGACCTTGTCGAGCGCCTCGTCGACGTCGCGCGTGCGCAGCGGCCGCGTGATGTTGGTGAGGCGCGTGCCGAACAGGAACGCATGCACGCGGTCGCGGTCGTTGATCACGGCATGAAGAAAATGCAGGAAGATCCGGGTGTAGCGGCTCATCGAGCCGGAAATATCGCACAGCACGACAAGCGGCGGCGGACGCGGCGCGCGGTCTTTGCGTTTCAGGGCGATCAGGCCGCCGGCGCGCAGCTGGGCACGCAATGTCGCGCGCATGTCGATGCGGGCGCCGCGCGGATTGGCAGCAAAGCGCCGCGTCGGCTTCTCGGCGAGCGCGAGCGCCAACTTTTTGACCGCGTCGCGCGCCGCGCTCATCTCGGCCGTGGACATCTTCTCGAAGTCCTTGGTTTGCAGGATTTCGCGCGGCGAAAAGGTCATCGCCGCGTCGACCTCGGCCTTGTCCTCGTGCGGCCGGCTGGCGCTATCCGTCTGGCCGGCGCGCAGCGCCTCGGCCAGCCGGCGGCTCATCTCCGCGCCGTCCTCGCGCGGCACCTGCAATTCGGGCAGCAGCAGACCCATCATGCGTTCGAGCAGTTTCGGATTGCGCCAGAAGACGTGGAACGCCTGGTCGAAGATCAGCCGTTGGTCGCGCCGGTTGACGAACACGGCGTGCAGCGTCCAATAGAAATCATCGCGGCTTCCAACGCCGACCGCACGCACCGCCTCGACCGCTTGCAGGACCCGGCCGGGGCCGACCGGCAGACCCGCGGCGCGCAATGTGCGCGCGAAATACATGATGTTGGCGACGAGATTGCCGCCAGACGGCGATGGCGTGGCGCCGTCCATCACTGCGCCGCGGCGAGCTCGGCCTTCACTTGCGCCAGCAGGCGCTCGGCCTCACTGCCCTGAATCTTGGCGATATCGTCTTGGTATTTCAGCAATACGCCGAGCGTGTCGTTGATCGCTTCCGGTGTTAACGCCAGCACGTCAAGTTGCGACAGCGCGTGCGCCCAATCGATGGTCTCGGCGATGCCCGGCTGCTTGAAGAGCTCGCCGGCCGCGCGCAGCTTCTGCACGAAGGCGACAACTTGGCGCGACAGCTCGGCCGGCGCGCCGGGCGCCTTGAGGCGCAAGATCTCGAGCTCGCGCGCCGCGTCAGGATAATCGATCCAGTAATAGAAGCAGCGGCGTTTCAGCGCGTCGTGGATCTCGCGCGTGCGGTTCGAGGTGATGACGACGATAGGCGGTTCGGTGGCCTTGATCGTGCCGAGCTCGGGGATCGACACCTGATGGTCGGACAGCACTTCGAGCAGGAAGGCCTCGAACGGTTCGTCGGTGCGATCGAGTTCGTCGATCAGCAGCACCGGCGGTCCGGCGGCGTCGGGCTCGAGCGCTTGCAGTAGCGGCCGCTTGATGAGGAATTTGTCCGAGAAAATTTCCGATTCAACCGTGCCCTTGCTTTCCTGGCCGGTTTCGGCGAGACGGATCTCGATCATCTGGCGCGGATAATTCCACTCATAGACCGCGCTAGCGACGTCGAGACCTTCGTAGCATTGCAACCGAATCAATTTGCGGCCGAGCCGTTCCGCCAGCACCTTCGCCACTTCGGTCTTGCCGGTGCCGGCTTCGCCTTCGAGGAACAGCGGCCGCTTCAGCGACAGCGCGAGATAGACCGCGGTCGCCAGGCTGCGATCGGCGACATAGCGGCCCTTGGCGAGCAGCGCCAGCGCGTCGGCGACGGAAGTTGGCAGGGAAGCCATCGGAATTACGTCCAAGCAATGAAAGAGAACCGCTTATTTTTAAAGGATTTCGCCGGGCGGGTCCAATCCGCGGGACCCACGACATTGCTGCCATGCGTCAGGACGTAAAGCGCTTGGCGGCATAGTTGGCCATCTCGCTCGCGATGTGGCTTTCACCCATGACGACGCGCCCGACGCCGTGATGCTTCAGCCATTCGGCTTCGCTGCGGCTGTGGGTGCGGGCGACGACGTCGAGCTTGGGATTGATCGCATGCGCGGCCGCGAGAATGCGGCGCACCGCGCTCTTGTCCGGAACCGCGATCACCAGCAGCCGCGCGCGATCCGGTCCAGCGGCTTCGAAGACTTCCGGCCAGGCGGCATCGCCGTAAATCACCGGCACGCCTTCCTGGCGCAGCTGCTCGGCGAAGCGCAAATTCTGCTCGATCACGATGTAGGGCACGCCCTGTTCGCGCAGCGACGCGGCGATGACGCTGCCGACGCGGCCATGGCCGATGACGATGGCGTGGCCGGCGAGCTGGGGCAGCGTATTGCGGCGTTTGATCTCGTGCCGGCCGGCGTGCCACGCGCGCAAGAAACCGACTTTCTCCAGCGGCGTGCCGAGCGTCTCCGCCGCGCGCAGCATCAGCGGTTGCAGCAGGATCGAGATCAGCGCCGCGGCCAGCACCAGGCTGCGGCCGTCGCCCGGCAATAAGCCGCTGCTTGCCGCGGTGCCGCTGAGAATGAACGAGAACTCGCCGATCTGCGCCAGCAAGGCCGCGACTTCGAGCGCGCTGCGCGGCGCCGCACTTAGCACGAACAGAACGACCAGCGTGACCAGCGCATTGCCGACGATCACCATCGCGGTCACCGCCGCCACCTGGAGCGGCGCGCGCAGCAGTACGCCCGGATCGAAAAGCATGCCGATCGAGACGAAGAACAGCACCGTGAAGATCTGCTGCACCGGCAGGGATTCGCCGGCGGCCTGATGGCTGACGTCGGACTCCGCGATGATGATGCCGGCAAAAAAGGCGCCCAAAGCTGGCGATACGCCGACCAACGCGGCGGCGAGATAGGCGATGCCGAGCGCCGACACGATCACCGCCAGACGGAACAATTCGCGCGAGCCGTCGCGCGCGGTGAGCGTCAGGATCCACGGAATGAGCCGCCGGCCGAGCGGCAGCATGATGGCGGCAAAGATCGCCGCTTCGATCACTTTGATCGCGCCGACGGCGAGGGGTGCGCCGGCGAAGACGAACGGCGACGGCGTTCCGCCCGGCAGGATGACGAGCACCAGGACGACGACCAGGTCCTGCATGACGAGCCAGCCGAGCGCGATGCGTCCGGTGTCGGTCATCAGCCGGCCGCGCTCCTCGAGCGCGCGGGTCGCGACCACGGTGCTGGCCACGGCAAGACACATCGCCAATGCCGCTGCCGGCTCGGTGCCGAAGCCGATCAGCCGCGCAATGCCGAAGGCGACGACGAAGGACAGCGCGATCTGCAGCAGCGCACCGGGCACGGCGACGCGCCACACCGCGCGCAGGTCTGCGAGCGAGAAATGCAGGCCGACGCCGAACAGCAGCAACACGACGCCGATCTGTGCCAGTTCCTCGACCGCGTGCGGATCGGCGACGAGGCCGGGCGTCGACGGCCCGACCACGACGCCGGCGAGCAAATATCCGACGATCGGCGGCAGGCGGACCGCCCGCGCGGCGAGGCCGCCGACATAGGCGACGGCTAAGCCGACCAGCAGGGTGATGACGAGCGACGGCGCGCTATCCATGCCGTGAAAGCATGCAGGACGACGCGGCCAATGACCAGCGCCGGGGCGGGTCGATACGACTCGGCCTAAGCCTGCTGCTGGAGCAGCGCCAGCAGGCCTCTGAGTAAATCCACCGGCCGCGGCGGACAGCCGCGAATATGCAAGTCGACCGGCACCGCCGCGCCGATGCTGCCGGCGACACAGGCGGGGCTGTCGGCAAACATCCCGCCGTCGGCGGCGCAGTCGCCGACTGCGACCACCCATTTCGGATCGGGTGTGGCGCGCCAGGTACGTTGGAGCGCTTCGCGCATGTTGCGCGTCAGCGGTCCGGTGACGAGTAATACATCGGCATGTCGCGGCGACGCGACGAACCGCAAGCCAAAACGCTCGAGATCGTAGAAGGCGTTGTTGAGCGCGTGGATTTCGAGCTCGCAACCGTTGCACGAACCACCGTCGACCGCGCGGATGGACAGACTGCGGCCAAGCCGCCGCCGTGCCGCGCGCTCCACCGCCTGCGCCAGCTCCGCCGTCGTCGCGCCGTCGGGCGAAGGCGCGGTTTCTGTGAGCGGCGCGCGGATCAGGCCTTGGAAAATGTGCTTGCGCATGGCCGCTTCAGAGATCGTGTCCCGAGTAGGAACAGTTGAACGATTTGTTGCACAGCGGGAAGTCGGCGACGATGTTGCCCTCGATCGCCGCTTCGAGCAGCGGCCACTGGAACCACGACGGGTCGCGTAGGTGGCAGCGCGCGATCGTGCTGTCGGTATTGAGCCGCAGCCAAACCAGCACGTCGCCGCGGAAGCTCTCGACCAGCGCCAGGCTTTCGCCGCCATTCCGCGGCAACTCGATACGCGTCGTACTCGTCGGCAGCTGATCGAGAATCTGCTCGATCAAGTCGAGACACTGCTCCACTTCGCGGATGCGGATCCAGACGCGCGCGTTGACGTCGCCGTCGGTGCGGCTCGAAACGGCGAAGCGCAGCTGATCGTACGGGGGGTAAACCAGATCGCGGCGCGCGTCGAAATCGCGACCCGAAGCGCGGCCGACGTAACCGCCGGCACCGTACTGCCGCGCCAGCTCGGGTTTGAGATAGCCGGCGCCGACGGTACGGTCTTGCAGTGAGGCGGTGTCGTCGTAGAGCGCGACCAGCGCCGGGAAACGCTGCCGTGCCTCGGCGACGAGAAGGCTTATGGCGGCGCGGCCGTTCTCGTCGAGATCGCGCGCGACGCCGCCGGGCACGATGCAGTCGCGCATCAAGCGATGGCCAAAGGCGGTGTCCGCGGCGCGCAACACACGTTCGCGCAATACACCGGTATGCGCGTGCATCAGCGCGAACGACGCATCGTTGCAGATCGCGCCGATGTCGCCAAAGTGGTTGGCGAGACGTTCGAGCTCGGCCATCAGCGCGCGCAACCACACGGCGCGCGGCGGCGCCGCGACACTGACCGCGGCTTCGGCGGCGCGAGTGAAGGCAAAGGCGTAGGCGACGGTGCTGTCGCCTGACGTGCGGCCGGCAAGCTGAGCACCGCGCGCCAGATCCGCACCGACCATCAAGCCCTCGATGCCCTTGTGGACGTAGCCGAGCCGCTCTTCCAGCCGCACGATCGTCTCGCCGCCCGCATGAAAACGGAAGTGGCCGGGCTCGATGATGCTGGCATGGATCGGACCGACGAGTACCCGATGCAGCCCTTGGCCTTCGGCCGTGCGGTAATCGTATGGCGCACGCGCCTCCGGCCGCGAATGCTCCCATTTGCCGTGATCGAGCCACGGCCGCGCGTCGGTCGCGCCGTCGGCGACGAGGCCGTAAAGGTCGCGTATCGCGCGCTCAAGTCGGATCGCCGGCGGATGCTGGGCGCCGACCGACGGAAAGTGTCCGGCGGAACAGGCCAGGCTCAATACCGCGACGGCGCCGCTGTCGGCGTCGCGCAACGCCATGTGGGCAGCGTCGCGCTCGCCCCACAATCCCAGCAGCGTTGCGCGCTCGTCGGCGAGTGCGTGCGCGGCTTGCGTCCACGTGGTTGCGTCGACGATCGCACGCGGCGCCGGTCGGTGCGCGGCGATGCGCTGGCCTTTGGCGAGAAGCTCATCGAGTACTGTCATCGCACCCTATCCGAGCAGCTGCGAGACATGTTGGAACCAGGCGACGAGTTGCGGCGGCAGATAAAGGCCGGCCGCCAGCACCAGCGCCAGATGGGCGAACTGCGGAACATAGGATGCTTTGACCGGATGGTTTTGGCCACGCGGCTCGCCGAAGGCGATGCCGTTGAGGCGCAGCACCAGCGCGCCGAACGCGACGAGCAGGCCGAAGACCAGCAGGACCGCCAACAGCGGCGCGCGCGCGAAGGTCGAGCTCACCATCAAGAACTCGCTCATGAAGATTCCGAGCGGCGGCAGACCAGCGATGGCGACGACGCCGGCGACCAGGCTCCAGCCGAGCCAGGGATGCGTTTCGGTCAGGCCGCCGATATCGGCGATGCGCTGCGTGCCTTTGGCCTGGGCGACATGGCCGACGGCGAAGAAGATGCCGGACTTGGTCAGGCTATGCATGGTCATGTGCAGCAAGCCGGCGAAATTCGCCAGCGGTCCGCCCATACCGAAGGCAAAGGTGATGATGCCCATATGCTCAATCGACGAGTAGGCGAAGAGCCGTTTGATATCGCGCCGGCGGTACAGCATGAACGCTGCGAAGATCAGCGAAACGAGCCCCAGCGTCACCATCAGCGGACCGGGCGCGACCGCGGCGGCATTCGCGGCCATCAGAATCTTGAAGCGCAGCACGGCATAGAGCGCGACGTTGAGCAGCAGGCCTGACAGCACGGCCGAGATCGGCGTCGGGCCTTCGGCGTGGGCGTCGGGCAGCCAGGCATGCAGGGGCGCGAGGCCGACCTTGGTGCCGTAGCCCAACAGCAGAAAGATGAAAGCGACGTTGAGGAGCGCGGGGTCGAACCGGGCGGCTTGCGTCACGAGCTTGGTCCACACCATGGCGTTGAGGCCTTCGCCGATCACTGGCTGCGCCGCGACATAGACCAGGATGGTGCCGAACAGCGCCAATGCAATGCCGACGCTGCCGAGGATGAAATATTTCCACGCCGCCTCAAGCGCCTCGTGCGTGCGGTAGATGCCGACCATCAGAATCGTCGTCAGCGTTGCGCACTCGATCGCGACCCACATCAGGCCGATGTTGTTGGCGACGAGCGCCACGTTCATGGCGCACATCAGCAGCTGGTACATCGCGTGATAGAAGCGCAGATAAGCGGGCGTCAGCCGGCCAGTCTCGATCTCGTGACCGACATAGGTGGCGCTGAAGACGCTGGTCGTGAATCCGACGAAGGTGTTGAGCGCGATGAAGACAACGTTGAGATCGTCGACAAAAAGATAAGGACCCGGCGCCGGATGCGGCACAAACAACAACGACAATGCTGCCAGCAGCGTCAGCAACGCCGCCACGACGTTGAGCCGGGAGGTCAAACGATAGCCGGGCAAGATCGCCAGAATCACGGCCGCGGCGAGCGGAATCAGGATCACCAGCTCGACGCGGGCGGTTTGCAGTAGGTTCATCGGCGCTCTCCGCGAAACTGATCGAGTGCGGCGAGGTCGACGCTGTCGAAGCGCTCGCGGATGCGGAACAGGAAGATGCCGATGACGATGAAGGCGATCAGGACCGAGAAGGCAACGCTGATTTCGACGACGAGCGGCATGCCTTTGGCGCCGGCCGCTGCCAGGATCAGGCCGTTCTCCAGCGACATGAAGCCGACAACCTGGCTCACGGCGTTGCGCCGCGTCACCATGATCAGCAGGCCCAAAAGCACGACGGCGAGCGCGAAGGCCAGATCTTCGCGCGCGAGTGGCGCCGCCGCTGTCGTGACGCGCAGCATCACCACCATCGACAGGGCCACCAACGCCATACCGGCGAGCATGGTCGGGCCGATGCCGACGACGGTTTCGATCTCGCGATGAATGCCGAGCCGCTCGATGATGCGGCGCAGCGCCAGCGGAATGATGATCGCCTTGAAGCCGAACGCCAGCGCCGCCGTGACGTATAGGTGCGGCGCATTCTGGATATCCGCTTGCCACGCCACTGCCAGGGCTAGGACCAGCGCGTGCATGGCGTAAACGTTAAGCAGCGAAGTGAGCCGGTCCTGATACAGCAGCACGAAGCTGAACAAGAGCAGGCCGCCGGCAAAAAGGTGCGCGGTGTCGAAGGCGAGGTTCGGCATCAGAATCCTCCTGACACGAAACGCAGGAGCGTACCGAGCAGACCGAGCATCAACGCAGCGCCGATGAACTGTGGCACGCGGAAGACACGCATCTTGGCGATCGCGGTCTCGAACACAGCCAACAACGCGCCGCCGATCGCCAACTTGATGACGTAGGCCGCTGCGCCGATCGCGATCGGCGCACGCCCGGCATCAGGCCCGGCGATGCCCCACGGCGCGAAGATGCAGGCGATCAACGAGGTGTAAAGCAAAAGCTTAAGCGCCGAGGCGAGCTCGATGAGCGCCAGGTGCCGACCGGAATATTCCAGCACCATCGCCTCGTGCACCATGGTGAGCTCGAGATGTGTTGCCGGATTGTCGACGGGGATGCGCCCGTTCTCCGCAACGGCGACGATGACCAGCGCAATCAGCGCCAGGCCGAGCGACACCGACAATCCGACCGCGGGCGAATTCATGAACGCGGCGATGGTTGAAAGCTGAGTTGAACCGGCGATCAGCGCCAGCGTAAAGATGATCATCATCATCGCCGGCTCGGCGAGCGAGGCGATCATCACTTCGCGGCTCGATCCAATGCCGCCGAAAGCAGTGCCAACGTCCATACCGGCAAGCGCCAGGAAGAAGCGCGCGCTGGCGAGCAACGCGATAATGGCGATGAGATCGGCCGACCAGCTGAATTCGAGGCCCGTGGCGAAAGTCGGCACCAGTGCCGCTGCAACCCAAGTCGCCGCAAAGACGAGATACGGCGCGACGCGGAACAGCCAGCTTGCGTTTTCTGCTAGCACCACTTCCTTGCGGATGAGACGCGACAGATCGCGATACGGCTGCAGAAGGGAGGCGCCACGCCGTCGCGTTAGCCGCGCTTTGATTTTCCGTACCAAGCCGACGAGGCCGGGCGCCAGCGCCAGAACGACGAGCATCTGGGCAAACTGCACGGCGAGATCGTGGATCAGAGCCATACCGCCAGCACCAACAGGAGGACGACGAGCAATGCGAAGACCAGGCTCAAATATTTCCGGATGGTGAGGAACTGGAGCTGATTGAGACGCCCTGCCGTCGTCGCGATCGAGCCTTCGATCGGCGCGTAGCACCAGTCCCACACCAGATCGTGCAGGCTGACACGCAGCGCCGCCGGTCGCGCATCGCCCGGTGGCGGCATGTCGACGCTCTCGCGCGCGCGGAAGGCGAGGGCGCCGTAAACCCGGCGGATCGGCTGGGCGAAGCTCGCCGCGGTGTATTGCGTTAACGGGCTCGGATCGGGCATGCCGCAATCCCATGCGGCCGAGCGTCGGAACGCGCGTGACGCGAAGCGGTGGATCGTCCACGCCGCGGTCAAGCCGGCAAGGCCGATGAAGACGAAAACGAGAAGCCCGTCATACGAGCTGCGGCTCGCCGTGATCGGCACGATAGACAACCAGGGATCGCTCGCCTGGATCGGCATGCGGCTGCCGATCAGCGCCTGGCTCACTGGCGCCAGCGCATCGATGACGAAGCCGGGCAGGATGCCCGCGAATAGACAGAGTGCGGCCAAGCCGAACATCGCCGTCAGCGAGAAGCGGTCGGTCTCTGTCGCCGTTGCGGAGGCCGGCGAACGCGGCCGGCCGAGGAAGGTCACGCCATAGGCCTTGACGAAGCATGCCGCGGCGAGCGCCGCCGACAGCGCCAACAACGCGCCGACGCCCGGCACCAGCATCTTCAAGCCCCATTGCGCCACCGCGGGACTCAAGAGGATCGCTTGGAACGTCAGCCATTCGGAGACGAAGCCGTTCAACGGCGGCAGCGCCGAGATCGCGGCACAGCCAACCAGAAAGGCGAACGCGGCATAAGGCATGCGATGGATTAAGCCGCCCAGACGCTCCATGTCGCGCTCGCCGGTGGCCGTCAGCACCGAGCCGGCGCCGAAGAACAGCAGGCTCTTGAACAGCGAGTGATTGAAGACATGGAACAGCGCAGCCGTGAACGCCAGCGCGGCGGCGAGTGGCATGGCGTTCGCCTTGAAGCCGATCGCCAAGCCGAGGCCGATGAAGACGATGCCGATATTCTCGACCGTGTGATAGGCGAGCAGCCGCTTGAGGTCGTGTTGCATCAACGCATAGAGCACGCCCATCACCGTCGTGATGCCGGCGATCGCCAGAACGGCCATGCTTGCCCACCAGCTCGGCGCGCCCAGAAGATCGAGCACGATGCGGATGAAGCCATAGACCGCGACTTTGGTCATGACGGCGCTCATCAGTGCCGAGACATGGCTTGGCGCCGCCGGATGGGCGAGCGGCAGCCAGACGTGCAGCGGCACCAAGCCGGCTTTCGATCCCGCGCCCAAGAGCGCAAGCGCGAGAACGAGCGCCGCGATCAGCGGACCGTGCTGGCCCGCGCGCATCACCTCGAAGGCGTAGCCGCCGGTCGGTCCCGCCAGCAGGCCGAAGCACAGCATCAGCGCGAAGGTGCCGAAGCTCGCCATCACCAGATAGATGAAGCCGGCGCGGCGATTGTCGGCGTCGCGGTGGTGCGCCATCACCAGCGCCCACGACGTCAGCGACATGAACTCCCAGGACAGCAGGAACGTGAAGGCGTCGTCGGCAAGCACGACCAGGTTCATGCCTGCGAGAAAGGCGGGATAGAACGGCAGCACGCGATGCGGCGCTTTCTCGTGCGTGCCGTATCCCAGCGCATAGAGGCTCGCGGCGCCACCGCCGAGATCGACGACGACGAGGAAGAATGCGGCGAGCGCGTCGATGCGGAAATGCGCGCCGAGCCAAGGCAGTGCCAGCGGCAGCACCAGCGTCGGCGCCGCTTCGTTGCTCAACAGCTGTGCGAGCGCAGCGACGAGCGCGACGCCACAGGCGGCGAGGCTGACGCCATAGATCAACGGCGTGCCGGCGCGCGTGCGTGCTGTCGCGGCGCCGAGGACTGATGCGATCAACAGCGCGGCGACGCAAGCAAGCACGGCGACGAGATTCATGCCGCGCTAAAAAATGAAGAACCCTCTCCCCCTCCAAGGGGGAGAGGGAAGGGTGAGGGGGTCAAATTCGGTCGTGCAGATTCACTCACGTCGCACTCGTCCGCTGCTTGAGCCGCACGCCGCGGCCGCCGCTGACGCTGGGTGCGCCTTCGCCGATGAGCTCGATGCCGGCGGTGCCCAGCGCATCGACCAGCTTGGTCAGGGAGTCGACGGTGCCGCGGATCACGCCGTCGCTCGCTTCCATGCGCTGGATGGTCGGCACGGACAGGCCGCAGAGATCGGCAAGCTTCTTTTGATCAATGCCGAGCAGCGCCCGCGCCGCGCGAAGCTGTGCGGCGGATATCACGGTTCAGCCATGGAAAGTGATATCTGAGACATCACTTATCATGGATAAACCATGAATCGGCCGACGCGCAAGCGCAAACCGCCGCGTTAGCCTGTCGCGGCCGATAAGCCGGGATAGAAGCGTGTAATTTGAAAAGGACGGCCGCCTTACGCCGCCGCTTGCACCGCGCGCCGTGCCATCACGCCGACGAGATGCGCGCGGTATTCCGGGCTGGCGTGGATGTCGCCGTTGAGCCCGTCCTGTTTCTGCGCGACGTTTTTGATCGCGTCTGCGGAGAAATTCTTCGCTAGCGCCGCTTCCATATCCTTCTGGCGGAAGACGCACGGAGCCGCGCCGGTGACGGCGACGCGCACGCCGTCTTTGGTTTTGGCGACGAAAACGCCGACGATGGCGTAGCGCGATGCCGGATTGGGGAACTTCATATAGGCGGCCTTTTCGGGGATCGGGAAGCTCACCGCCGTCACGATCTCGCCGGCGTCGAGTGCGGTCTCGAACATGCCCTTGAAGAAGTCGTCAGCCGCGATCTTGCGCTTGTTGGTGATCACCGTGGCGTTGAGCGCGACCACCGCCGACGGATAATCCGCTGCCGGATCGTTGTTCGAGATCGAGCCGCCGAGCGTGCCGCGGTTGCGCACCGCCGGATCGCCGATATGGCTCGCGAGATGGGCGAGGGCGGGGATCGCCTTCCGCACCTCGGCGGACTCCGCCACCTCGACGTGCCGCGTCATCGCGCCGATCACCACGGCGTTGCCGTCGCGCTTGATGCCTTTGAGCTCGGGCAGCCCGTTCAGATCGACGAGATCGGTCGGCTTGGCGAGGCGCTGCTTCAAGGTCGGGATCAGCGTCATGCCGCCGGCGACGAGCTTGGCCTCGCTCTTCTGCGTGATCTGCGCCGAGGCATCCGCGACGTTCTTAGCTTTGTGATACTCGAAATTATACATCGCTTGGCTCTCCCTGAATCCTAGGCGGCCGTTTCGCGGACGTTGATCGCGCTCATGGCGACGCCTTCGCCATGGCCTCCGCACCGGCTTTGATCGCCTTGACGATGTTGTGATAGCCGGTGCAGCGGCAGAGATTGCCTTCGAGCCACTCGCGGATCTGTTGCTCCGACGGATTCTTGTTGTG
>DATEMD010000125.1:0-4942 GCA_035275845.1 Allostellaceae bacterium | reverse complement strand
CGCCGGATCGACCAGAGTCTCTGATAAACCCTCGCGTGGAATTAAGGGCGTGCACGCGGCGCCGCCGGCGCCGATGCTTTCTTTCAGCACGCGTGCGAGCAAGACCGCCGAGGCTTCATGGAGAGGCGTGTTGAGCGCGGCAATCGCCAACGGCTGCCAAAGGCGGCGAAAAACCGGCGTGCCGGGCGCCAGGATGTCGACGACCCGATCGCCCGGTTGCGCCCGGCGCAACTTCAGCGCCTTGAGGTAATCGCCGAGCGTCGTGTCCGGAACGCGTCGTGCCGACGACGCCATCCACCAGGGAATCCGACCCGCGTTGAACCGGAGCGTCCAGCGTTCGCCGGTGGTGCGATCGAGAAACGGATAGACCGGCGCGCCCGGACCGGTGAGCGTGCCGCGCGCGCCGATCGCATCGATGAAGCCCAGCGCCGACCGGTTGCCGGCGATCAGCAGATGGTTGCCGTTGTCGATACGGCAGCCGAGCGCCTGGTCGAAATAGGACCGCGCGCGGCCGCCACCATGCGGCGCCGCCTCGTACAGCGTCACGGCGCGTCCGGCCTCGGCGAGCCGCACCGCCGCGGCCAATCCCGCCACGCCGGCGCCGACGACGTGGACGCGGCCGCTCATAGCAAGCCGTGACGCAGCGCGTACCATAATTTGCGCGGCGTCGGCACGCGCACGCGTTCGCCGATCCGGCGCCAGCCGCGTTTCTCCAGCCGTCCCAGGATCGCGGCATAGACCGCGCCCATTACCGCCGCCGGCCGCATCGTGCCGCGCGGACATTCGGCCATCGCGCGCCGCGCAGCGTCGAATTGTGCATGCGCCATCGCCGCCACGGCTTCGCAGACCGCCGGCAGATTGGGATGCGCCAACACCGCCATCGGTTCGCACGCCGCGATTCCGTGCCGCTCGAGCAATTCATACGGCAGATACAGCCGTCCGCGCGCACCGTCCTCGGCCAGATCGCGCAGGATGTTGGTGAGCTGCAACGCGCGGCCGAGGGCGTTGGCGACGCGATCGGCCTGGTCGCCAGGCGCACCGAAGATGCGCGCCGACAACCGGCCGACGGCCGAGGCGGCCCGGTCGCAATAGAGATCGAGTTCGGCCAGCGACGGCGCGCGGATATCGGCGCGCGCATCCATCTCCATGCCTTCGATCACGCCGATGAAATCGACGCGGCGCAGTTCGTATTTCTCCGCCGCATCGGCGAGCGCGCGCGTCAGCGCGTCGCCTGCCTGGCCGGCATAGAACGCGTCAACTGCACGCCGCCAACCGGCGAGTGCCGCCAGCTTGGTCGTCGGTGCGTCGTCGCTGTCGACGATGTCGTCGACGGCGCGGCAGAAGGCGTAAACCGCGAACATCGCCTCGCGCCGCGGTTTGGGCAGGAAGCGCATCGCCCAGTAGAACGACGTATGCGCGGCAGTGACCTGCGCCTTGATGTCGGCACGCTCTTCGCGCGTCGGTTGGACGAGAATGCTCATGCGCGGCCGCCACGCACGAGGCCGACCAGCGTCGCCAGCGCGAAGTCGATCGGACTGAGCTTCACCCGCATCGCCAGCGGATCGCCGCGCCGCAACCGCGCCGCCAGCCGGGTGGCGAGCGCGACGATGGCGGCGCATTCGCGGCTGAGGCCCGGACTTTTGACGACGCCCGGCAGTGCCCGCGCCGTGGCAATCAATGTATCTGTGCTGTCAAGTAATCGGTCGATGACGCGGCGTAAGCCCGGACGTGACGACGCGCCGCGCAGATCGTCGATACGCACACCTTCGGCGACCAGCCACGGTTCGGGTAAATAGACGCGATCGAGGCGCCGATAATCCTCGGCGCAATCCTGCAAATGGTTGAGCACCTGGAGCGCGCTGCACAGCGCGTCGCTCGGAACCCAGGTGGCGCGGCTTTCGCCGTGCAGGTCGAGCAGCTGACGGCCGACCGGCGCCGCCGAATAGCGGCAATAGTTCATCAGATCGTCCCAGTCGCGATAGCGCAGCTTGGTCGCATCCTGCTTGAACGCCGTCAACACGTCGTGGCAGTGCTGCGCCGTGACGCCGGTGACGCGCAGGCTCTGGCGCATCGCGACCGCGGACGGCGCATCGTCGGTCCCATCTTTATTACTTGGCGCGCCGTCGAGCACGGCACCCATGCGGTCGAGCCGCCGCACTTTTTCGGCGGCGGGCAAGTCGCCGTTGTCGGCGATATCGTCGGCTTCGCGCGCGAACCGATAGAAGGCGTGCACATGCGGACGCAGATCGCGCCGGATCAACCACGAGCCGACCGGAAAATTCTCGTCGCTCCGGCCCTTGCCCGAGGGCGTCTCGACCACGCCGCTTACGGCCGGCTCTGCCATGACACTCGACCTTTCCACAAACCGCCGCGGCCGCGCCAATGACGCCACGCCGAGGCCACCGTCGCCGCCAGATACACCGCCGCCACCGCCGGCAGCAACGGCGCGCGCACTATACTCGCGCCGTAGAAACGCAGCATCGGCGCATAGGTGACGCTCATCACCAGCCACGCGCCGACCGCTAGAACGGTCGCCCAGCGACCTGACGGCAGCACCAGGATCGGCGCCAGGAACGTGATGCCCAGCCCCACCACGGTGACGATCAGCAGCAGCACCGAATAGTTCAGCTGGGCATAAGCAGTGCGCGCGATCATGTTCCAGATCGCCGCCAGATCCGGATATTCGCGCAGGCTCACGGTCTCGCGCGTCAAGCCGAGCCAGATGCGGCCGCCGCGCTTCACCGCGCGCGCCAAGGCGCAATCGTCGATCAGCTCGCCTTTGACGGATTCCAAGCCGCCGATGCGCTCGAAGGCGGTGCGCCGCATCAGCATGCAACCGCCGGCTGCGGCGGCCAGCCGCTTGCGCGGATCGCTGGCCCAGGCGAAGGGATAGAGCATGGCGAAGAAATACACGAAGGCGGGAATCATGAAGCGCTCGGCCCGCGAGCGACAATGCAGTTTGACCATCAGGGAGACGAGGTCGTAGCCGGTCTCGAGACGCGCGGCAAGCTCGCTCAGGTTGCGCGGATGATGGGCGATGTCGGCGTCGGTGAAGAGATAGGCGTCGGGCACGGCGCCCTCGCCGGCCGCACGTACGCCTTCAGCCATCGCCCATAGTTTGCCGCTCCAGCCCGCCGGCAACGGCGACGCCGCAACGATGCGCAGCCGGTCGGCCATGCCAAGCGCGGCGGCGGCTTCTTGCGCGATCCGGCCGGTGCCGTCGCTGCTGTGATCGTCGACCAACACGACCGAAAACTCGCCCAGATAATCCTGCCGCAACAGTGACGTCACCGCCGCGCCGATCGTGGCCGCTTCGTCGCGCGCCGGCACCACCGCGACGATGCGCGGCCAGACTTTCGGCGCCGGTGCCGGCTTGGCCAGCCGCGGCCACCAGAACAGGCCACGGCCGAGCAGCAGATAGCTCCAGATCAGCAGCCCGAGCAGCGCGAAGAAGCGTCCGGCGGTCATCGCACCATCCCCGCCTGGCGAAACCAGGCGACGGCGTCCGCCAAGCCTTCGCGCGCGGGCCGCGCGCGATAGCCGAACTCGCGTTCCGCCTTGGCCGACGAGAAGAACATCTTATGCCGCGACATGCGCAAGCCTTCGCGGGTGGCGAACGGCTCGCGGCCGATCAGCCAGCCGAGCGCCTCTTCGATCACCGCCACCGGCCAAACCAGCGCCGCCGGTACTTCGATCTTGGGCGGCTTGCGGCCGACGATACCGGCGACCAGCCGCAGGATATCGCCGAGCGTCAGGTTCTCGCCGCCGAGGATATAGCGCTCGCCGACACGGCCCTTGTCCTCGGCAAGCAGATGGCCGTGCGCGACATCGTCGACGTGGACGAGGTTGAGGCCGGTATCGACATAGGCCGGCATCCGGCCGGAGGCGGCTTCGACGATAATGCGGCCGGTCGGCGTCGGCTTGACGTCGCGTGGCCCGACCGGCGTCGACGGATTGACGATCACCGCCGGCAACGCGCGCGTCCGTACCAGATCGCGCACGGCTGCCTCGGCGAGAAACTTGGACCGCTTGTAATGACCGACCATGTCGGCGAGTGCGCTCGGCGTGGTTTCGTCGGCCGCGGTGCCGTCGGGACGCCAGCCCAGCGTGGCGACGCTGCTGGTGTAGACGATGCGGCCGACGCCGGCCGCGAGCGCGGCTTCCATCAGGCTGCGCGTGCCATCGACGTTGACCGCGTACATCGTGGCGGGATTCCGCACCCACAGCCGGTAATCGGCGGCGACGTGATAGAGCGCGCCGCAACCTTCGAGCGCGGCGGCGAGCGAACGCGGCTCGGTCAGCGAACCGAGACGCACGTCGATCGCGAGGCCTTCGACGTTGCGGCGGTCGCTCGACGGACGCAGCAGCGCGCGGACCTTGCGACCGGCGGCGAGCAACGCACGGGCAACCGCGGCGCCCACGAAGCCCGACGCGCCGGTGACGAGCACGGGCTTGTCGCTTTGAACCATGGCGATGTCCGAGTGCGGTTCTTACCCGGCCGCCGCCGTGCGCGGCGCGTTCGGCGCGGCGCGGCTGGCGATGAAGCCGCTGGCCGCGGCGCGCGCCTCGCGATCGAGAGCGTAGACGTCGTCCAGCGTGCCGATCGCGCGGTCCGGCAACAGCTCGAGCGCGCGTTCGACGGTCTCGGCAATCTCGAGAAAGCCGATGCGGCGCTCGAGGAAGGCGGCGACCGCGATTTCGTTGGCGGCATTGAGCACGCAAGGCGCGCCGCCGCCCGCCTCCATCGCCGCCCGCGCCAGCTTCAGCGCCGGGAAGCGCACCGGATCGGGCGCTTCGAAATTGAGCCGCGCGACCTTAGCGAGGTCGAGCCGCGGGCTCGGCGCCGGAATGCGGTGCGGCCAGCCGAGCGCATTGGCGATCGGCGTGCGCATGTCGGGCGAACCGAGCTGTGCCAGTACCGAGCCGTCGCTGTAATAGACCA
>DATEMD010000124.1:0-5667 GCA_035275845.1 Allostellaceae bacterium | reverse complement strand
CGGCGCAGGCGGCGCCGTCCGCGCCGGCGCCCGCTGGCGAGCCGGACGAGCCTTGGATTCACCTGGCGGCGATCGCGATGGATCGCGCTGGACGGCCGCTGCGGCTGTTCACCACCAACCGGTGGGTCACCGGCGAGACCTGGTACGGCGCGACGGATATCGCCGCGTCGCTCGACCGTTTCGTCATCGACGGCGAACAGGCGAGCCCGCTCGATCGTTGGCTCACGGCGATGCTCGGCTTGTTCCGGCCGACCATCGCCCGGTTGCTGGCGGAGCGCGACGCAGCGGTGATGGATTTTCGTCGCCGCCGCCGTGGCAAGGTGCACGTTCTCGAGGACCGGCGCCTCGAGATCATCTCGTCGGCGGCCATCGACGTCGATACCGAAATCCGCCGCGTTGCGGCGGCGCTGCGTCACGTCGCCTAGACGCCGGGATCAGTTGCTGGTCGCGCTGGCGTTTCCGGCGGGTGTGGGCTGGTTGTTGGCCCGCAAGCACGCACGGCGGTAATTCTCGCGCGCCGCGTTGCCCTGCGGCGTGTAATCCGGAAACAGGCGCGCGGCCTCGCGGGCGCAGCGATCGGCGATCGACCAGTCCGCGTTGCTCTCGGTCCGCGGATCGGCCGAAGCCGGCGCCACCGCCAGCAGCAGGAACGCCAAACCGCCGAGGACAAAGAGCAACCGATTCATCGCGTGTCCTTGTTTCGCTTCGCCGTGCGCCGGAAGCGCGTATCGGCCAATGCCGCGAGCGCCAGATAGAGCAAATATAGCACGCCGGGCGCGACGATGATCAGCACCGTTCGGACTTGTTCCCGTCGCAATTGCGTCTGCGCCTTGTGGTGCGCCGTTGCCAAACAGCTGGTGGCCTCGGGTCCCAGCCGCGTGCCACAGCGATCGGCAACGTAGTCGTCGACCGTCGTGATGCGGCCATCGATGCGTAGCGCGGTATCGAATTGCGGATAAAGCCGTGCGGTCATGACCGCCATCCACGCCGCGATCAACAGCACGACATAGGGTGAGATCCGCCGCCGGC
Source organism: Allostellaceae bacterium (assembly GCA_035275845.1). Classification (GTDB taxonomy): domain Bacteria; phylum Pseudomonadota; class Alphaproteobacteria; order ATCC43930; family CGMCC-115725; genus REEB95. The sequence goes on along the minus strand of DATEMD010000124.1, from coordinate 4,638 downwards.
GCGACGTTCCGGTTTGAATCGCGCTCATTCGACTTCCGCCGCCCGTTGCATGCTCCAGATCATCGAACTCCTCACCAGGTATGCCTTGTGGCTGGCACGGTCGGCGGCGATCCGCCGCAATTCGTCGAGCCGGCGCGCACGCTGGCCGGGGTCGCGTTCCTGCAGCAACTCCTTGTTGCGGATCGACTGCGCCTGCACGAATTCGATATTCGCCGCCCGCCGCTGCCGCGTATAGCGATCGAGCAGTGTTTCAGGCGCGTCGCCGCGCCACACCGGGCCGAGCTTTTCGACCAGATTGAATGCGCCGTGCAGTGCGCCGTTGAGGCCGAAGGCGCCGAGCGGATTGTTGACGTGCGCCGCGTCGCCGACCAGCAGCATGCGGCCACGGCGGAATTCACTGGCGACGCGTTGGTGCACGCGATAGGTCGATTTGTGCGCGACGCCATAGCGCCGGCTCCACGGCAGGAAATTCTGCAACGCCTGTTCGACAAAATCTGCGTCCAGAACGCGTTCTTCGGGTACGTCCGCATCCGTCGGGAACAGCACGCGCCACAGGCCCGGCGGCCCATCGTGCGGCATCTTGAAGATCGCCGACCAATCGACCGGGTCCGAGACATAGGCGTTCATGGTGAAGCCTTCGGGCGCCAGATCGCGGTCGATGCCGGCGACGAGGAACCGCTCGGGCCAGGTGAAGCCTTCGAAGGCAACGTTCATGGCGTGGCGCACGGCGCTGCGGCCGCCGTCGGCGCCGACGAGGTAGCCGCCGCGTACGGTCTCGATCCCGTCCGGCGATTCGAAGCGTGCGGTGACGCCGTCGCCATCCTGCGTCGCGTCGAGGAAGCGTCGCTGCCAGTGCACGGTGCCGCCCAGCGCCTGGAATCGCGCGAGCAGCAGGGGCGTGAGCTTGAATTGCTCGCAGTGGAAGCGGAACGGATAGGGCGTCAGATCGGCGATCAGCGACAGATCCCATTCGACGATCACGCCCTCACGGCGGCCGCGGATCTGCCAGCGTGGCACGCGATAGCCGAGCGCGAGGAAATCCTGGCCGACGCCGATGCCGTCGAGCATTTCGAGCGTCGGCGGGTGGAAGCTGCCGGCGCGCAGGTCGCGCGGCAGGCGCGGCTCGGCCTCGTAGACGGTGACCGCGACATTGCGGAGCGCGAGACCGACGGCAACGACGAGTCCGGCGGGACCTCCGCCGACGACGATCACGGGTGCGCGCGAAACCATCCGATCCCTCGGCGGGGATCAGACCGTTTGGCAAACCCCCGTGTCAACGCGCATCTGACCCGTGCCGCTGCTACATCGGCGGCTTGACGCCCTTGCTCTCGACCGTGACGTTGCTCGCGGCCACGGTGCCGTCCGGCCGCTTGGGCCCGAAGACGAAGACTGCGCGGCCGGGCTTCAGCATGCTTGGATCTCCGGGCGCATAAGCGACGATCGGCGTCTTGCGGTCGACCTCGATATCGGTGCTTTGGTCTTTGTACGTCAGGGTCAGCACCCGACCGCCCTTGACCGTCGCGACGCCTTGGACGATGGCGTTCGTCATCAGGCTGTCGGGCGCGAGATCCCAGGGGATCTGGCCTTCGGGAACGACGCCGCGCTGAGCAGGCAGGAAGATGTGGACCTCGATCGCGTGGAAATTGCCGTCCTTGCCACGGATCGAGGTCGAGGCGACGAAATCGCCGTCGTGAATGTCGGCGATTTGCTTGCGGATCACTGTCCGCACCAGGAAATTCGGCGCGAGCGCGACCATCACCAGGGCGCCCGTCGGTGTCTTGACCGTCAGCGTGTGATCGTCAAAGGCGCTGATCGTGCCGCGCACCCGGGCCGGCGGTGTGTGCGGCGCCTGCGCGTCAACGACCGGTGCCGTCAGAGCGAGGCCAAGCCCGACAAGCGCGACCGCAGCCGCGATGGTCCGGTGCGTCACGATATGCTTCCTGTGTTACCCGGAGCGTTCGGCGCTTCTAGCATGGGCGTGCCGCCACCGACGATCACACCCGCTTGAGCGGGTCAGGGTTGACCGAGACGCGGCGCTCGCAATTCTTCCGCGGCGCGCCGCAACCGCGCATAGGCACGAACGCTGACAGGGATCGAGCCGATATAGAGCGCGCCGATGATCAACAGCGTGATCCAAGGCTCGGTCGTCAGGAATGCCGCCAACGCGCCCACCAGCAACAGCGTGGGCACGACCCACTCGCGCGGAATCCGGAAGCTCTTGAAGGCGAAGGTGGGCACGCGGCTCACCATCAGCGCCGCGACCGCCGCCAGCACTGCGCCGCACAGGATCGGCGAGCGGAAAAAATCGATGCCGCTTTCGAAAAACAGGAACATCGGAATCATCACCAATCCGGCGCCGGCCGGCGCCGGCACGCCGGTGAAGAAATTGTATGCGTAAGGCGGCAACTCGGCGCCGATCTGGGTGTTGAACCGGGCCAAGCGCAACGCGGCGCACACCGCAAACAACAGCGCCAATGCCCAACCGACACCGTGCAGCGAATCCATCGTCCAGATATCGAGCATGATCGCGGGCGCGGCGCCGAAGCTGACGAAGTCGGAGAGCGAATCGAGTTCGGCACCGAAGCTCGACGTGCCCTTCAGCAGCCGCGCGATCCGGCCGTCGATGCCGTCGAGGATGCCGGCGATGATGATCGCGGTCGTCGCCTGCTCGAAGCGGTCGAGGAAGGCGAGGCGGATCGCCGTCATGCCGGCGCACAACGCCAGCAGCGTCAGGATGTTGGGAATCATTCGGTTGAGCGAGAACGCTCCCATCGGCCGGACGCGGACACGCGGGCGATGTAGCGGCATCAGTGCACCGTGCCCGATCGGGCGCTCTCGTTGGCGCGCCGATCGGCGAGGACGGTCTCGCCGCCGACCATGCGCTGGCCGACGATGGCGAAATGCGACCACGACGGGGGCATGTAGAGATCGGTGCGGCTGCCGAACCGGATCAGGCCCAATCGCTGCCCGGCGATCACGCTCTGGCCTTCGGTCAATTCGCACAGGATGCGCCGCGCGATCAGGCCGGCGATCTGGACGACGGCGATCTCGGCGCCGTCCGGTAACGCCAGACGGATGGCCATGCGCTCGTTGTCCTCGCTCGCCTTGTCGAGGGCGGCGTTGACGAACTTGCCTTTGCGATAGGCGGTCTTCACCACGCGCGCGGCGGTCGGCACGCGGTTGACGTGCACGTCGAAGATCGAGAGGAAAATGCCGATCCGCCGCATAGGCGCGTCGCCCATGCCTAATTCGGGCGGTGGCACGGCTTCGTCAACGGCCACCACCACGCCGTCGGCGGGCGCAACCACCAAGCCGTCACGCTGCGGCGTGACGCGCCACGGGTTACGAAAGAACGTCACACACCAGATCGTCGCGATGACGCCCAGCCAGCCGAGCGGCTGCGCGATCCAGAACAGGATCAGCGTCACGGCAGCGAAGATCGCGATGAATCGCCAGCCATCGGGGTGGATGGGCGGCAAGGCTCGGCGCCACATGGGGGTCCTCCTGGGCGCGGACCCTAGCAAATCCGATGGGGATTAGCCCACAGTGATCGGCGGTTTCGTGGCCTAACGCGGGCCGCTCTCTTGGCCGACCAGGAAGATGATCAGGTCCCAGGCGTTGCGGATGCTGGCGACGATCAGCAGACCGAACGCGGCCGCCAGCGTTTCGAGGCTGAAACGGGTCTGGGTCAGGATCATCGCCGCGGCAGCGATGATGCCGATGTAACCGAGCAGCGGCAGAGCGCCGTACCATACCCGATCGATATGTTCGATCTTGGCACGCAGCACCCGCCAGCAAATGCGCGTCGCGGCCGCCAAGCCGGCAAGCCCGCCGATCACGCCGATCACGCCTAAGGTCTGGAGCGGCAGGGCCGGCACGACCAGCAGCGCGCAGGCGATCAGCACGACCGACAGGTGGATCACCGTCGGCGTCACGAATGACGCCACCGCGGCGGCGCGCGCTTGCGTCATGGCGCGGCCGCTGATCGAGGCGACGATGAACATCGCGCCGATCAGTGTCCCCGCCACCATCGCCAGGATGGCATAGAAATCGTGCCAGCCGCCGAGCATGAGTCAGTGGCCCTCCCGCCGCCATGCCAGGATCAACAGTCCGAGCGCCAAGAGCAAGGCCAGCACGCCGGGCACCAGCGGTGTCTCGCCGATGCCGGTGACGACATAATCGCCGTTACGGCGCAAGCCGATCCAATTGCGTCCGGCCGCCGATTGTCCCGGATCGACGGACCGGATGTCGGGGACGCTGCCCGGCCCGACCCAGAAGATTCCGCCGCCGGTGGCGTCGACATCGGCTTTGACCTTGTCGTCGGTGGTGCGCACGTCGGCCATCTCGACCGGATTGAGCGAACCTGCCGCCGCCAGCGCCGTGCGCTGACCGTCGTTGACCCGATAGAGACCGCTTTCGTCGATCGCCAGTGTCGCAACGCTACGGCCGCCGTCGGCGGAGGTCAGCATCAGGGTCGTGGTCTTGCCATCTGGCAGAGTCAGCTGTACCGGCGAATCATCGGGCTGGAGCGATTGCCGCGTCACCGTCAGCTTGTTGCCGTCGATGGTCGCGCGCAGATCGTTTTCTTCGAGCTCCGGCTCCTTCATCAGCCAATAGACGATCCGGCGCAGCAATTCG
>DATEMD010000123.1:0-2220 GCA_035275845.1 Allostellaceae bacterium | reverse complement strand
TAGAGAGCCGGAAGCAAGTTGGTGCTGAGCAGCGCGCTCCAGATCATGCCGCCGAGGATGACGATCGCCAAACCCTTTTCGGGCGCCGCACCCTGCCCCCAGCCGAGCGCGGTCGGCAGCATGCCGAGCACCGCCGTCAACGTCGTCAGCAGGATAGGGCGGAAACGTACCTGAACGGCTTCGCGCACGGCTGCTTCAGGCGCCATGCCGAGGGATTCGCCGCGCCGCGCGTAATGCAGCAACACGATGCCGTGCCGGAGGCTGAGGCCGATAAGGGTGACGAAGGCGATGAGCCCCGAAGCGTTGAGGCCGACGCCGCTCAGCGTCAGCGCGAGCGCGCCGCCGGCAAACGCGAGCGGGATTTGCAGCAGCAACACGCCGGGCACAAGCCAGCCGTCGAATTGCAGGGCGAGGATGCCGGCCATCAAGATAAAGGCGGCGACCGCGGCAATCGCAAGCCGCAGCGCCGCGCTTTCCAACTCGGGATAGAGGCCGCCGAAAGCGATGCGATAGCCGGCCGGTAGCTGCAGCTCGGCGAGCGCGCGCCGCGCTGCGGCAATGGCCGAACCGGGTGCGCCGGCCGGCGTCGCCAGGATATCGAGCGCCTGCGCGCCGTCGATGTGGCGAAGCTGATCCGGCGTGGCGGTGAGGTCGAGGTTCGCGAGCTGGCCCAGCGGGGTCCAACCGCCGGTGCGGATCGGCAAGCGACGCAGCGCGGCAAGCGATTGTTCGGGCGCGTCGGCAAGGCGCACGTAAAGGTCGAGCGGATAGTCGCCTTGCGGCACGGTCGCGACGATTTCGCCGGCGAGCAGCGGATGCAATTGGCCAAAAAGCGCCGCCGGCGTCAGCCCGTAGGCCGCGAGCGCGTCGGGCTTGGGTTGGATTCGCAGCTCGGTCACCGGATAGGCGTCGTTGTTGAAGATGTCAGTGAGTGCCGGGACCTGGTGCAGGCGCTGGACAGCTTGCTGCGAGAGCGCACGCAGTTGGTCGACGTCGTTACCGAATAGGTGGATGACGAAAGGCTGCGGCAGTCCCGAGAGGCTTTCGCCGACGCGCTCGACCGTTGGCGTATCGATCGCCATCTGCATGCCGGTCGTTTGACTCTCCTGAAGCAACCGGGTGCCGATGCGGTCGAGGCTGTTGACGTCGACATCGGGCTTGAGGCCGATTTGGAGCTCGCCAGCGTAGGCGGGCTCGGTATAAGCGGTGTTCTCGGGCGAGCCGATGCGCGCGAAAACATGCGCCACCGCCGGATCCGCCCGCAACCGTTGCGTTAAGCCGAGAACCGCCGTCTCGGTGTCGGCAAGGGCGCTTCCCGGCGGCAAGGTAAAGCTTTCGAGCAGGACGCCTTCGTTCGGCAAAGGCAGAAAATTGACCGGCACAAGCGCGAGCCCGGCAAGACCGGCGACCAGGACGAGCGCGCAAGCCGCCAAGCTGCGCCGCGGAAAGCGCAGCGTCAGATCGAGCAACCGCTCGTTGAGTCGCCGCAGGCGCTCGACCGCGCGGCCGCCCGCCGTCCGGCCCTGAGCCAGCCGCGCCCGTATGAAGCCGAGCCCGAACGGGATGAACGTCAGCGACACAAAGAGCGACATCAGCAGCGCGAACGACATGGCGAGCGCGAAGGGAACGAAGAACAAGCCGGCGAGCCCGCCGACGAACAGGAGCGGCACGAAAACCGCGACGATGGTGATGGTCCCGGTGACGTCGGGGCCGGCGATCCCGGCGACGCCGCTCCAGATACCGGCCCAGTGGTCGTCGCCTTGCTCCCAACGATGGTAGATGCTCTCGAGCACGATGATCGCATCGTCGGCCAGGATGCCGACGGCGACGGTCAGTGCACCGAGCGTCATCAGATCGAGGCTCTGGCCGACGGCGTAGAGTCCGGCAACTCCGAGCGCCAACGACAAGGGGATGCTGAACGCAAGTGCCCAGATGCCGCGCCCGGTGCCGAGGATCCAGAATAGCACCGCGATGGCGAGGACGGCGCCGACGAGCAGGTTGCGTCCGAGGTCCGAGCCGATGATGCCGACGAGATGGCCCTGGTCGTACATCTTGATCCAGCGTGTCCCTTTCGGGAGTTGATCCAGCGTCGCGGCCAGCGTTCGCGCGACTTCGCGCGTTACCGGAACGGTCGACGCGCCCGGCTGCTTGAAGACCGCGAGCGCGACGCTCGGCCGGCCATCGAGCAGAACGGCGTTGTGCGTCGGGATCGGACCGCGT
>DATEMD010000122.1:0-3242 GCA_035275845.1 Allostellaceae bacterium | reverse complement strand
AGCCACGCCGGCGGCGGGCGCCGCACCAGCAGCTGGCGCGAAGCCGGCGGCAGGTGCCGCACCCAAGGCCCCAGCCGGCCAGCCGCCCAAGAAGTAACCGGAAACGGCGATGCGGCTCATCGTCGGGCTCGGCAACCCCGGAGCCCGTTACGAGCGCACGCGCCACAATGTCGGATTCTTGGCGGCCGATGCGATCCATCGCCGGCACGGTTTCGGTCCCTGGCGCGCCAAGTTCCAAGGCCTGCTCGCCGAAGGCGTGCTCGGTGCGGAGCGCGTTTACCTGCTGAAGCCACAGACCTTCATGAACGTTTCGGGCGACAGCGTCGCCGAAACGGCGCGCTTCTATAAAATTGCCGTCGGCGAGATCGCCGTCATCCACGACGAGATCGACCTCGAGCCCGGCAAACTCCGCGTCAAGCTGGGCGGCGGCGCGGCCGGACACAACGGCCTGCGTTCGATCGACGCCCAACTCGGCGAAGATTATTGGCGGGTGCGGATCGGCGTCGGCCATCCGGGCGTCAAGGAACTGGTCGAGCCCTACGTACTGCAAAACTTTGCCGCCGAGGATCAGGCGTGGCTGCCGCCGCTGATCGACGCCATCGCCGACGCGTTTACGGTTTTGGTCGCCGACGGGGCCGCCGCTTTCACCACCAAGGTTGCGCTGATCCTCAAGCCCAACCGCAAAGAGCCGCCGGCCGGGACATAGCGCGATGGGATTCAACTGCGGCATTGTCGGCCTGCCCAATGTCGGCAAATCGACCCTCTTCAACGCTTTGACCGCGACCCAGGCGGCCGAGGCGGCGAATTATCCGTTTTGCACCATCGAGCCCAACGTCGGCCGCGTGGCAGTGCCCGATCCTCGCCTCGACACGCTCGCGGCAATCGCCACGTCGGCCAAGATCGTGCCGACCCAGCTCGAATTCGTCGACATCGCCGGCCTGGTGCGTGGCGCCAGCAAGGGCGAAGGGCTCGGCAATCAATTCCTGTCGCATATCCGCGCGGTCGACGCCGTCGCCCAGGTGTTGCGCTGCTTCGAGGACGCCAACGTCACCCATGTCGAGGGCTCGATCGATCCGATCCGCGACGTCGAGACCATCGAGACCGAGCTCATGCTGGCCGACCTCGAGAGCCTCGAGAAACGCCGCATCGCCGCGGAAAAGCGCGTGCGCGGCGCCGACAAGGACGCCAAGGCCGAGATGAGCGTCATCGAGCCGGTGCTGGCCGCGCTCAAGGACGGCAAGCCAGCCCGAATCGTGCGCGTTCCGGACGAACTCAAACCGGTCCTGAAGTCACTCCAACTGCTGACCGCCAAGCCGGTGCTCTACATCGCCAACGTCGAGGAAGGCGCCGCCGCCAAAGGCAACGCCCAGTCGCAACGGGTTGCCGAATACGCCAAGCGGCAAGGCGCGCAGAGCGTGGTGATCTCGGCGGCGATCGAAGCGGAAGTGGCGCAGCTCACCGACGCCGAGGAACGCCGCGGCTTTCTCGAAAGCCTCGGCCTCAAGGAGACCGGCCTCGCCCGCATCATCCGCGCCGGTTACGCCCTGCTCGATCTGGTCACGTTCTTCACGGTCGGCCCCAAGGAGGCGCATGCCTGGACCGTGCGTCAAGGCGCCAAAGCGCCCGAGGCCGCCGGCGCGATCCACACCGATTTCGAGAAGGGCTTCATCCGCGCCGAAGTCATTGGCTACGATGACTACGTCGCCTGCAAAGGCGAGCAAGGCGCCAAGGACGCCGGCAAGATGCGGATCGAAGGCGCCGAATACACCATCGTCGACGGTGACACCCTGCACATCCGGTTCAACGTCTAGCGGCCCTCCGGTGGGCCCCGTATAGTCGCGGGCCGGCAAAAAACGGGGGCCACGCCATGAGCCAGACGGTCTCGCTCACCGCCAAAGACGGACACAAGCTCGACGCCTACGTCGCGACGCCCGCCGGTAAGCCGAGGGGCGGCCTGGTGGTCATCCAGGAAATTTTCGGCGCCAACCATCACATCCGCAATGTCGCCGACCGTTTCGCCGCGATGGGCTATGCCGCGGTAGCGCCGGCGCTGTTCGACCGCGTGCAGCGGGGCGTCGATCTCGGCTACGACCCTGAAAGCATCGCCAAGGGCCGCGCGCTACGCGAGAAGGTGCCGATGGACGGGTCGCTGGCCGACGTGCAGGCGGCCATCGACTATGCCAAGCAGTTCGGCAAGGTCGGCGTCGTCGGCTATTGCTGGGGCGGTTCGCTGGCCTTCCTGGCGGCAACGCGGCTCCACGGCGCGACTGCCGCGGTCGGCTATTACGGCGGCATGATCGCCGGCCACGCGAGTGAGAAACCCAAAATCCCGCTCATCCTGCATTTCGGCGACAAGGATCAGTCGATCCCGATGAGCGATGTCGAGAAAGTGAAACAGGCACAGGCCGACGTGCCGATTTACGTCTATAGCGCCGGACACGGCTTCAATTGCGACGCGCGCCCAGCCTATGACGCGCCTTCGGCCAAGCTCGCGCTCGAGCGCACCACTGCCTTTTTTAAGCAGCACATCGATTGAGTGATTGGCTTCGCACGACGGACGCGGGCCTGATCTCGGCCCGCGCCTGTGCTACGCGCGCGTCCGGCGTTCCGGGAACAAAGACGCCAGACCGTCGCGCGAGGCTTTGCACACGCCGCGTTCGGTGATGAAGCCAGTGACGTATTTCGCCGGCGTGACGTCGAACGCGTAGTTGGCGGCCGGGCTGCCGTCAGGAATGACTCGCACCCGCGCCACCTCGCCTGAACCGAGCCGGCCGGACATCTCGGCGACCTCGTCGGCATTGCGCTCCTCGATCGGAATCGCGCGCCCGTCGGTCAGCGTCCAGTCGATGGTCGGCGACGGCAGCGCGACGTAGAACGGTACGCCATTGTCATGCGCCGCCAGCGCCTTGAGATAGGTGCCGATCTTGTTGGCGACGTCGCCGGTGGCGGTCGTGCGGTCGGTTCCGACGATGCACAGATCGACCTTGCCGTGTTGCATCAAGTGGCCGCCGGCGTTGTCGGCGATCACGGTGTGCGGCACGCCGTGCTGGCCGAGCTCCCAAGCGGTCAGGCTGGCGCCCTGGTTGCGCGGCCGCGTCTCGTCCACCCAGACGTGCAGCTTCACGCCCTCGTTATGCGCCAGATAGATCGGCGCCAGCGCGGTACCCCAATCGACCGTGGCGAGCCAGCCGGCGTTGCAATGGGTGAGGATCTCGACCGGTGCCGTGTTGCCCTTGCGCGCC
>DATEMD010000121.1:0-3406 GCA_035275845.1 Allostellaceae bacterium | reverse complement strand
GGATCGTTGCGGCCGATTTCGCGCACCGCTTCGGGCGTGCCGTCCTTCGAATCATCGTCGACGAAGATCACTTCCCAGCGCGTGCCGGCGAGCGCCAGATCGAGGCGTTCGAGGAGCGGTGCGATGTTCTCGCGCTCGTTGAGCGTCGGAATGACGATGGTGAGGTCGGTGGCGCGCAACGGAACGGGCTGCGGGTCGATCTTGCGGGCGGTGGCTTCGCTCATCCGAACAGGGTCCCTAAACGCAAAAATGCCTCGATTCGCCTTGATTCCTCAAGGCTTATCCGTCACAGGCTGGTCGCGGATCGGTCGGCATTGTAATAGGATCGCGACCCGCAGGAGGACCTTACCAGCCCATGGTTAAGCGCGCGTTGATCACCGGTGTGACCGGCCAGGACGGGGCATATCTAACGGAATTGCTGGTCGGCAAAGGCTATGCGGTGCATGGCATGCTGCGCCGGGCGAGCCTGTTCAACACCGACCGGATCGATCACCTCTATCATGATCCGCACGTCACCGGCGCCAACCTGACCCTGCATTACGGCGACCTGTCGGATGGCACCGCGCTGCGCCGGGTGCTGGAAAAGGTCCAACCGGACGAGGTCTACAATCTGGGCGCTCAGAGCCACGTCAAAGTATCGTTCGAGGTGCCGGAATACACCGCCGACATCGACGCGCTCGGCACGTTGCGGCTGCTCGAAGCGCTGCGCGATCACGTCGCACATGGCGGCCGCAAGGTGCGTTTCTACCAGGCGGGCTCGTCGGAGATGTTCGGCGGCGCGAAGCCGCCACAGCACGAAAAGACACCGTTCGAGCCGCGCAGCCCATATGCCGCGAGCAAGGCGGCGGCGCATTGGTATGCGGTGAACTATCGCGAGGCTTACGGCCTGTTCATTTGCAACGGCATCCTGTTCAATCACGAGAGCCCTCGGCGCGGCGAGACGTTCGTTTCGCGCAAGGTGACGCGTGCTGCCGGACGCATCAAGGAAGGGCTGCAAGACAAACTCTATCTCGGCAATCTCGAGGCGCGGCGCGACTGGGGGTTCGCCGGCGACTATGTCGAGGCGATGTGGCTCATGTTGCAGCAGGACAAACCCGACGATTACGTCGTCGCCACCGGCGAATCGCACACCGTACGCGAGCTGGTCGAGATCGCTTTCAGCGAGTTGGGCCTCGATTGGAAAAAGCACGTCGAGCTCGACGCGCGCTATTTGCGGCCGACCGAGGTCGATGCCCTGCAAGGCGACGCGTCGAAGGCGCGCAAAACGCTCGGGTGGCGACCCACGGTGGATTTCAAGACGTTGATCAAGCTGATGATAACGCACGATCTCGGCCTGGCGCAGCAGGAGAAGACGCTGCAACGCGCGGGCTTCGAAACGCCGGCGCGCGGCGCCGCTTCGACGGGTGTCGGCTGATGCGCGAACCGAAAACCGCGCTGGCAGCGCCGGTGATCTTTCCCCTGGCAGGTAAGCGCGTGCTCGTCGCCGGCCATCGCGGCATGGTCGGTAGTGCGGTCGTGCGCCGTCTCGGCAGTGCGGGCTGTACGGTGCTGACCGCCGGCCGGGCCGAAGCCGACATGCGCCGCCAGGGCGCCGTCGAGGCGCTGCTGCGTAAAGTTAAGCCCGACGCGCTGTTCGTCACCGCCGCGACGGTCGGCGGCATCCTCGCCAATTCGACGCGGCCGGCGGAATTTCTCTACGACAATCTGATGATCGCTGGAAATCTGATCGAGGCGGCCCGCCAGATCGGCGTCCAGAAGCTGCTTTATCTCGGTTCGTCGTGCATCTATCCGCGGCTTGCCAAGCAGCCGATGGTCGAGGCGGAACTCCTGTCGGGTCCGCTCGAGCCGACGAACCAGTGGTACGCCGTCGCCAAGATTGCCGGCCTCAAGCTGTGCGCTGCCTACCGTCGCCAGTGGCAGTGCGATTTCATCTCGGCGCAGCCGACCAATCTTTACGGTCCTGGCGACCGCTACGATCTCGAAGGCAGCCACGTCATTCCGGCGATGATGATGAAAGTCGACGGCGCCAAGCGCGCCGGCGCGCCGCATGTGGACATCTGGGGCAGCGGCAAGCCGCGGCGCGAATTCCTCCATGTTGACGATCTTGCCGACGCGATGGTGTTCCTGATGGAGCGCTATTCCGACGAGAGCCACGTCAACGTCGGGTGGGGCGAGGATTTGACGATTGCCGAGCTCGCCCAGACGGTTGCCGACGTCATCGGCTATAAGGGCGCCTTTCACTTCGACGCGTCGAAGCCCGACGGCGCGCCGCGCAAGTTGCTCGATACCGGCAAGCTCGAGGCGATGGGCTGGCGACCGCGTATCCGGCTGAAGGAAGGTCTCGCCGACGCTTATCGCTGGTATCGCGAGCACGCCGGGACATGAGGGGCCGCGCGTGAGCCAGGGCGTCGTTCGCCGCAAGGACAAGGAGATGAGCCGCGAGGAGGCCGAAGCGTTCCTCGGCCGGGTCGCGCTCGGCCATATCGGTTCGGTCGACGCGGCTGGCCAGCCTTACGTGATCCCCAACCTGTTCGTCTACGAAGGCGGCAAGATCTACATCCACACCAGCGCCGCCGGCCATTTCCAAAGCAACATCGAACGCAATCCGCGCGTTTCGTTCGAGGCCGCCGAGATGGGCACGATCTATCCCTATGGCGAATTCGAGTGCGATACGACGGTAAGCTATGCCAGCGTCGTCGCCTTCGGCGCCGTCACCATCGAAAGCGATCCGGCGGCCAAGGCGCGCTTTTTCGACCGCTTCATGGCGAAATACGGTGATTCGAAATGGGTGCGGCCCAAGGGCTTCTATCCGCGGCTCGATCAGGTGACGGTCTATCGCATCGATCTCGAACGCATCACCGGCAAGAAAGGGCCGCTGCCGGCCGTCAGCGATCAGTGGCCAGCCAAGAACATGACCAAGTCACCAGGCACGAAGCCGCCACGTTAGTCGGTGGCCTTGGCCGCTTGAATCGCCCGCCACAGCCGCTCGGGCGTTGCCGGCATGTCGAAATGGCGGATGCCGAGCGGCGACAGCGCGTCGTTGATCGCGTTCATCAGCGCCGGTAGGGCGCCGACGCAGCCGGCTTCGCCCGCGCCCTTGATGCCGAGCGGATTGTTCTTCGACGGCACGTTATGCTCGCCGACCTCGATCGGACAGAAATCCGTCGCGCGTGGCAGGCAATAATCCATGAACGAGCCCGATAGCGGCTGGCTGCTGTCGCGGTCGTAGACCATCGCCTCGCACAGCGCCTGACCGGCGCCTTGGGCGATGCCGCCGTGGATCTGGCCTTCGAGCAGCAGCGGATTGACGACACGGCCGACGTCGTCGACCACGGCATAGCGCACGATCGTCGCGACGCCGGTGTCGGGATCGATTTCGACCTCGCACAGGTGACAGCCGTTGGGA
>DATEMD010000120.1:0-2590 GCA_035275845.1 Allostellaceae bacterium | reverse complement strand
GAGCGAGCGTTGCGTCTGCGCGCCCCAAAGCCGCGCCGCTGGGACCGCGACCGGGCCCATGCTGTCGCGCTCGGTGCGGGTCGCGCCTTTCGCCATGGCCTGCCTCCTCGCCTGACTCTAGGGGATAGTCAGGCGGGCAGGGGCGGTCAAGCCGCGCCCGTCGGCGTCAGGGGTGCGGTGGAACCGGTTGCGGCCACTTGGCGAGGTCGGCGAATTGGGCGCGCTGTTGCGGCGTCAGAGTCGCCAGGAAGGATTCCATCGCCGCGGTCGCGTCTTTCTGGAACGCGAGATGGTTGGCGTCCGCCTGCGCGATCAGATCGGCGATCACTTTCTCGTCCGGCTGCGGCTTGGCGAGTTGATCCCAGATCTTGTCGAACAGCGGACGGTTTTTCTGGAAGGTTTCCCGGCGATGCTGATGCAGGGTGGCGATCATGCCGTTGAAGGCGGCGAGCTGCGCACCGCCCAGGCCCATTTCATGGCTGGCGCGCTCGAAGCGCTGAATCGGACCCATCGGCGGGTGTCCGAATTGGACATGGAAAACGAGATGCCCGATCAGGCCGCCGACGAAGAACACGTTGAACACGAGCGACACGACGAGCGCGATAATGACACCGCGCCGCCGCTTCGGGGCGCGGTCAACGACCTCGGTGGTGCTCATATCGCCGCGTCCTCGGTCGAGAAGAAGCTCGTCGGTTGATCGACTGTATCGCCGCTCGCCGAAGACGACGAGAACAGATTGTCGTAGGCGCTGGAGCCCAGGGTGAACCCGGCAAGACCCGTCAACACCAGGCACGCCGCCACCGCGACCCGCGTCATTTGCACACGCCAGGTGCGCGATATCGGCGCTGCGCGGAAGGGCACGACGCGCCCGTCGGACGAATCGCTGGCCACGAGGGCCGCGGCGCGATCGACCACGCGCTGCGGTGCGGTCGCATCGCCAGCGGTGCGTGCGGCAATGAGATCGTCGAGCGCTTCGGGATGCGCCGCCAGCCATGTCTCGACCGCTTCGGCCGCGACTTCGTTCAGTCGGCCATCGGCATAAGCCGCGAGGTCGAGCGCGATGTCCGCGTCGTCCACGGCCTGGTCCCGCCCGGTGCGGTCAAGCGTGTGAAAACGCCGCCAGAGGGCGGCCAAATCGGCCGATTCCTTACCCCTCGGTTCGCTCATGGTTATCTCCTACTCAATTTAGGCATGATTGCGTCCATTCATCCCCGTTCGGCGCCCGATTTCGCTGGATTTTCCGGGGCAAAATGTTCCCGCAGCTTCAGCATCGCCTTGTGGTGAGTGCTGCGAATCGTTTGTGGGTCGACCTTGAGAACAGTGGCGATTTCGGCCACTTCCATGTCCCGGTCGTACAGCATGGTCAGGATCAGCTTCTGCCGCGGCGACAACAGTCCATCCGGCAGCTTGATCCGCTCGGTCGGCTCGGTGGTCACCGCCAACGCCGATTCCGGCACCGCTTCATAGGGTGTGGTTAGTGGTTGGCGGCGACGCAGGATGTCGCGCGCGGTTGAACGCGCCACGATGGTCAGCCAAGTCGACAAACCCGCGCGCGCCGGATCGTAGGTCTTGAGCAGCCGGTAGCCGTCCTTGCACAGCCGGACGAAGACCTCCTGCACCAGATCCTCGACCTCGCCGGTCTCGCGCGCCTGGCTGCGCACGGCGGAAACGATCAGCCCGGCGTAACGCCGGACGAAGGCATCCCATTGCGCCTTGCTGCCGCGCACCAAGGCGGCGAGATCAATCGTGTCAGCCACGCGTCGGTCCTAAAGCCGCATCCGGCTTACGCCAGCTTGGCGAAGAAGTCGTTGCCCTTGTCGTCGATGACGATGAACGCCGGAAAATCCTCGACCTCGATGCGCCATACCGCTTCCATGCCGAGCTCGGGATATTCCACCACCTCGACCTTCTTGATGCAGTCCTGCGCCAACCGCGCCGCCGGTCCGCCGATCGATCCGAGGTAAAAGCCGCCATGCTTCTTGCACGCGTCGCGTACCTCGGCGCCGCGATTGCCTTTGGCCAATGTCACGAAGCTGCCGCCCGCCGCCATGAAGGCATCGACGTAGGAGTCCATGCGTCCGGCGGTCGTCGGGCCGAACGAACCCGACGCATAGCCCTGCGGCGTCTTGGCGGGTCCGGCGTAGTAGATCGGGTGGTCTTTGGCGTATTGCGGCAGGCCTTCGCCGCGGTCGAGCCGTTCCTGCAGCTTGGCGTGCGCGATGTCGCGCGCCACGATCAGCGGCCCCGACAGCGACAGCCGCGTCTTGATCGGATACTGCGACAGTGTCTTGCGGATTTGCGCCATCGGCTGCTTGAGGTCGACGCGCACCACGGCGCCGCCGAGCTTTGCCTCGTCGATCTCGGGCAGATATCGCGCCGGATTGGTCTCGAGCTGCTCGAGAAAGACGCCGTCGGCGGTGATCTTGCCGAGGATCTGGCGGTCGGCGGCGCACGACACGCCAATGCCGATCGGGAGGCTTGCCCCGTGCCGCGGCAGACGGATGACGCGAACGTCATGGCAGAAATATTTGCCGCCGAACTGGGCGCCGATGCCCATGGCGCGCGTCAGGCCCAGCACCTCTTGCTCGAA
>DATEMD010000119.1:0-2811 GCA_035275845.1 Allostellaceae bacterium | reverse complement strand
CAGGTGGATCCAGTGGGACGCGGTCATTGTCGCGGCTCGTCGTTAAGTCATGCTTAAAATGACCAGTTCCTGGGACGCCGCCGGCGATTCGTTCGGAATCGAAGTCCGGCCGGGGTGCCGCGCTTTTCCCCGGTTTCATGGGCTGATTTGTCTCAAATTGTCGGTGATTTGCCATGGGCGGCCTGTGGCCCAATCGGCCGCGCCTGGATCGCGGACGAACGATGGCGATCGTGCCGCCTAGAACTCTTTGCCGAGCAGCCGATCGACCGAATAACGTCCGCCGCCGCGGAAGAAAATCGCCAGGAACAGCAGCCACCACAGCAACGCGTATTCGATCCCCTTGTTGGTCCAGAAATAGCCGAAGTGCCATTGGAACCAGATGATGATGATGCTCATGTAGACCAGCAGGATCAGCGCGGCGAGGCGCGTGAACAATCCGATCATTAGGCAGAACGCGCACACCGATTCCGCGAACACAGCTAAATAGGCCCAGCCCATCGGATAGGGCACGCCCATGACCTTGTCGATGTAGGGCGCGAGCGTGTTCCAACTGAAGTTCATCAGCTTCTGGATGCCGTGCGGCAACAGCACCGCGCCGGCGGCAAAACGCATGAACGAATACGACGCCGGTGAAAAGGTCTCGTAGAGTCCGGCGAGGCCGGGAAAGATCAGGCGATTGCGGTCGACAATTCCTTGCGTCATTGGCGTTCCCCGCGATGCGGCCGTGTTCGGTGCGGCCTTGCATCAAGCGTAGCATTGCGCCGCTTGGCGCAGGTCATCACATCGACGTTAGGTCGCTACGAGCGCAGCGTCAGTGGGCGACGCAGCTGAAGGTGGCGCGGACGGGAATGAAGAGTGGGCAGGCCACGAGATCGACTCCCTGGTCGACCAGCTTCGCCGTTTCGCCCTTGTTGCATTCTTCGGCCGCCATCGCCGCGACTTGCGCGGGTTTAGTCGATAGCCGGCTGTAGCAGATTGAGACCGGCGCATCGGCTGGGCTCGCGCCGGCCGCCGCCACCATCTCTTGCGAAGTTTGTTCCTGCTGGCCGCCGGGACCGAGGTTCGGCGTCTGGGTTTCGAACGGCGCAAAGCTGGTGCAGCCGGCGAGCGCTAGCGCGGCGAACGTGACGATGCGGCAGATGCTGTGCAACGCGGGAAGTCCCTCGCCGATGGTACGGCTGGCCGGAGTATAGCGTCGACCGATACGCGCGCCAGCATCCGGGATTTGCAGCTTGACGCGACCGCCGGACCGTTCGGATACTACGGTCGATTCCAAGGGGAGCCCCGCCGACAGGGGCTGAGACACCGCGGGATGGCGCGGGAACCCTTTGAACCTGATCCGGATCGTGCCGGCGTAGGGACAGGAACTCGCTCACGTGCCCCCGCCGACCGATCCCGCCACGTCGCGTCCGTAGGAGGCATGCCATGCCGGAAGGCACACTCAGCCAGAACTTCAAGGTTTCGACCGGCGCGTTGCCGGCGTCGCGCAAGGTCTATGTGCCCGGCCAGCGGCATCCGGACATGCGCGTCGCGATGCGCGAGATCGACCTGACGCCCGCAGCGAACGAGCCGCCGGTGCGCGTCTACGATCCGTCGGGGCCGTACACCGATCCGGCGGTCGCGATCGACATCCGTCTCGGCCTGCCGCCGTTGCGCGATGCATGGATCCGCGCGCGCGGCGATGTCGAAGAGCAATCGGGCCGCGCCGTGCGGCCGGAAGACAACGGTCTCAAATCCGGCGAAGTCAGCGCCGTGCCGGTGTTCGATCGCGCCGGCCGCCGGCCGCTGCGCGCCAAGCCGGGCAAGGCCGCGACGCAGCTCGCTTATGCGCGCGCCGGCATCGTCACGCCGGAGATGGAATACATCGCCATTCGCGAAAATCTCGGCCGCGCCCGCGCCGCCGAGGCGAAGTATGGCGGCGAAAGCTTCGGCGCCGCGGTTCCGGCGCATGTGACGCCGGAATTCGTGCGCGACGAAATCGCGCGCGGCCGCGCCATCATTCCCGCGAACGTCAATCACCCGGAAAGCGAGCCGATGATCATTGGCCGCAACTTCCTGGTGAAGATCAACGCCAACATCGGCAACTCGATCGTCACCTCGTCGGTGGCGGAAGAAGTCGACAAGCTGGTGTGGGCGATCCGTTGGGGTGGCGACACCGTCATGGACTTGTCCACGGGCAAGCACATCCACAATATCCGCGAGTGGATCGTACGCAATTCGCCGGTGCCGATCGGCACCGTGCCGATCTACCAGGCGCTCGAGAAAGTCGACGGCAAGGCCGAAGATCTCACCTGGGAAATCTTCCGCGACACGTTGATCGAGCAAGCCGAGCAGGGCGTCGACTACTTCACCATCCATGCCGGCGTGCGGCTGCCGTTCATTCCGCTGACGGCAAAACGCGTCACCGGCATCGTGTCGCGCGGCGGCTCGATCATGGCGAAATGGTGCCTGGCGCATCATCAGGAGAATTTCCTCTACACGCGCTTCCAGGAAATCTGCGAGATCATGCGCGCCTACGACGTCAGCTTCTCGCTCGGCGACGGCTTGCGTCCGGGTTCGACCGCCGACGCCAACGACGAGGCGCAATTCGCCGAACTAAAGACCCTCGGCGAGCTGACCCAGATCGCCTGGAAACACGACGTCCAGGTCATGATCGAAGGTCCGGGTCATGTGCCGATGCACATGATCAAGGAGAACATGGACCTCCAGCTCAAGCATTGCGGCGAGGCGCCGTTCTATACGTTGGGGCCCTTGGTCACAGACATTGCGCCGGGCTACGACCACATCACCTCCGCGGTCGGCGCGGCGATG
>DATEMD010000118.1:0-13038 GCA_035275845.1 Allostellaceae bacterium | reverse complement strand
GACAGCCACCGGCAGTGCGATGTCCAGGCGCCGGCGGCCGAGAGACGCGCAACAACCGGGTAGAAAGCCCCGCGCTCCCGCCTGCTGATTTGGTGGGAGGCGCGAATGCGCTGTTATTTCATGCGGGATGGCCATATCTGCGCGGTCGAGTTGCTGACCGACGCATCCGACGTCGCGGCAATTGCGCAGGCTCAGGCGCTCTTCGAGGAACGCAAAAACAAATTCGCTGGCTTCGAAGTCTGGGATCGTGCGCGCTTCGTGCACCGCTATCCGCCGGATCGGGTCGACCGGCGCGAGGGGGAGCGGTGACATCCAAAGACGCGGCGCGGGTCTTGCGCGAGGCGCGCCGCATGCGCAACCGAATCCGCACCCTGCCGCACGGCGATGTCCGGCGCACGCTCAAGGCAGCTGCCGACAAGCTGGAGACGATCGCGCGCCGCTTCGCCGCGAAAACCACGCCGCGCAAGCGGGCGAAATAAGCGGCCGCTGCGGCTAGGCGCGCAGCCAGGTGGCGAGATAGCGTTCCGCCTTGCCGTATTCGCCCGCGCGGCCGATGAAGCCGACATACCAGTCGGGCCGGATGATGTAGAGGCCGGCGCCGTAACGCGCGTTGATTTCACCTTCGGCCGATGCGGTGATCGCTTTGACCCACGGCATGAAGCGCGCCGCGAGTTCGACCGCACCCGGCGCCTCGGTCGCGCCGACAGAAAGCAGGGTAAAGCCATCGCGGTTGAACACGTCGAAGAGCTGCTGGCGCCGACCGTCGATGGTCGCCGCCGCGTCGGGTGCCCGGTCGCCGGGTCGCAGCCGTTTGCTGGGGCGGCCTTGGCTGAGCGCGCTCTTTGGATAGCGGATGTCGAGCTCGGTCATGGTGCGCGCAAAGATGCGGCGCACCGCTGCGAACCCCATCAAGAACGCGACCACCCGGTTGCGCAGCAGTTGCGCCGCGGGCTGATGCAACGTCGCCAGTCGCGTCAGGCGGGCGGCATTGCGCAGCACGATGTCGCCGACAGCGCTGCGTTCCGGTGAATAGGTCGCCAGCAGGCGGTCGCCGGCGTCGCCTTTGATCGCCAGCGCCAGTTTCCACGCCAGATTGAACGCGTCATGGATGCCGGTGTTCATACCCTGGCCGCCGGCCGGGCTGTGAATGTGCGCGGCGTCGCCGGTCAAAAAGACGCGGCCATGCCGATAATCCGCGACCTTGCGGTCGTTGATGCGGAACAGGCTGAGCCACACCGGATCGTAGGCGCGCACGCCGCTCGGGCCGCGCCGGTCGAGCGCCGATTGTATGAGGTCGAGCGTCGCTTCCTGTGGCGCTGTCGCCGACGGCCCGAGATCGGCAATGACGCGGAAGCGGCCTTGCCACATCGGGAAAATGCCGAGCACGCCTTCGCGATGCCAATAAAGCTGAAGCTTGTCCTCGACGGCGCCATCGAGCTTGACGTCGCCGAGCATGAAGGCGAAGGGTTCGGTCTCGCCGGAAAAATCGAGCTTGAGCCCGTGGCGCACGACGCTGTGCGCGCCGTCGCAGGCGACGAGATAATCGCAGGTGATCCGCTCCGTCCGCCCGTCGGCGTGGCTCAGCGTGCAGACGACGCTGTCCGGCCCCGCCTCGAAGGACGTCAGTTCCACCGAACGCTCGAGCCGGCCGCCGAGCCGTTCGAGATGTTCTTCGAGCAGACGTTCGGTCTCGCTCTGCGGGATGAACAGCGCATAGGGATAGGGCGTGGCGATGCCGACAAAGCTGATCTCGGCGATGAGGCGGCCGTTGGCGCGCAGCTGCGCGTCACGGGTCGGTCGGCCGACGGCAGTGAAATCGTCGGCGCAACCGGCCAGCCGCAGCAGCTCGAGCGTTCGTGGCCAGACGACCAGCGCCTTCGAAAGATCGGTGCGCCGTGCCGCGCGTTCGACCGCGCGGAAAGCGACGCCGCGGCGGCATAGCTCGGCCGCCATGGCCAATCCGATCGGGCCGCCGCCGGCGACGAGGACCGGAACGTCGCTCACGGTCTGGCGCTCCCGGGAATCGGCACGATTTTGGGTGCGTCGGTCGTGATGTCCCCCCAACTTGATGTGCGTGGCTGCGCGCCGAATTAACCTAGGGAACCCGCGAAGGATTCGGCAACTGTTTCACGCGCCGTTTCGATCGCGGCCGGTTCGCGCCGAGACATGGTTTCCCCTGCTGCTTCGCGCTATCGCGGCGTCGTTCAGGCGGCGGCGTGGATGCCGGCCGCTTTCACGTCGTTGCCGACATATGGCTCGTACTGCTTGAAGTTGCTTTCGAACCGCTTGGTCAGGCCGCGCGCGGTCTGATCGTAGGACCCCTTGTCGGTCCAGGTGTTGCGCGGATTGAGCACGTCGGCCGGCACTTCGCCGCAGGATTCGGGTACCTGCAAGCCGAAGAACGGTTCCTTCCGCGTCGGCACGCTCTTGAGCGTGCCGGCCAGCACCGCACGCACCAGCGCGCGCGTGTGGGCGATCTTCATGCGCGATCCGACGCCATAGGCGCCACCCGACCAGCCGGTGTTCACCAGCCAACAGGTCGCCTTGTGCTTGGCGATACGCTCGCCCAGCATCTTGGCGTAGACGGTCGGATGGCGCGGCATGAAGACGGCGCCGAAGCAGGTCGAGAATGTCGCTTGCGGCTCCTTGCCGAGACCCTTTTCGGTGCCGGCGACGCGCGCGGTATAGCCGGACAGGAAATGGTACATCGCCTGCTCCGGAGTCAATTTGGCAATGGGCGGCAGGACGCCGAAGGCGTCGGCCGTCAGCATGATGACGTTCTCGGGATGCGGCGCGAGGCCGGTCTCGCTCATATTGGGAATGAAATCGACCGGATAACAGGCGCGGGTGTTTTCGGTCAGGCTGCCGTCGTCGAGATCCGGCATGCGCGTCGCCGGGTCGATGACGACATTTTCCAGCACCGTGCCGAAACGGAAGACGGTGTCGTAGATCTCCGGTTCGGCCTGTTTCGATAGGTTGATGCATTTGGCGTAGCAACCACCTTCGAAATTGAACAGCCCCTTCTGGCTCCAGCCGTGCTCGTCGTCGCCAATCAGCGTGCGCGAGCTGTCCGCCGACAGCGTCGTCTTGCCGGTGCCGGACAGGCCGAAGAAAATGGCGGCGTCGCCGCGCGGGCCGACATTGGCCGAGCAGTGCATCGGCAGCACGTCACGTCCGGGCAGCACGTAATTGAGGTAACCGAACACCGACTTCTTGATCTCGCCGGCGTATTCGGTGCCGAGAATCAGCACCAGCTTGCGCGCGAAATTGACCGCGACGATGGTGTCCGAACGAATGCCGTCGATCTCGTGCATCGCGAACAGCTTCGGCGCATGCAGGATGGTGAAATCCGGCGTGAAATCGCCCAGTTCTTCGCGCTTCGGACGGATGAACATGTTGCGCGCGAACAGCGCGTGCCAGGCGCTTGGCGTCACCACCCGCACCTTGAGTCCGAACGCCGGATCGGCGCCGGCGCGCAGATCGTTCACATAGAGCTTGTGGCCCTGGTACCACGCGAGCACGCGGTGATGTAGTTGGTCGAAGGTCGCCTGAGGCAGCTTCTGGTTGATCGCGTTCCAGTCGATGTCCTTGCTCGTCGACGGTTCGTCGACGGTGTATTTGTCCTTCGGCGTGCGCCCGGTGAAGGCGCCGGTATAAGCGACGAATGCGCCGCCGGCGCCAAGGAAGCCCTCGCCGTTGCGGATCGCGTGCTCGTAGAGCACCGGAACCGACAGGTTCCAGAACTCACCGCTCAGATTGCGAAAGCCCTGCTGCTCGAGCCCGAAGCTCGAGGCAAGCGCGAGCGCTGTCTCGGGTGCGTCTTTAGGCACGGTGTCCTCCTGGCCGAAGTGACTCCGGTGCCGGCTTATGGGCGACGCGCATTCCCCCGTCGTGTCGCAGTGCCAGCTTGGCCTTAAAAATATCGCGCCGAATATGACGAATGCAACGTGGGGTTGGCCCACGCGTCGTGACCGAATTCTGCCGCAGCGCGATGTGCCACGGACGACGTATGTCAGCCTTCCGTCTTGACCGATGCTGCGGTGCGATATTGGTCGCCGGAAATCCAGTCGATACGGCCGAAGCCGGCGACCAGGTGAATGCGCGCGATTGCGAGGCGGTAGAGTGCGAAGTCCTTGAAGCCGGCATAGGCGGCGGCCGATGGGTGGCGCGCGACAAAGGATGCTTTGGCCGCCGCGTCGTCGACGCGCGCAACGTCACCGAGAAACGTCGCGCGCGGTGCCGCCAGCGGGTCGCCGGCCTGCACGCCGCTTTCGACCAGCAGTGATGCGCGCGGATCGCGCGTCAAATTCTTGGTGTGCTCCGCCAAATCAGATAGCAACAGCAACGGTGCGCCCGCGCCGTCGTCGGCGGTCAGTACCAGCGACGCGTAAGGCGCGCCGGTCGCCGTCAACGTCGCGAGACTGGCTCGTGGCGCCTTCGCCAAAAGCGTGCGTGCGGTGGTCGCAACGGCGGCGGGATCGCTCATGCAGCCATCCTCGGCCGCGTGCCGCCGCCGCGCAACGGTCGCGTCGGCGCGGCTAGTCGGCCGCTTCGACCGCGGGCGAGCCGACCCGTGCGCCGCGCGGGAAAAGCCACGCGCAGGTCAGGATGCCCGCCGCGAATACCGGCAGTACCGCGAACAGCCAGACGAAACCCGCGCGCTCCGGTGGCAGGAAGGAAACGAGCGGTACGGCGATGCTCGACGCGACGAGCGAGATCAAGTACCGCGCCGCATAAACGCGCGAGCGCCAGGCGTCGTGGGCGTAGCGCGCCACCATCGCGTCGGTGATCGGAATGAAACCGAAGACCACGAACATCATCGCGACCGAGACCGCCAGCATCGGCCAGTCGCTCAACGCGCCGACCAACAGCAGCAGCGGTCCGAGCAGAGCGGCAAACGGCAGAAACACGTCGCGCAACGGTCGGCCATCGATCAGCCGTCCAACCAGAAGCTGCGCGAAGGCGGCGATGACATAGACGAAGCACACCAGCACGCCGACGCCGAATGTCGTATGCACCAGCGCGGCAAGCCGCACGTCGAACAGCTTGGGCATGACGATCGTCGTGGCGTTGAAGACGATCGCGCCGCAGACCGTCGCGACCGTGAGCAGCGCGAAGACGCGGCGGGCTTCGTCGTCATGCCGCACGCGCCGCGTGCCGCCGGCGGTCGCCGCCGCTGGCGCCGGCGCGGCCGGTACGAGCCAGGCGAAGGCGATGCCGATCATGATCGCGATCGCGCCGGGCACGGCAAAGGCGGCACGCCAGCCGGCCAGATCGGCAAGCGCGCCCGCCGACAAGGCCGCGAAGGCGACGCCAAGATTGCCGCATAGCCCGTTCCAGCCGAGTGCGCGGCCCATGCGTTCCTGGTTCTTGACCAGCATGGCGATGCCGACCGGGTGATAGATCGCGGCGAACAAGCCGACGAGGGTGAGGCCGCCGGCAATCTGCCACGGCGTTTGCGCCAGCGACGTCAGGATGCCGGCGACGCCGACGCCGACGAAGAAGACGATCATCATCGGACGCCGGCCCCAGTGGTCGCCGAGCCAGCCGGCGGGCAATGACCCGGCGCCGAAGGCGAGGAAGCCGCCGAGCGACAACGGCAACATGGCGCGATAGTCGGATCCGAACGACGCGGTCATCGCCAGCACGACCGTCGGAAAGATCAGCATCATCAAGTGATCGACCGCGTGGCCGATGTTGAGGAACGCGGTGGTAATGCGGGTCTGGCTCATGGCGCGGCGCGCTTGGCGGTGGGTCAGGGTCTAACGCTACCGTGCCAAAACCTTGCACGCTTGCGCAAGTAAGCCATAATCTATCGAGAAACAGCCATGGCTCGCTCCGCTCTCCGCAGCACGGACGCTGCCGATTATCAGGATCTCGCCCGCCCGATCGCGGTGATGGCGAAGGATTATCCGCGCGGCGCCGCCAATGCGCCGCACCGTCATCGCCGCGGCCAGTTGATTTACGCCGCGACCGGCGTGGTCGCGGTGACGACACCGGCGGGGACATGGGTTGTGCCGCCGCATCGCGCTGTTTGGGTGCCAGCGGCAACCGAGCATTGGATTCGCACCTCGACCGCCGCCGCGCTGCGCGCCGCATTTGTCGACTCCGACGTTTCCGGCTTGCCGCAACGCTGCTGCGTGATTGCGGTTTCGCCGCTGTTGCGCGAGTTGCTGTTGCGTGCCGCGTCGCTGGCGCTCGATTACGACGAGAACGGCCCAGACGGCCGCATCATGGCCGTGATCCTGGACGAGCTGCGCGCGCTGCCGGTGCTGCCGCTGCATTTGCCGCGGCCAACCGATCCGCGCCTGCGCCGCGTCTGCGACGCGATCGAGCGCGATCCGGCCCAGACGCACACGTTGGCAGGGTGGGCTCGCTTGGCCGGCGCGGCGCCGCGAACCCTGGCACGACTGTTCATTTCTGAGACGGGCATGAGCTTCGGTGCTTGGCGCCAACAAGCCCGGCTGATGGCGGCGCTCGACCGGCTGGCGGCCGGCGAGCCGGTAACCGCGGTCGCGCTCGACCTCGGCTATCAGAGTCCGAGCGCGTTCACCTGCATGTTCCGCCGTGCTCTCGGGACGTCGCCGACACGGTACTTTGGCGAGAGTTCGCGGTAAAATTGGCCGCCCTAAACTCGCCATACTTGGGCGGCTACCTAGGGCACGCCGTATTCTTTTGTCGATAAGAGGGGTTTTCCGTGACCAATTCCATTGCGTTGGTTGATGACGACAAGAACATTCTGCAATCGCTGTCGGTGGCGCTCGAGGCCGAAGGCTTCGCCGTGCGCACCTACAACGACGGCGCCGAGGCGCTCAAGGCGATGACCGCGCAGCCGGTCGATCTCGCGATCCTCGACATCAAGATGCCGCGCATGGACGGCATGGAGCTGCTCGCCACGCTGCGCAAGCAGAGCGCCATGCCGGTCATTTTCCTGACCTCGAAAGACGACGAGGTCGACGAGGTGCTCGGCTTGCGCATGGGCGCCGACGACTACATCAAGAAGCCGTTTTCGCAGCGCCTCTTGGTCGAGCGTATCCGCGCGCTGTTGCGACGTGGCGAGATCGCACGCGGCGGCACCGACATCCAGGCCGAGCCGGTCATTCAGCGCGGCGACCTGACGCTCGATCCGGGACGCCACCAATGCACCTGGAAGGCCCAGGACGTCGACCTGACAGTCACGGAATTCCTGATCCTGAAATCGCTCGCCATTCGGCCGGGTCACGTCAAAAGCCGCGATCAGCTGATGGACAGCGCTTACGGCGAGCACATCTATGTCGACGACCGGACGATCGACAGCCACATCAAGCGGTTGCGCAAGAAGTTCAAGTCCGTCGATACCGAGTTCGGCCAGATCGAAACCCTTTATGGCGTTGGATACCGTTACAGCGACCACTAACCGGCGCGACGCCGCCGGACAGCGCGCGAAGCCCCGGACGCCTGCGATGCGGCGGCTGCGGTTCCGCTTCCGCGCGCGTTGGCGTCTGTCGCCGCTCACGCGCCGCATCTTGACGGTCAACGTCCTGACGCTCGCGCTGCTCGGCGTCGGCGTCCTTTATCTCGGCGAGTATCAGGACAGCCTCGTCACCGCGAACATCGAATCGCTCAAGACCCAGGCCGAGATTTTCGCCGCGGCGCTCGGCGAGGGCGCCGTCGATCAGCAACGCGCCTCGTTCAAGCTCGATCCGCAACTCGCGCGCGAAATGATGCGGCGGCTGGTCGAGCCGACCAAGACGCGGGCGCGCCTGTTCGACGAGCGCGGCAAGCTCGTCGCCGACACCAATGTCCTCGAAGGCCCCGGCGGCACCGTGCAGGTCAGCGAGCTTGCGGCGCCGGACGCGAGTCTCACCGACCGGATCACCGATGCGGTCTATGGCGCGATCATCAGCGTCTTCCCCTGGCAGCAGGGCTTTCCGCGCTATGTCGAGCCGACGACCGACAATGCCGACTCGTATCCCGACGCCGTGCACGCGCTCGCCGGCGACGTCGCGCAAAGCGTGCGGGCGCGCGGCAACAGCGGCCTGATCCTCACCGTCGCGGTACCGGTGCAGCATTACCGCAAGGTTCTGGGCGCGGTGCAGTTGTCGGTCGGCAGCCGCGATATCGAAAAGGCGATCCGCTCGGTCCGGATCGAGTTCGTCAAGGTCTTCCTCGCCGCGCTCGGCATCACGGTTCTCCTGTCGATCTACCTGGCCGGCACGATCGCGCGGCCGATCCGGCGCCTCGCGGCGGCCGCCGAATCCGTCCGGCGCCGCCCAGTGCGTGAGGCCGCGATCCCCGATCTCACCGGCCGGCACGACGAGATCGGCGATCTCTCGGGCGCGCTCCGGGAGATGACGGCCGCGCTATGGCAGCGCGTCGGCGCGATCGAACGTTTCGCCGCCGACGTTGCGCACGAGATCAAGAATCCGCTGACGTCGCTCAAAAGCGCGATCGAAACCGCCAGCCGGCTCAACGATCGCGAAAAGGAACGCAAGCTGCTTGCGCTCGTGCTCGAGGACGTGATGCGTCTCGACCGCCTGATTACCGACATTTCCGACGCCTCACGGCTCGATGCCGATCTCGCGCGCGACGAGCTGGTGCCGGTGCCGCTCGGCAAACTGCTGGCAACCTTGGCCCAAGTGCACGAGGCTGCGGCCAAAGACGAATCGCCGCGGCTGTTGCTGTCGTTACCGGGCGAGCCCGGAACGCCGGCCGGCGATCTGCCGGTGCCCGGCATCGAAGGCCGGCTCGTCCAAGTCTTCCGCAATCTCATCGCCAACGCGGTCTCGTTCAGCCCGCCCGGCGGCGCAATCCGGATTGCGGCGCGACGCGACGGCCGAGACGTCGTGGTGACGATCGACGATCAAGGGCCCGGCATTCCCGAAGGCAAATTCGCCGCGATCTTCGAGCGCTTCTATTCCGAGCGGCCAGCCGGCGAAAAATTCGGCACCCATTCCGGTCTCGGCCTGTCGATCTCAAAGCAGATCGTCGAAAACCACCGCGGCCAGATCCGAGCCGAAAACCGCACCGACGATCGCGGTCAGGTGCTCGGCGCGCGCTTCACTGTCCGGCTGCCGGCGGCCTAGGCCGCAGCCGATATTGCCTTGCAACATGGCGGCCCCTGGCCGGTGGTTTTGACCGTCTGAATCTGGAAATACCTCTTTCTTTTCAATGCATAGGGAACTGTCAACGGTTTGGTGCAGTGCCACACCATTGACATTGAAAGCGCCCCGGCGCACCTAAAGCGCCCAATGCAATTGGTCCATGGCACGGCAGTGCGGTTGGGGCAGGCGGGCGTACTTTTGCGCGGCCCCTCCGGCAGCGGTAAATCCGATTTGGCGCTCCGCCTGATCGAAGCGGGCGCGTCGCTGGTCGCCGACGATCAGGTCGCGCTGGCGCTCGACAATGCGGAGATCTGGCTGAGTGCGCCGCCGGCCATCGCCGGCATGATCGAGGCGCGCGGCGTCGGTATCCTGCGCCTGCCGCGGGTGTCGCGCGCCGCTTTGCGCCTGGTGTGCGATCTGGTGCCGCGCGACCAGGTTGAACGTCTGCCGGAGCGCGGCGATTGCACGCTGCTCGGCGTGACGGTGCCGCGACTGGCGCTGTGCGCCTTCGACGCGTCGACGCTGGCCAAGCTCCGCTTCGCGTTGCGGGCGGTGACCGGCGAGGCGATTGCCACCGAGCCGCTGCCGGTTCAGCCGTGACGCCCAATTCCGTCCGTACGCGTCTTCTGGTGGTGACGGGCCTGTCGGGCGCGGGACGTTCGACCGCGCTCAAGGCGCTCGAGGACATGGGTTACGAGGCGGTCGACAATTTGCCGTTATCGCTGCTGCCCAGCCTGATCGGCCCGCGCGCCACGATGGTGCCGCTGGCGATCGGTGTTGACGTGCGCACGCGCGACTTTGCGGTCCCGTCGCTGGTCAAGGCGCTGGACGAGCTGACCGCCGGCCGGGCGATCGATCTCAAGCTGCTGTTCCTCGATTGCGACGACGATCATCTCGAGCGGCGCTTTACCGAAACCCGGCGGCGGCACCCGCTGGCGCTGGAACGGCCGGTCGCCGACGGTATCCGGCTCGAGCGTCAGCGCGTTTGGCCGCTGCGCGACCGCGCCGACCTCGTGATCGATACCAGCGCTTTGGCGCCCGGCGATCTCAAGCGTCTGCTGCAAGGCCATTTCGCTTTGACGTCACAGCCCGGCGTCACCGTCGCGGTGACGTCGTTTTCGTATCGTCACGGCCTGCCGCGCGACGCCGACCTGGTCTTCGACATGCGCTTCCTGCGCAATCCGCATTACGTACCGGCGTTGCAGCCGCTGTCGGGCCGCGATCGCGCCGTCGGCGCCTTCATCGAGGCCGATCCCGATTTCGCGCTCCGCTTCCAGGAAATGGCCGCATGGCTGGACCGCCTGCTGCCGCGCTACGAAGCCGAGGGCAAAAGCTATCTCACCATCGCCATCGGCTGCACCGGCGGCCGTCATCGCTCGGTCTACGTCGCCGGGCGGCTGGCGGCACGGCTTGCGGCCGATGGGCGGCGCGTCGCCCTGATGCATCGCGATCTCGACCGGCCGGGCGAGGCCGGCCCGCATCCCGCCGAGCCGCCGGCGTCTCCCGTGAAGGATATTGCATGATCGGTATGGTTCTCGTGACGCATGGCCGTTTGGCGGCGGAGTTCATCGCCGCGCTCGAGCACGTCGTCGGTCCGCAGCGCAACATCGCCGCCATCTGCATCGGCCCGGAAGATGACATGGAGAAACGGCGTCAGGACATCCTCCGGTCTGTCGAGGAAGTCGGCAACGGCGATGGCGTCGTGCTGCTGACCGACATGTTCGGGGGTACGCCCTCGAATCTGGCGATCTCGATCATGGACAAGGCCAAGGTCGAGGTCATTGCCGGTGTCAATTTGCCGATGCTGATCAAGCTCGCGAGTCTGCGTCAGACCGAATCGCTGGCCGACGCGGTACGCGGCGCCCAGGAAGCCGGCCGTAAATACATCAACGTCGCGTCGCAGCTTCTCGCCGACGTTCGCTGATGGCGGAGTCGTCCGCCGGCGCCGCCGCGCCCGCCCAGGTCAACCGCTCCGTCACCATCTGCAATCAACGCGGTCTGCACGCGCGCGCCGCCGCCCGCTTCGTCAAGCTCGCTTTCGAATACGATGCCGAGATCATGGTCACGAAAGCCGGCGCATCGGTCTCTGGCCGGTCTATCATGGGCCTGATGATGTTGGCCGCGGGTCCCGGCAGCACCGTCGACTTGAGCGCCACCGGGCCCGATGCCGCGCGTGCGATCGACGCGCTCGTGGCGCTGATCACCGGCGGTTTCAATGAGGACTGACGGCGGACACGGCGAACGGCGGCTGCAAGGTCTCGGGATCGCGCCCGGGATCGCCATTGGCCGCGCCTTCATCAGTGACAGCGGCGCGATCGCCGTGCCCGAGCGCCGGATCGAGCTGGCGGAGGTCGAAGGCGAACAGAAGCGCTTCACCCACGCCGTCGAAACCGCAATCAAGCAGCTCAAGAAGCTCAAGACCAAGGCGGTGGCGCTGCCCGGCACGGCCGCGGAGGAGATGGGCTATCTCCTCGATGCGCATCTCGCGATGTTGTCGCGCTCGCGTTTCGTCCGCGGCGTCGAGCGCTGCATCGTCGACGACCGCGCCAATGCCGAGCGTGCGGTAACGCTCGAGATCGAACGTATGGGCGAAAGCTTCGCGGCGATGGGCGACGCCTATCTCGCGGCGCGCATCGAGGATGTCCGCGTGGTCGGGCAGCGATTGCTGCGCAACCTGACCAAGACGCCGTACGCCACGTTCAAATCGCTGGCCGAAGGCACCGTCGTCCTGGCCGAGGAACTGAGCCCGGCCGATATCGCCTTGATGGATCCGAAGCAGGTCAAAGGCTTCGCCAGCGTGCTTGGCGGCGCCGAAGGCCATACCGCGATCATGGCGCGTGCGCTCGGCATCCCGGCGGTTCTCGGCATCACCGACCTGCTCAAGGACGCTGCACCCGGCGACGTCGTGGCGCTCGACGGCAGCACCGGCGAGGTCGTATTGCGGCCGAGCGCCGCGACCCATACACGGTTCGAGAAACGTCGTTCGGCGATCGAGCGCGTCGGCCGCGGCCTGGCGCGGCTCAAGCGCCTGCCGGCCGAAACCCGCGACGGCGTCGAAGTCGTGCTCGAGGCCAATCTCGAGCTGCCGCGCGAGATCAGCCAGGCCCTGTCCGTCGGCGCCCAGGGTCTCGGCCTGGTGCGAACCGAATTCCTTTACATGAATCGCGACGACCTGCCCGACGAGGACGAGCAATACGCCTCCTATCTCGAGCTGGTGCGCGGCATGGACGGCAAGCCCGTGACGCTCCGAACGCTCGACATTGGCGGCGACAAGCTGGCGGCACCGCTTGCCGAGCTGATGGAGGGCGAAGGCAACAACCCGGCGCTCGGGTTGCGCGCCATCCGGCTGTCGCTCAAGGAGCGCAGCCTGCTCGACGCCCAGTTCGCCGCCATGGTGCGCGCCGCTGTGCACGGTCCGGTGCGCATCCTGCTGCCGATGATTTCGAGCGTCGGCGAGGTCCGTACCGCGCGCGAGCATCTCGTGCAGGTCGCGCGGCGCCTCAAGCGGCGCGGCGTGCGTGTGCCCGACGAACTGCCGCCGTTGGGTGTGATGATCGAAATTCCCGGTGCGGCGCTGGCCGCCGACGCCCTGGCGGCCGCCGCCGATTTCTTCGCCATCGGCACCAATGACCTGATCCAATATGCGCTGGCGGTCGATCGCGGCGACGAGCGTGTCGCCTATTTGCACAATCCGCTGCATCCGGCGGTGTTGCGGCTGATCCAATTCGCCGTCGAGGCGGCGCTGCGCGCCCAGATCCCGATCAGCCTGTGCGGCGAAATGGCGGGTGATCCGCGCTACACCGCGCTGCTCCTCGGGCTCGGCATCCGGGATCTGTCGATGGCGCCCGCCAACGTGCCACGCGTCAAGCAGCGCATCCGCGCCATGGATCTGGCGGCGGCGACCCAGCGCGCGCGTTCGATCATGGATCAGCTCGACGACGCCCGTATCGCCAGC
>DATEMD010000117.1:0-3063 GCA_035275845.1 Allostellaceae bacterium | reverse complement strand
CTTGGTCGTCGGCGACGGCGGCGCCTGGCCAGGCGAGAATTTGGCGGTCAGCTTGTTGATTTGCTTCACCAGCAGGAACACCGCGAAGGCGACGATCACGAAATTGACCACGGTGTTGATGAACGCGCCATAGTTGAGCGTTGCCGCGCCGGCCGCCTTGGCGGCGGCGATGGAGTCGTAATGGGTGCCGCTCAGGCTGACGAACAGGCTGGCGAAATCCACCTTGCCGAGTAGTAGCCCGATCGGCGGCATGATCATGTCGTCGACCAGCGAGGTCACGATCTTGCCAAAGGCGGCGCCCAAGATGAGGCCGATGGCCAGATCGACGACGTTGCCGCGCATGGCGAAGTCACGAAATTCCTTGAGCATCGGGGTCCCTCCATAGCTTGCTCGACACAGCTTGAGCGAAACCGCGCGGCGGTGCAATCGTAGGTAGCAATGATGCTGGCGAACTAGGCCCGCTTGCGCTTTTTCTCGGAATTGCGCGCGAGATAGGCTTTGAGATATTCGCCGGTATAGCTGCCCTTGGCGGCGGCGATCTGTTCCGGCGTGCCGGCGGCGACGATATGGCCGCCGCCTGAACCGCCTTCGGGTCCGAGATCGACAATCCAGTCGGCGGTTTTGATCACCTCAAGATTGTGCTCGATCACCAGAATGGTGTTGCCCTGGTCGACGAGCGCGTGCAGCACTTCAAGTAATTTACTCACATCATCAAAATGCAGGCCGGTGGTCGGCTCGTCGAGGATGTAGAGCGTGCGGCCGGTCGCGCGCCGCGACAATTCCTTGGCGAGCTTCACACGTTGCGCCTCGCCGCCCGACAGCGTCGTCGCCGGCTGACCGATATGGACGTAGCCGAGGCCGACGCGCTCCAACGTCGCCAGTTTTTCGCGGATCGACGGCACCGCCGCGAAGAACGCCGCGCCTTCCTCGACCGTCATGTCGAGCACGTCGGCGATGCTCTTACCTTTGAACTCAACCTCGAGAGTCTCGCGGTTATAGCGCTTGCCTTTGCACACGTCGCACTGGACGTAGACGTCGGGCAGGAAGTGCATCTCGATCTTGATGACGCCGTCGCCCTCGCAGGCCTCACAGCGTCCGCCTTTGACGTTGAACGAGAACCGACCGGGTCCGTAGCCGCGCGCCTTGGCTTCCGGCAATCCTGCGAACCAGTCGCGGATCGGCGTGAACGCCCCGGTGTAGGTGGCCGGATTGGAGCGCGGGGTGCGTCCAATCGGGCTCTGGTCGATGTCGATGACCTTGTCGAGATGCTCAGCGCCTTCGATGCGGTCGTGCGCGCCGGCCTGCTCGCGTGCGCCCATCAGCTTGCGCGCAAGCGCCTTGTAAAGCGTGTCGATCACGAGCGTCGACTTGCCGCCACCGGAAACGCCGGTGATGCAGGTGAGGGCGCCGAGCGGAAAGGCCGCCTTGATGTTCTGGAGGTTGTTGGCGCGCGCGCCGATGACGGTCAGCATCTTGCCGGTGCCGTGGCGACGTTGCGGCGGGAGCTCGATGCGCTTGCGGCCGGTGAGATAGGCGGCGGTGACGCTGTCCGGGCTTTTCATCACCTCGTCGGGCGTACCGATCGCCACCACCTTGCCGCCGTGGATGCCGGCGGCCGGGCCCATGTCGATGAGATAGTCGGCGGCGCGGATCGCCTCTTCGTCGTGTTCGACCACCAATACGGTGTTGCCCAGATCGCGCAGACGCTTGAGGGTCGACAACAGCCGGTCGTTGTCGCGCTGATGCAGGCCGATCGACGGTTCGTCGAGCACGTACAGCACGCCGGTGAGGCCCGAACCGATCTGCGACGCGAGCCGAATGCGTTGGCTTTCGCCGCCCGACAGCGTGCCCGAGGCGCGCGACAGCGTCAGGTATTCGAGGCCGACATTGCGCAGGAATTCCAGGCGCTCGTTGATTTCCTTGAGGATACGCGCGGCGATGTCGCGCTGCTTTTGCGTCAGGTGCTGGGCGAGTCCACCGAACCACTCGCCGGCCGCGAGGATCGACATCTCGGCGACCTGGCTGATGTCGAGTTTGCGGATCTTGACCGCCAGCGCCTCGGGCTTGAGCCGCCGGCCCTGGCAGGCCTCGCACGGCGCGGTGTTCTGGTAGCGCGACAGTTCCTCACGCCGCCAAATGCTTTCGGTTTCGCGCCAGCGGCGTTCGATGTTGGGAATCACGCCCTCGAATGGCCGCGTCGTCGAATAGCTCTTGCGGCCGTCGTCGTATTTCATGGTCACAGGCTTATCGCCGGTGCCGTAGAGAATCGCCTGGCGCACCTTGTCGTCGAGGTCTTTCCACGGCGTGTTGGCGCTGATCTTCAGGTGCCGCGCCAGGCTGTCGAGCGTCTGGGCGTAATATTGCGTCGTTTGCGTGTTCCACGGCGCGATTGCGCCTTCGCGCAAGCTCAGCCGCTCGTCCGGCACGATCAGGTCGGGATCGAAGAACAGCTTGGTGCCGAGGCCGTCGCAGGCCGGACATGCGCCGAACGGATTGTTGAACGAGAACAAGCGTGGCTCGATTTCCGGAATGGTGAAGCCGGAAACCGGACAGGCGAATTTGGCCGAGAAGATCGTCTGCTTACCGCTGTCGGCGTCTTCGGCGATGGCGATGCCGTCGGCGAGCTTCAGCGCGGTCTCGAGGCTGTCAGCGACGCGGTTGCCGAGATCCTTGCGCACGACGATACGATCGACCACGACCTCGATGTCGTGCTTGAGCTTTTTGTCGAGCGCCGGCGCGGCGTCGATGTCGTACATCTTCCCGTCGACCTTGACCCGCTGGAAGCCGCGCTTTTGCAGATCGAGCAGGTCCTTGCGGTATTCGCCCTTGCGGCCGCGCACGATCGGCGCCAGCAGCAGCAGACGCGTGCCTTCCGGCATCGCCATCACGCGGTCGACCATCTGCGACGCGGTCTGACTTTCAATCGGCAAGCCGGTTGCCGGCGAGTAGGGCACGCCGACGCGCGCCCAGAGCAGCCGCATGTAGTCGTAGATCTCGGTGACGGTGCCGACAGTCGACCGCGGGTTGCGCGAGGTGGTTTTCTGCTCGATCGAGATCGCCGGC
>DATEMD010000116.1:0-2214 GCA_035275845.1 Allostellaceae bacterium | reverse complement strand
GCCGACCATCCTGCACCGCGGCGGCGCCTGGTTCGCCGGCATCGGCCGGCCGAAGAACGAAGGCACCAAGGTGTTCTGCATCTCCGGGCACGTCGAGAAGCCGTGCAACGTCGAAGAGGCGATGGGGATTCCGCTGCGCGAACTCATCGACAAACATGCTGGCGGCGTGCGCGGCGGCTGGGACAATTTGCTGGCCGTGATTCCTGGCGGCTCATCGGTGCCGGTGATTCCGAAATCGATCTGCGACACCGTGTTGATGGATTTCGACGCGCTGCGCGACGTCAAATCCGGCCTCGGCACCGCCGCGGTCATCGTCATGGACAAGTCGACCGACATCATCAAGGCGATCGCCCGCCTGTCGCAGTTCTACAAGCACGAGAGCTGCGGCCAGTGTACACCGTGCCGTGAAGGCGCCGGCTGGATGTGGCGCGTGATGGAGCGCATGGTGCAAGGCAAGGCGGAGCCGCGCGAGATCGACATGCTCTTGGAAGTTTCCTTCGAAATCGAAGGCCACACGATCTGCGCGCTGGGTGACGCGGCGGCATGGCCGGTGCAGGGCCTGATCCGGCATTTCCGGCCCGAGATGGAACGCCGCATGCGCGACTACCGCGCTCACGCAGCGCGGGCGGCGGAGTAGGCGATGCCGAAGCTCACGATCAATGGCAAGGCAGTCGAGGTCGCCGCGGGCATGACGGTGCTGCAAGCCTGTCAGCAGGCTGGCTTCGAGGTCGCGCATTTCTGCTTCCATCAGCGTCTCAGCATCGCCGGCAATTGCCGCATGTGCCTGGTCGAGCAGGAAAAGGCGCCGAAGCCGATCGCATCCTGCGCCATGCCCGCCGCCGACGGCATGGTGATCCACACCGACAGCGAGAAGGCCAAGAAGGCGCGCCACGGCGTGATGGAATTCCTGCTGATCAACCATCCGCTCGACTGCCCGATCTGCGATCAGGGCGGCGAGTGCGATCTGCAGGACCAGGCGATGGCCTATGGCTTCGACCGCGGCCGCTTCATCGAGAACAAGCGCGCGGTGAAGGACAAGAATTTTGGGCCGCTTGTCGCGACCTCTATGAATCGCTGCATCCACTGCACGCGTTGCGTCCGCTTCGCGACCGAAATCGCCGGCGTCGAAGATCTCGGCGCTACCGGCCGCGGCGAGGATATGGAGATCGGCACCTATATCGAGCGCACGCTGGCGTCGGAGATGTCGGCGAACATCGTCGATCTGTGTCCGGTTGGTGCGCTGACCGCGAAGCCCTATGCGTTCGTCGCCCGGCCGTGGGAGTTGACCAAGACCGAAAGCGTCGACGTGCTCGATGCCGTTGGCTCGAACATCCGCATCGACGCGCGCAGCGGCCAGGTGCTGCGCGTGTTGCCGCGGCTCAACGAGGCGATCAACGAGGAATGGATCGCCGACAAGACGCGCTTCGCACTCGACGGCCTCACCAAGCGCCGGCTCGACACACCCTATGTGCGCCGCGACGGCAAGCTCGTCGAAGCGTCGTGGGCGGATGCCTTTGCCGCCGTCGCCGCGCGGCTCAAAGGTGTCGCCGGCAGCCGCGTGGCCGCCCTCGCTGGTGATCTCGCCGATTGTGAATCGATGCTGGCGTTGAAGGAGTTGATGATTGCGCTGGGTTCGCCGCATCTCGACTGCCGCCAGGACGGCGCCGCGCTCGATCCGTCGTGCCGCGCCGGTTACCTCTTCAACACGACCATCGCCGGAATCGAGGAGGCCGATGCCTGCCTGCTGATCGGCACGCATCCGCGCTGGGAAGCGCCGATCGTCAACGCACGGCTGCGCAAGCGCTGGCTCCAGGGCGGCTTCAAGGTTGCCGGCATCGGCGCGCCGCGTGACTTGACCTATCCGGTCGAATGGATCGGCGCCGGGCCGGAGACGCTCGCCGATCTGGTCGCGGGCAAGCACAAATTCATTGAGACGCTCAAGGCGGCGAAGCGGCCGATGCTGGTGCTGGGGCAGGGCGCGCTCCGACGTCGCGACGGCGCAGCGATCCTGCATCTGGCGCGCACGCTAGCCGAAAGCGCCGGCTTGGTGCGCGAGGATTGGAACGGCTTCAATGTGCTGCACACCGCGGCCGCGCGCGTCGGCGGCCTCGATCTGGGTTTCGTGCCGCAGTCGGGCGGTCGCGATACCGCTGGAATCCTGGCAGGCTGCGAGAAGGGCGAGATCGAGTTCGTCTATCTACTTGGCGCCGACGA
>DATEMD010000115.1:0-3901 GCA_035275845.1 Allostellaceae bacterium | reverse complement strand
CCACCGCTTTTCCCAGTCGATCGCCTGGGCGGCTTCGGCCCAGAATCCTTCCCGGTCGACCAGCGAGCGGCGGTGGGCCGCGGCATAGCGGCTGGTCATGGGCGTTTTCTCCCCTTACAACTGTGCGGCAAAGGCAGCGCTATGTGAAGCCGCAGGACGCGACGCCATGGGAAGCGCTTACGACATCGGGCTCGACCGCAATCCGGCCAACTATGTGCCGGTGTCGCCGCTGGGATTCATCGCGCGGGCGGCTTCGATCTATCCCGATCGCCTGGCGGTGGTGCACGGCACGCGACGGTATTCGTGGAAACAGAGTTACGAACGCTGCCGGCGTCTGGCCAGTGCGTTGCAACGGCACGGCATCGGCACGGGCGACACCGTCGCGGTGATGGCCGCCAACACACCGGAAGCGTTCGAGGCGCATTTCGGCGTGCCGATGGCCGGCGCCGTGCTCAACGCCCTCAACATCCGGCTCGACGTTGCCACCATCGCGTTCATTCTCGAGCACGGCGAAGCCAAAGTTCTGATCACCGATCGCGAATTCGCGCCGGTGATCGAGAAGGCGCTGGCCGCCGTCAAAAAGCGGCCGCTAGTGATCGACATCGACGACGCGTTGGCGCCGTCCGGCGCGTTGCTCGGCAAAATAGATTACGAAACATTTCTGGCGTCCGGCGATCGGGCGTTCGTCGGGCGCGAGCCGGACGACGAATGGGATGCGATCGCGCTCAATTACACCTCAGGCACGACCGGCAATCCGAAAGGCGTCGTCTATCACCATCGCGGCGCCTACCTGAACGCACTCGGCAACGCGATGGTTTGGAACATGCCACCGCATCCGGTCTATCTCTGGACGCTGCCGATGTTTCATTGCAACGGCTGGTGCTTTCCGTGGACCGTGACGGCGTTGGCCGGCACGCACGTCTGTCTGCGTCGGGTCGAAGCCGGTGCTATCTACACGGCGATTGCCGAACACGGCGTCACGCATCTCTGCGGCGCGCCGATCGTTATGAATCTGCTGTTGAACGCGCCGTCGCAGCTCAAACGTGATTTCGGCCGGCGTATCGCCATGATGACGGCCGGCGCGGCGCCGCCGGCCGCAGTGATCGAAGGCATGGAGAAGCTCGGCTTCGCCATCATGCATGTCTACGGCTTGACCGAGGTTTATGGCCCGTCGGTGGTCTGCGCCTGGCACGATGAATGGGATGCCCGGCCGGCGCCAGAGCGGGCCGCGCTCAAGGCGCGCCAAGGCGTCAACTATCCGGTGCTCGAAGGCCTCATGGTGGCCGATCCGCGCTCGCTGGCGCCATTGCCGCGCGACGGCGCGACCATGGGCGAGGTCTTCATGCGCGGCAATATCGTGATGAAGGGCTATCTCAAGAATCCGCAAGCGACGGCCGAGGCCTTCGCCGGCGGCTGGTTCCACACCGGCGATCTCGGCGTCGCGCATGCCGACGGCTATATCGAGATCAAGGATCGCTCGAAGGACATCATCATCTCGGGTGGCGAGAATATCTCGACCATCGAGGTTGAAAGCGTGCTCTATCGCCATCCGGCGGTGATGGAGGCCGCGGTGGTCGCGCGTCCCGACGAGAAATGGGGCGAGACGCCGTGCGCCTTCGTCACGCTCAAGGCCGAGGCGCGGGCCACGGTCGACGACATCATCGGCTTCTGCCGCGCCAACATGGCGGGTTACAAGGTGCCCAGGACCGTCGTGTTCGGCCCGTTGCCCAAAACCTCGACGGGTAAGATCCAGAAATTCGTGCTGCGTGAACAAGCCAGGGGCCTCAAATGATCCGTTCCGTTTCGCTTGCTGCCGCGTTGCTCATCGTCGCTGTTGCCCCGGTTTGGGCGCAGCCGGCACCGCCGCCGTCTGGCACGGCACTGACGTTGTCGACACATGCGGATAAGACCCTGCCGCGCGATCAGCTCGAGGCCGAGCTGCGGGTCGAGGCGGTCGATGCCAATGCGGCGCGGGTTCAGGCCGACGTCAATCGTCGCATGACCGCAGCGCTGGCTCACGCCAAGACGGTGGCCAGTGTCGCGGTCGAGACCACGGGCTATTCGGTTTATCAGGAACGCGACGCCAAGGGGAACCCGACGCGCTGGCACGGCAGCCAGTCGCTCCGCCTGAAATCGGCCGATTTCGCGGCCTTGTTGAATCTGGTCGGCGTCCTGCAAGGCGAGGGCTTGGCCTTGTCGAATTTGGCCGCGGAACTTTCGCCGGCCGCCGCCAAGGCGGCACAGAACGAACTGACCGATGCTGCGTTGAAAGACATCCGCGCTCGCGCCGATCGCATCGCGGCGACTCTCGGCACGCACGTCGAACGCTACGCTGAACTGCGCGTCGGCAACGCATCGGTGCCACCGTCGCCGGTGCACTTCATGGCCGCACGCGTGGCGTCGTCCGGCGCCGAGCCGCCGCCGGTCGCGGTGGCGGGTGACGCGACGGTCAGCGTCAATGTCGACGCAACTGTGCTGCTTGCGCCGGTGCGCTAGACCGAAGCTGTCAACCGCGGCGCGAAACTAGCGCGTGTGTTCCAGTTCGGTGAGTTCGTCTTTTATTCGGAGCTTCTGGCGCTTCAGAGTGGAGAGGGATTCGATGCTGGGGAACGGTCGATGGCGTTCGCGGTCGATCTGGTCTTCAAGGTTGCGGTGACGACTGCGAAGCTCCTCGATACGATCATCCAACGTCATGGCTCCTCCAGAAGCTGGGCGGAAATGACATCAAACAGTTACATCAGACTAACGCCGCGTAACCGAGGCCTCCAAGTGACATTTGGTGAAATTTTCTGTCGCGGCGGCGTCGCGCGAGCCGCACGCGTTTTAGACGCATTTTAACGCGACTCGCAGCTTCAGCTGTCGCCCAGACAGATACCGAGACCGCGTGCCGTGCGGAGAAGCGGGCTGTCGGGTTCGACGGTTTGCGGCCGATCGATCACGTCCGCGAGCGGCACGTCGACGACCCGCCGATTCTGCCACGCCACCATGCGGTCGTAACGTCCGGCGGCGATCAGGTCGACGGCATGCACGCCGAAGGCCTGGGCGATCAGCCGGTCGTTCCAGGTCGGCGGACTGCCGCGCTGCACGTGGCCGAGTACGGTAACGCGCGTCTCGGCGCCGGTGCGTGTGGCAATCGCGTGAGCGACGATCTCGCCAATGCCGCCATAGGTGAAAGCGCCGCTCGCCTGTTGGCGGCGGACGCGCTCGCCGGTGTGGTCGGGAACCGCCTCGGCCACCACGACCAGTGCGAAATTGCGGCCGTTGCGGCGAAGCGCTTCGATGTGCGCGGCGACGCTTTCGACGCGATAGCGAATCTCCGGAATCAGGATGACGTCGGCGCCGCCGGCGATGCCCGCGGCAAGTGCAATGTGGCCGGCGTCGCGGCCCATTACTTCGAGCACCATGACGCGCGCGTGACTCGCCGCCGTCGGCGTGAGTCTGTCGAGGGCTTCGGTTGCCACCATCACCGCGGTGTCGTAGCCGACCGAGCGTTCGGTGGCGCCGACGTCGTTGTCGATGGTCTTGGGGATGCCGACCAAGGGAATACCGCCCTGTTGCGCCAGCCGGCGCAAAATGGCGAAGCTGCCATCGCCGCCGATGCCGATCACCGCGTCGAGCCCCATCAACCGGACACCTTCGATCACCTCGGCCGACCGGTCCTTAGTGCTGCCATCCGCCAGCGGGAAGGCGAACGGATTGCCGGTATTGGTGGTGCCGAGGATGGTGCCGCCGTGATGCAGGATGTCGGCGCCGGCGCGCGCGTGATCGAGCGTGGTGAAGGCAACCGGCCGCCGCATCAGGCCGAGGGTGCCTTGATGGACGCCGTGCACGGTCCAGCCAAGACCCTGCGCCCGCGCCACGACGGCGCGGATGACAGCATTGAGACCGGCGCAGTCGCCGC
>DATEMD010000114.1:0-3798 GCA_035275845.1 Allostellaceae bacterium | reverse complement strand
ATCCACTGCCGCGCGACGAAGATCGGCAGCTTGACGTGGTACTTGATCTCGCACATCTCGAACGGCGTGGTGTGCCGGTGGCGCAACAAATAGTGGATGAGGCCGCGATCCTCCGTGACCTTCTTCGTCCCCTTGCCGTAGGAGACGCGTGCCGCCTGAACCACCGCGGCGTCGTCGCCCATGTAGTCAATGACGCGGACGAAACCGTGATCGAGCACCGGAATCGCCTGGTAAAGAATCGCTTCCAGGCCCGGCGAGACGGCGCGGCGTGTCGGCTGCGTCTCGGCACGTTGCCGGTCGATTTCGGCCTGTTGTTCGGGCGTGAGCGGCATGGGCGGCGACTTTAACCGCGCGCTTCCGGCCCGCAAAGGCCGACTCGTCGCCCCTTTTGAGGGGATGTGAAAGCGCCTATATTGATGGGGCTGGGCAACCAGCTATGGCGATAAACAGCGTATGGAATAAGCGTTGCGGACCCGGGGGCAGTACCCGGCGCCTCCACCAGTTTCGCGGAGCAATCGTCTCCGCACCGTCATGGGGGCGAACTAGGATCGACGCGCGCGGTAAAGATACGTCTTTCTCCCGGCATGGTACCGCCGTTATCGGGCCAAATCCTAAGTGCGAACGATAACTCTGTCGCACTCGCTGCTTAGTCTCTAAGTAAGCGCGGTCCGGGGGGCACCGGGCAACAGAAGCCCCCCACTGATTTTGCGGGAGTGCGCGCGTGAAAGACCTTCTGCGTTACGACAAGATGGTCGAGGCCGCGCTCCGCGGCGTAGTACGCGAGGCGCTGGCCCGCACCGTCGCCAACGGCCTGCCGGGCGCGCATCACTTCTACATCACCTTCAAGACCGGCTTCGACGGCGTCGAGATGCCGGCGAGCCTGCGCGCGCAGCATCCCGACGATATGACCATCGTGCTGGAGCATCAGTTCTGGGACCTCAACGTCGAGGAGGATCGCTTCGGCGTGACCTTGAGCTTCGCGGGCAAACCGGAACGGCTGGTGATTCCGTTCGAGGCGATCCTGTCGTTCGCCGATCCAGCGGTGAAATTCGGCCTTCAGTTCCAGCA
Source organism: Allostellaceae bacterium (assembly GCA_035275845.1). Lineage (GTDB taxonomy): Bacteria > Pseudomonadota > Alphaproteobacteria > ATCC43930 > CGMCC-115725 > REEB95. The sequence goes on along the minus strand of DATEMD010000114.1, from coordinate 2,730 downwards.
GGTGACCGCGGCCAACGAGCAGGCCGAGAATGAGCCGGCCAAGGCCGAAGCGCCGACGCGACTCGAAAAGCCGCGGGCTGCCAAGACCGCCCGACGCGCCAAAGCCGACGACAAGGCTGACGACAAGTCGCCGGAAAAAAGCGCCGAAGTCGTCACCCTCGATCAGTTCCGCAAGAAATAGCCTTCGCGCTCAGTGCGCGTTGTCACGTGCGGCGAAGAACTGGCACCAGCCTTTCGGGCTGATATCGCCTTGCACGAACGCACAGCGGTTCGGCGGCTGGAAGTTGACGCAGATCTCGCAGCGCTGTTGGCCGTTGGGGTGATCCTGGTACTTGGCCTGTTCCTTCGTCGCCTTGTCATCGGCGTGTGCCGAACGCGTCAGGCCCTGCGTTACCGACACGGCGACGGTAATCGCCGTGCCGGCAAGCAAAGTCCGGCGCGAAAACGCGTTCTGACGTTTCATCGCGCCTGTGCCGCCTACTTCGCGACCAGGGATTCTTCGGCCTTGCTCACGTGCCACAACACGATGTGGTAGTGCGGCTCCTCGACGCCGGGATGGCCGGCGTTGAAGTAGAGCGACACGTGATCGACGCGGCCGCCCGGCGCCGCGAGCGAGAACGCCTTCTGCGCTTCGAAATCCTTGATCGGGATCATGTAGATCGTGCTCACCAGCCGACCCTTGTGGTCGTAGGCGAGGAACGGCCCGGCCGGCAGCGTCTTCGGATCGACGTAGAGCACGCCGATGCCGGGCAGGAAGTCCGGCAGCTTCACGAGTGTGCTGACTTTCTTATAGGTGCCGCCCGGCGGTTCCTTGGAAACGTTCTGGGCGAAAGCCGGCGTGGCCACGAAGGCCAAGAGGGCGAGAGCAACGAGCAGTCGACGCATGGTTCACTCCTTCTGTTTTAGGTTTGCAATGGACGGATCGGAAACGGCGGTCACGACGCCGAGGCGGGCGAGCACCCGGCCCATCAGCGCGTCGCAGCGCGCGCCGGCGAACGGAAACGTATCGTCGAGGATCGACGCGAACTCGTCGCTCAGCGCCTGGCGCAGCTGGCGGTTGGCGCGATGGAAACGGGTCTTCACCGTCTCGGCCGGAATGCCGAGGAGCGAAGCGGTTTCGTCGATGCTCATCTGCTCGACCGCGCGCAACATGAAGACGGTACGGAAATTCGCCGGCAGCGCGTCGACCGCGCGTTCGATGACGCGGCGGATTTCGCGCCGCGCCGCGACATTCTCCGGATTGATCGTGGCGCCGACGCCGGGCAGCGCGACGACGTTCTCGATCTGGGCGAGATCGACGGTCGGGCGGCGGCGGCGCAACCGGCCGAGCGCTTCGTTGGCGGCGATGCGCGCGAGCCAGGTCGTCAGGCTCGCCTCGCCGCGGAATTCGTCGAGATGGGCGAGCGCGCGGACGTAGGTTTCCTGCACCACGTCTTCGGCTTCGCTTTCGTCGCGCACGATACTGCGCGCCAAACGATAGAGCCGGCGATTGTTCTGGCGCATCAACGCGGCGAACGCCGCCGGCTCGCCGCGCCGCATCAGCGCCAGCAATTCGGCATCTGCGCCAAGCTTCCCCGCGGTCTGCGTCACAACCTGCCTCCTCATCACGGCCCCATAGATGGCCGGCGACGAAAAAGGTTCCCGCCTTCTATCTCGCTATCTAGCGCCCGCCCGGATGCGGGAAAAACCGCAGCTTTTCGGGGGTCATGCGCCCAAGGGGCTGCGCTTGACCGGGCCGGCGTAATACGCTCTTTCTCGGCCGTTTTCCCGGACTACGAGCGCAGCATGGATGCCGCCTTCCACGAGATGTTCCCGCTGGGCGAAGACGACACGCCTTATCGCAAGCTTTCGTCCGAACACGTCGGCACGGCCGCTTTCGGCGGTGCGCGCGTCGTCACCGTGGGATTGCCGGCGCTGACCGAATTGACGTGGCAGGCTTTCGTCGATTGCCAGCATCTGCTGCGCCCCGGTCATCTGAAACAGCTCCGCACCATCCTCGACGATCCAGAGGCATCGGCGAACGACAAGTTCGTCGCCTTCGATCTGTTGAAGAACGCCAACATAGCCGCCGGCAAGGTGCTGCCGATGTGCCAGGACACCGGCACGGCGATCGTCATGGGCAAGAAAGGCCAACGGGTGTGGACCGGCGGCGGCGACGAAGCGGCGATCTCGGCCGGCGTGCGGCGCACCTTCACCGAAACCAACCTGCGCTATAGCCAGGTGGCGCCGCTCGGCATGTACGACGAGGTCAACACCGGCGATAATCTGCCGGCACAGATCGAGATCTACGCCGCCGACGGCGATGCCTATAAATTCCTATTCATTGCCAAGGGCGGCGGCTCGGCGAACAAGTCATTCCTCTATCAACAGACCAAGGCGACGCTCAATCCGAAAGCATTGCTCAAGTTCCTCGACGAGAAAATCCGTACCCTCGGCACCGCCGCCTGCCCGCCTTATCACCTGGCGATTGTCATCGGCGGAACGTCGGCCGAGCTGAACCTCAAAACCGTCAAGCTCGCGAGCTGTCGCTATCTCGACACCCTGCCGACGCAGGGCAACAAATTCGGCCAAGCCTTCCGCGACACCGGATTCGAGCAAGAGGTGCTGGGCCTGACGCGCGCCATGGGCATCGGCGCCCAGTTCGGCGGCAAATATTTCTGCCATGACGTTCGCGTCATCCGTCTGCCGCGGCACGGGGCAAGCCTCCCGATCGGCATTGGCGTGTCGTGC
>DATEMD010000113.1:0-7290 GCA_035275845.1 Allostellaceae bacterium | reverse complement strand
GATGGGCGAGCGCGGGCGAGAGCCCTTGCGTTTCGGCGGCCTCGGCCAAACATTCGATGAAGAGGAAAACATAGTCCGGGCCGCTGCCCGAAACCGCCGTCACCGCGTCGAGTAAGCTTTCGTCGTCGACCCAAGCGGTCTCGCCGACTGCACCGAGCAGCTTGCCGCACAAGGTCCGCGCCGCCGTGCGCACCGCCGGTCCGGCACATGCGACCGTCATGCCGCGGCCGATGGCCGCCGGCGTGTTCGGCATCGCACGCACCAGCGCGGCATTCGTGCCGAGAAGCCGCGCCATGCCGCCGAGCGTCTTGCCGGCGGCGATCGACAGCATCACCGCACCGCCGTCGGCAAACCGGCGATAGGCCGGCACGACGGCGTCAAAGGCTTGCGGCTTCACCGCGAACACCACCGCCGCCGGCTTGAACGTGCGCGGCAGCCGATCGGGCGTCGCGCAATAGTGCGTGCCGCGCACGCGCCGCGCGGGTGACGGCTCGACGACGTAGAAAGGTCCGCCGACGCGCTTCCGGATCCAGCCGGCCAGTAGAGCGCCGCCCATCTTGCCGCAACCGACCAGCAGCACTCCCGCCGAACGGGCGCGCCGGCCGCTCACGCCTCGCCGACCGGATCGATCATCGCCGAAGCGATCGCCTCGTGCGCCGATTTGCCTCCCCAGACGACAAGCTGGAAGGCGGGATAGAAGCGCTCGCATTCGGCCAGCGAGATGTCCACCAGGTCCTCGATCTGTTCGACGCTGGCGCCGTGCGCGCCGCGCAACAGGACGCCCTGGCGGAAGGCGGGACTCTTATCGTCGGCAAAATCGAAATGGCCGATCCACAACCGCTCGTTGACGACCGCCAGCAGCTCGTGCGCGGCGGGACGCCGGCCACGCGGCACCTTGAGTTCGAAGCTACAGGAATATTGCAGGGCGTTGACCGACGACTCCCAGACGAAATGCAGGCGATAGGAGCACCAACGGCCGACCACCTCGATCACCATTTCGTCGTCGCCCGTGCGGTCATGCGGCCAAGCGTTGGCCTGCACGATTTCCTCGACCAGATCGATGGGATTGGCGCCGGCGACCGGGGTTTCTAGCAACAGTGCGGTCATCCGCCCTCCTTGGCAACGGGGCGGGGGTTTCGACTAATGGTATGGAGTCTCCCCGCCAACCACTATGGCTAATCTGCCAAATGGTTTCGAGCCGAGGCAAGGGGTGAATGACGGAAAACTGTGGAGAACTCGCGTCCTAGTGCGATTTGCCGCGGACGCCGGCACCCCGACGCGACCGCGACGACCCCGACTTGCGCGACGCGCCGCTGCGCCGTCGGCCTTCGAGCGCATCGAGCCGCGCCGCCAAGGCCTCCTGCTCGCGCCGCGCCTTGGCGGCCATGGCTTGAACCGCCTCGAACTCCTCGCGCCGGACCAAATTCATGCGCGACAAGACGCGATCGACCTGATCCTTGATCCGGGCCTCGAGCTCATCGCGCAGGCCGACCAGCGCGCCGGCCGCACCTTGCGCGACACGGGCGAAATCCTCGAACAGGCGGTTGTTGGGTGCCATTCCCGTCTCTCCCTTCCGGTCAACATAAGCAGGCGCGCGGCCAGGGAACAGGCTATAACACCGCCCGCAGGAAACCAGCCATGATCGTCGTCACCGGCGGCGCCGGCTTTATCGGATCGAATCTGGTCGCCGCGCTCGAGGAACGGGCCGCCGGCGATATTGTTGTGTCCGACTTCCTCGGCCAGGACGAAAAGTGGCGCAACTTGGCCAAGCGCGAGCTGGCCGCCGTGATTCCACCCGACCGGCTGTTCGCCTATCTCGACGATCATGCCGCCGAAATCGAGGCGATCTTCCACATGGGCGCGATCTCGGCGACGACCGAGCGCGACGTCGATCTGATCATCGCCAGCAATTTCGCGTTGTCGCAGCGGTTGTGGGATTGGTGCACGCTGCATCAGACGCGGTTGATCTACGCCTCGTCGGCGGCGACCTATGGCGACGGCAGCGCCGGATTCGACGATGACCTCACACCCGCCGCGCTCGCAAAGCTACGGCCGCTCAACGCCTATGGCTGGTCGAAGCACCTGTTCGACCGCCGCGTCGCGCGCCTCGTCGCCGGCAATGCGCCGCGGCCGAAGCAATGGGCGGGACTCAAGTTCTTCAATGTCTACGGGCCGAACGAGTACCACAAAGGCACGATGCAGAGCGTCGTCGCGCACATCTATCCGCGCGCCAAGGCCGGCGCGCCGGCGCGGCTGTTCAAGTCGCACAATCCGGCCTATCCCGACGGCGGACAGAAACGCGACTTCGTCGACGTGCGCGACTGCGTAGCGTTGATGCTGTGGCTCTACGACCATCCGGGCGTCAACGGCCTGTTCAACGCTGGCACCGGCAAGGCGCGAAGCTTCGCAGACCTGGCCGCCGCGGTTTATCGCGCGCTTGGCCGCGAGCCCAAGATCGAATACGTCGACACGCCCGCCGAGATCCGCGACAAGTACCAATACTTCACCGAGGCGCGGATGGACCGCGTGCGTGCCGCCGGCTTCGGCACGCCGGCGACCGAGCTCGAGGACGGTGTCCGGCACTACGTCCAGACCTACCTCGCCGCCGATCCGTATCGCTGAGAACTCCCGCCGTTCATGCTGACGATTCCGTATCCCTTTATCGATCCAATCGCGCTGTCGCTCGGCCCGTTCGTCGTCCGCTGGTACGCCCTCGCCTATATCGCCGGGCTGGTGATCGGCTGGCGCTATTGCCTGTGGATCGCGTCGCAGCCGCCGCGTGTCGCCCGGCGCGAGGACGTCGACGATTTCCTGGTGTGGGCGACGCTCGGCGTCATTCTCGGCGGCCGCACCGGTTACGTCCTGTTCTATCGGCCGGAATTTTATTTCGCCAATCCGAGCGAGATCCTCAAGCTGTGGCACGGCGGCATGTCGTTTCACGGCGGCGCGCTTGGCGTGCTGGTCGCCATTTGGCTGTTCGTCCGGCAGCGCAAGCTCAAGTTTCTCGCGTTCGCGGATATCATCGCGCCGGCCGTGCCGATCGGCTTGTTCTTCGGCCGCATCGCCAATTTCATCAACGACGAGCTGTGGGGCCGCGTCACCGACGTGTCGTGGGCGATGGTCTTTCCATCCGATCCCGCCCATCTGCCGCGTCATCCAAGCCAGCTCTATGAGGCGATGCTCGAAGGCCTCGTCCTGTTCACGATTCTGTTCTTCGTCATGCGCCGCACCGACGCGCGGCAACGGCCGGGCACGTTGGCCGGCACGTTCCTGATCGGCTATGCCGTGGCGCGGATCATCGGCGAATGCTTCCGTCAGCCCGACGCCAATCTGGGGTTCATTGTCTGGGGCGTGACCATGGGCCAGATTCTCTCAGTCCCGGTCTTGATTATCGGCGTCTGGCTGCTGTGGCGCGCGCGGCGGCAGCCGAAGCAGGCGTGAGCGCAACGCCGCTGATCGAGCATTTGCGCGGATTGATCCGCGCCGACGGCCCGCTGACGGTCGAACGCTACATGGAAATCGCGTTGTGGCACCCGCAATGGGGCTATTACGCGACGCATTCGCCGGTCGGCGCGCGCGGCGATTTCGTCACCGCGCCCGAAATCAGCCAGGTCTTCGGCGAGTTGATCGGACTCTGGCTGGCCGACATCTGGCAGCGGAACGGCGCGCCCGATCCGGTGATCGTGTGCGAGCTCGGCCCCGGCAAGGGCACGTTGATGGCAGACCTGTTGCGGGCGGTCACAACGGTCCCGGCGTTCCGACGCGCCATCCAGGTGCATCTGGTTGAAACCAGCGCGAAGCTGCGGGCCGTCCAGGCCGATGCCTTACATGCGGCGACGCCGACGTGGCACGAATCGCTGGCGACCGTGCCGGCGGGTCCGTTGCTGCTGGTCGCCAACGAATTTCTCGACGCGCTGCCGATCCGCCAATTCGAACGTCGAACTGACGGCTGGCACGAGCGGTGGATCGGTCTCGACGCCGACGGAAACCTGACATTCACCGGCGATCCAGCGACAAGCGTCGATGACTTGGCGGCGTGGCCCGTCGGCAGCGTCGCCGAACGCCGGCCGGCGGCGCGGGCTTTGGCACGCGATCTCGGCCAGCGCCTCGCCGGGCATGGCGGTGCGGCGCTGTTCGTCGACTACGGCTATTTTCCACCGGCGCCGGGCGACACGTTGCAAGCCGTGGCGCGACACCAACGGCACGATCCGCTGCGCGATCCCGGCGCCGCCGATCTCACGGCGCACGTCGATTTCGCCGATTTTGCCGCGGCGGCCACCGCCGCTGGCGCGCGCGCCTGCGGACCGGTATCGCAGGCGCGATTCCTCACGGCGCTCGGCATCGACATTCGCGCTCATCGCCTCGCCAGCGGCAAGAACGCGCAACAGCGGGCGCAAATCGAGTCGGGTTGTCGTCGCTTGCTTGACGAGACGCAAATGGGCACCTTGTTCAAGGTGCTGGCCTTGACCGGCCGCGACGCTCCGCCGCCCGCCGGCTTCGATTGACGCGCATGATTCGCCTCGACGTTTTCGCCTCGGCTCCTGTCCGCCACGCGTTCTTCACGCGCGCGGGCGGCGTGAGCGAAGGGGTTTGCGCGTCGCTCAACTGCGGCTTCACGACGACAGACGACGCCGCGCGGGTCAGCGAGAACCGCGCGCGGGCAATGCGCGCCCTCGATCTCACGCCCGACCGTCTCGCCACCGCCAAGCAGGTACACGGCGCCGAGGCGCTGGTGGTCGAGACGCCGTGGCCGCAAGCGGCGCTGCCGCGCGCCGACGCGCTGGTGACGCGCGTGCCGGGCCTGGCGCTCGGTATTCTGACCGCCGATTGCGTGCCGATCCTGTTCGCCGATCCCGTGGCGCGGGTGATCGGCGCCGCGCATGCCGGCTGGCGCGGTGCGCTCGCCGGCGTGGTCGAGGCGACAGTGGCGGCCATGGAAGACCTCGGCGCGTCGGCGCAGCGTACGGTCGCCGCTATCGGCCCGGCCATCGCGCAGGCGTCGTACGAGGTCGGCCCCGAATTTCCACGCCGTTTCCTGGCGCAGGACCCCGGCAATTCGATCTTCTTCGCGCCGTCGCCCAAGACCGGCCATTTCCTTTTCGACTTGAAGGGCTATGTCGCGCGGCGGCTGGCCGCGCTCGGCATCGGCGCGGTGGCCGACGCCGGAGCCGACACTGCCGCCGATCCGGATCGGTTTTTCTCCTATCGGCGCGCCTGCCTACGCGGCGAGCTCGGTCACGGTCTCGGCCTGTCAACGATCGCCCTCGCGCCATAGCTTTGTCGCCGACGCGACGATAAGATCGCCGCCCGATGCGCCGCTGTTGGCTTCTTGTCCTTGTGCTACTGGCTGCCTGCAATGGCGCGCCGCCGCCGATCATGGCGCGAACCGCGCCCGCGGCGGCGCTGAGCCCGCCGGACAGCGCCGGTATCTATGTGCTGCCGGGTGAGAATGCACCGGCGGCGAGTGCCGCCGCCCTGGCCGCAGCGATGGCGACGGCGTTGCAACAGGCCGACGTGCCGGCGAGCGCGCAATCGTCGAACCGCGACAGCTACCGTCTGCAGCCGGTCACGACAGCCACATCCACCGCCGACGGGCGCGCAACCATCCGCGTCGCATGGGAGCTGCGCAACGCCGCTGGCGCGGTCGTCGGCTCGACGTCGTCGGGAACCGTCGCTGACGCCGCGGCGTGGCAGGCCGGCGACAGCAAGCTGGCAGCAGCACTTGCCGCAACGGCAGCACCGACAGTCGCCAAGCTGATCCAGGGTGACGTGTCGCCGCCACAAGGCGGGCTCAATCCGGTGGTCGCCTTACGCCCGGTCGCGGGTGCGCCGGGTGACGGCGACCGCTCGCTGACCCGCGCGATGAGCTCGGCGCTGGCGCGCGCGAACCTCACCCTCGCCGCCACGCCGTCCGACAAGAAGGATTTTGTCGTCGCCGGCACCGTCGAGGTTTCGCCGGCCAACGGACAGCAACAGCAGGTCAAGGTGACCTGGGTGTTGCTGCGGCCGGACGGCAGCGAAGTCGGCCGGGTCAAGCAGGAGAACGCGGTCCCCGCGGGTAGCCTCGACGGGGCCTGGGGTGACGTCGCCTATGCGGTCGCCGGCGCCGCCGCGCCCGGGGTCCGCAGGCTCATCGAAGAGGCCGGGCTGGCCACCGCGGGGCACTCCTAAGGCCCTGGATTGCCGCGACTTTTTGCCCGCCGCCGGGCGGTCAAAGTCATTGCGGCAGCGAAACCCCTTTGTTACATTCCGCCGCGCTTGGGGCGGCCCATCCGGGCGCACTGCCGCGGACGGCGAAATCGACATGAAAATCCTTGCTTGCAATGCCAATCGGCCGCTCGCCGAAGCGATTTCTGCGTATCTGCACATTCCGCTGACCGACGCCAGCGTGCGGCGTTTCTCGGACATGGAAGTGTTCGTCGAAATCCATGAAAACGTGCGCGGCGAGGACGTTTTCATCATTCAGCCGACCTCGTATCCGGCGAACGACAATCTGATGGAATTGCTGGTGTCGCTCGACGCGCTCAAGCGCGGCTCGGCGCGCCGCGCCACCGCGGTCATCCCCTATTACGGTTACGCCCGCCAGGACCGCAAATCAGGTCCGCGCACGCCGATCTCGGCCAAGCTGGTCGCCAACATGATCACCGCCGCCGGCGCCGATCGCGTCCTGACCCTCGACCTCCATGCCGGCCAGATCCAGGGGTTCTTCGACATTCCGACCGACAATCTGTTCGCCGCACCGGTGTTCGTGCAGGACATCAAGGAGCGCTTCGACGGCGGCGATTTAACCATTGTGTCGCCCGACGTCGGCGGCGTGCTGCGCGCCCGCGCCATTGCGCGCCGGCTTGACGCCGACCTCGCGATCATCGACAAGAGGCGCGAGCGGGCCGGCGTTTCCGAAGTGATGAACATCATCGGCGACGTCCAGGGCCGCCGCTGCATCCTGGTCGACGACATCGTCGACAGCGCCGGTACGCTGTGCAACGCCGCCGAGGCGTTGATGGAGCGCGGTGCCAAGTCGGTGTCGGCTTACGTCACGCACGGCGTGCTGTCCGGTGGCGCGGTCGCCCGCGTTACGGCGGCGCCGATCGCGGCGTTGGTCACCACCGACAGTATCGCCGCGACCGAGGCGGTGCGGGTGGCGCGCAATATCCGCCGGCTGTCGATCGCGCCGCTGATGGCCGAAGCCATTCAGCGGATCAGCGAGGAACGGTCGGTTTCGAGTCTGTTCGCGTAACAAGGAGTTTTGTCATGGCTGAATCGATCACATTGAGCGCCAGGGCGCGCACG
>DATEMD010000112.1:0-2021 GCA_035275845.1 Allostellaceae bacterium | reverse complement strand
CGGCGCGGCTGGAACGCCGCGAACAAATGCTCGAGCAGGTAGACTTCCTGCATCGCGATGCCGAGACCATTGGTCAGGCTCTGGCCGTCCTTGAGGAACCAGGTAAACGGCGCGCCGCCATAGCCGCCAAATCGGTGCGGCGGCAACCCGGTCGAGATCGCGATACCTTCGCTGCGATAGAGCTCGACGAGCTCGGCGATAATCGGCATGGGCGCGAGAAAAGCATGGCCGCCATCGCCGGCAAAGGCCTTTCTGCCACTGGTTTTTCGGCCGGTGCTCCCATCTAATTGCGCCATGGCGGCGACGACGCTCGAAACCCGGCTTCGGCACACACTCAAGGGCGACGTGCTGTTCGACGCCTTTTCGCGCGGCCGCTACGCGACCGACGCGTCGATCTACCAGATCGAGCCCGTGGGCGTGGTGGTGCCGCGTGACGCCGCGGACGTCGCCGCCGCCTTTGCCATCGCGCGCGAGGAAGGCGTGGCGCTGCTGCCGCGCGGCGGCGGCACGTCGCAATGCGGCCAGACGGTCGGCCGGGCGCTGGTCCTCGACTGCAGCAAGTACATGAACCAGGTGCTCGCCGTGGACGTCGAACATCGGCGCGCGCGCGTTCAACCCGGCGTGGTGATGGATCGCCTCAACCGGCAAATCAAAAGCAAAGGCCTGTTCTTTCCGGTCGACGTCTCGACCGGCGACCGCGCCACTCTTGGCGGCATGACGGCAAACAATTCGTGCGGCACGCGAAGCCTGCGCTACGGCAACATGGTGCACAACGTGCGCGCGATCGACGCGCTGCTGCCCGACGGCACGACCGCCACCTTCGGCGAGGTCGCCAGCAATTTCGACGCGCGCGCGATGCCCGAGCGCTATCGCGATCTGGTGCGCGCGATGCGCGCGTTGCACAACCGCGAGAAGGATGAGATCGCCGCGCGCTTTCCCAAGCTCCAGCGCCGCGTCGGCGGCTACAACGTCGACACGATTGCGGACAGCGGCCACAACATGGCGCATCTGCTGGTGGGATCGGAAGGCACCCTCGCCTTCTTCAACGCCATCGAGCTCGACCTCCAGCCGATCCCGCCGCACCGCACCCTCGGCGTCTGCCATTTCCCGAGCTTCTACAGCGCGATGCAGGCGGCGAAGCCGATCGTCGCGTTGAAGCCGGCGGCGGTCGAGCTGGTCGACCGCACCATGATCGAGCTGGCGCGTGACATTCCGCTCTTCCGCACCACGGTCGACCGTTTCGTCAAAGGCGAGCCCGAGGCGCTGCTGCTGGTCGAGTTCGCCGGCGAGGACGCCACCAAGAACGTCCGCGACTTGAAGCAGCTGGTGGAACTCATGGGCACGCTCGGCCATCCGGGTAGCGTGGTCGAGATTGTCGACGACGCATTCCAATCCGCGGTGTGGGCGGTGCGTCGGCAAGGCCTCAACATCATGATGTCGATGAAAGGCGACGGGAAGCCGGTCTCCTTCATCGAGGATTGCGCCGTGCCGTTGGAAGATTTGCCGGATTACACCGCGCGGCTCGATGCGGTCTTCAAGAAACACGGCACCAGCGGCACCTGGTACGCGCATGCCTCGGTCGGCTGCCTGCACGTGCGGCCGGTGCTCAACCTGAAGCAGGAGATCGAGGTCAAGAAGCTGCGCGCCATCGCCGAAGAGGCCTTCGCCATGGTGCGCGAATACAAGGGCTCGCATTCGGGCGAACACGGTGACGGCTTGGTACGCTCGGAATTCCACGAGCCGATGTTCGGTACGCGGCTGGTGCGCGCCCTCGAAGCGGTCAAGGACGCGTTCGATCCCACCGGAATGATGAACCCCGGCAAGATCGTGCGGCCGTCGAAGATGGACGACCGCTCGCTGTTCCGCTTCAAGCCGGGCTATGCGACACAAACCGTCGATACCGCGCTCGACTGGTCGGCGTGGAGCGGCTTCGCCGGCGCAGCCGAAATGTGCAACAACAACGGTGCCTGCCGCGTGCGCGACGCGGGCGTGATGTGTCCGTCTTATCGCGCGACACTCGA
>DATEMD010000111.1:0-3903 GCA_035275845.1 Allostellaceae bacterium | reverse complement strand
TCGGCGTCGCCATGAACACCGGCACGATGGCAGCGCGTGAAGCCGGCAACATGGTCGATCTCGACAGCGATCCGACCAAGCTCATCGAGATCGTCGCCATCGGCAAGCAACTGCTGATGACGCGCGGCGCGCTCACCACGTTCTCGATCGCCAACGACGTCGCCAAGTATTTCGCCATCATCCCGGCGATGTTCCTGGCCTTCTACCCGCAGCTGCAGGCGCTGAACATCATGGGTTTTGGAAGCCCGCAGAGCGCCATCCTGTCGGCCATCATCTTCAATGCGCTGATCATCATCGCGTTGATTCCGTTGAGCCTGCGCGGCGTGCGCTATCGTCCGGCCGGCGCGGCGTCGATCCTGCGCCGCAATTTGTGGCTCTATGGCGTCGGCGGCGTGATCGTGCCGTTCATCGGCATCAAGCTGATTGATCTCGTCGTCACCGCCATCGGCCTGGCGTGAGGAGGCCTGCGATGTTGAAGGAAATCCGCCCAGCCATCCTGATGATCGTGGTGATGACCGTCATCACCGGCCTGATCTATCCGCTCGGCATGACCGGCATCGCCCAGCTCGTCTTTCCGCACCAGGCCGACGGCAGCCTGATCGTGCAGAACGGCAAGGTCGTCGGTTCGGAACTGATCGGCCAGAACTTCGCCTCGGAAAAATATTTCCATGGCCGGTTGTCGGCGACCACCGAGCCCGATCCCAAGGATCCGAGCAAGACGATTTCTGTGCCCTATGCCGCCGACAATTCGTCGGGCTCCAATCTCGGTCCGACGAGCAAGGCGCTGGCCGATCAAGTGAAGGACGCCGCTGCTGCGCTCGCCAAGGAAAATCCGAATACGCCGGTGCCGGTCGATCTGGTCACCAACTCGGCCAGCGGCCTCGATCCCGACATCACGCCCGCGGCGGCACTGTTCCAGGTGCCGCGCGTCGCCAAGGTGCGCAGCCTGCCGGAAGACAAGGTGCGGGCGCTGGTCGAAGCTCATATCACGCCGCGCACCTTCGGCATTCTCGGTGAGCCGCATGTCAACGTGCTGGAGCTGAATCTGGCACTCGACGCCCTGGCAAAGGGCTGAGGCGGTTTTGAGCACAGGCCGCGCTATAATGGCGTATGGCTGCGGATAACCCCGAACGCCAGTCGCGACCATCGCCGGAGGCCTTACTGGCCGCGGCAGTGCAGGAAGGCCGCGGCCGATTGAAGGTGTTTCTTGGGGCCGCGCCGGGGGTTGGCAAGACCTATGAGATGCTGACGGCGGCGCACGCGCGCTTGCGCGAAGGCATCGACGTTGTTGTTGGTATAGCCGAAACACACGGCCGTGCCGAAACCGAAGCGCTGCTCCAGGGTCTGGAGATCGTGCCTCGCCGGACCATCGCCTATCGCGACCGCACGCTTACGGAAATGGATCTCGACGCGATCCTGCAACGTCGGCCGAAACTGGTTCTGGTCGACGAACTGGCGCACACCAACGCGCCCGGCACGCGCCATCCTAAACGCTATCTCGACGTCGAAGAGCTACTCGCCGCCGGGGTCGACGTCTACACCACGCTCAATATCCAACATGTCGAAAGCCTCAACGACGTGGTGGCGCAGATCACCCGCATCCGCGTGCGCGAGACCGTGCCCGACAGCGTGCTGGACCGCGCCGACGACATCGAGGTCGTCGATCTCTCGCCCGACGATCTGATTCAGCGGCTGAAAGAGGGCAAGGTCTACGTCCCGCATCAAGCCGAGCGCGCCATCCGCCATTATTTCAAGCCCGGCAATCTCACGGCGCTACGCGAACTTGCCTTGCGCCGCACCGCCCAGCGCGTCGACGAGCAGATGGTCACCTACATGCAGGCCCAGGCGATCAGCGGGCCGTGGGCGGCCGGCGAACGCGTGCTGGTCTGCGTCAACGAGGAGCCGACCGGCGGCGGCTTGATCCGCTATGCGAAGCGCCTCGCCGACCGGCTGCATGGACCATGGACGGCGCTTTACGTCGAAACGCCGCGCCACCAGCGGCTCGACGACGCTCAGCGCGACCGCGTCGCCGACACGTTGCGGCTGGCCGAACGCCTGGGCGGCAACGCGTTGACCGTGCCCGGTGCGCGCATTGCCGACGACGTCGTCAATTACGCCCGCGCCAACAACATCACCCATATCGTCATCGGCAAGTCGACACGTTCGCGCTGGTTCGAGATGTTGCACGGCTCGGTCGTGCACGAGTTGGTGCGCAGCGCCGGCAACATCAGCGTGCACGTCATTGCCGGCGACAGCGGCGAGGGGCTGCTGGCCAAAACAATCAAGACCGCGCCAGAGCCCGAAGTGGTGGACGTCCGCCCTTATGCGATCACCACCGCGATCGTCGCCGTCGCCCTCGGCATCGGTCTCGGGCTCCAGCAATTCGTTTCGGTTACCAACGTCGGGCTCGTCTTCCTGACGGCGGTGCTCATTGCCGCTATTCGGCATGGCCTGTGGCCGTCGCTCTACGCCTGCCTGGTCAGCGTGCTCGCCTACAATTTCTTCTTCCTGCCGCCGGTCTACACCTTCACCATCGCCGATCCCGAAAACATCGTTGCGCTGTTCTTTTTTCTCGTCGTCGCCATCGTCGCCAGCAACCTGGCATCGCGGACGCGTAGCCAGATGGTGGCGGCGCGTGCCCGCGTACGCACCACCGAGGAACTGTTTGCGTTCAGCCGCAAACTTGCCGGCATCGGCAAGCTCGACGATCTGCTGTGGGCCACGGTCTATCAGATCGCGCTCATGCTTTCCGTGCGCGTCGTCGTGCTGTTGCCGGCGGGCGAGGGGATTGCGGTCCGCGCTGGCTACCCGCCCGAGGACGAGCTCGACGAAGCCGACCTCGCTGCCGCGCGCTGGGCTTGGGAGCACAATCGTTCGGCCGGTCGCGGCGCCGACACATTGCCCGGCGCCAAGCGGCTGTTCCTGCCGCTCAGGACCGGCCGCGGCATCGTTGGCGTGCTCGGCATCGACCGTGACCGGCCGGGGCCGCTGCTGACGCCCGACGGACGGCGGTTGCTGGACGCTCTGGCCGATCAGGTGGCGGTGGCAATCGAGCGCATTGCCTTTGCCGAAGACGTCGATCGTGCGCGCATCACCGCCGAAACCGAACATTTGCGCGCGGCGTTGCTGACGTCGATCTCGCACGATCTGCGCACGCCGCTTGCCTCGATCCTCGGTGCGCTCACCAGCCTGCGGAGTTACGGCGAGATCTACGACGCCAAGACGCGCGACGAACTGATGGCGACGATCCAATCCGAGGCCGAACGCCTCAACCGCTTCATCGGCAACTTGCTCGACATGACACGGCTTGAGTCAGGGGCCGTCGCGCTCAAGCCCGAAGCGGTGGACGCCGCCGAAATCGTCGGCACGGCGCTGCGCCGCGCGGGCCGCATCGTCGGCGATCACCGCGTCGAACTCGACTTCGCCCCTGATCTGCCGCTGCTCAAGGCGGATTATCTGCTGCTCGAGCAGGTGCTGTTCAACTTGCTCGACAATGCCGCCAAGTTCACGCCCGTCGGCACGACGATCCGGGTCGTTGGCCGGCGCGATGGTGACTTCGTCGCGTTGCGCGTCGAGGATGAGGGACCCGGCATTCCGGAGGGTGAGCGGGAGCGCATCTTCGACAAGTTTTATCGCGTCCATGCCCAAGACCGGCAGCGGGCCGGTACCGGTCTCGGTCTCGCCATTTGTCGCGGTTTCGTCGAGGCGATGGGCGGTACGATCGTCGTCGCCAACCGCAGCGAGCGCGGCGGCGCCGTCTTTATCGTTCGACTGCCGGCCGCTGAAACCGAGTCCGTCGCACCGGCGCGTGCCCATGGCTAACGCGTCTTGCATCCTGATTGCGGACGACGAGCCGCCGATCCGCCGGTTCCTGCGCACCAGCCTGGCGGCGCAGGGCTTTCG
>DATEMD010000110.1:0-2068 GCA_035275845.1 Allostellaceae bacterium | reverse complement strand
CGCCGAGATGATGAATCCGCCGCCCCACAAGCACGCCGCGGTGAACATCGCCTTGCGCGGACCGCCTTCCTCGACCCAGCGGCCGAAGATCGCCGACGACACGCCGAGGAAGAAGATGCCAAGGCTGAAGATCCAGCCGAGGTCGGTCAGCAGCCAATCGCCCGGTGCCGATTTGGTGATGCCGATGAGCTTGGTCATCGGCAGGTTGAACACGCTGAAGGCGTAGGCTTGCCCGATGCACAGATGAACGCAAAGCGCCGCCGGCGGAATCAGCCACCGACTATAGCCCGGCGGTGCGACCGTCCGGCTCTTATCGAAAAACGACATTTGGGTTCCCTCCGAAGTGCTTTTGGCTTGTTAAGCGCCGGGGCCCTTGTCGACCGGAACCCGGCCGCTACTTGGTTAGCCTCAATCGTCGTCTCCGGCTAACAATTTTTTCACGGTGGTGTACCACCGATTTTTTTCCGCAAGAATATGCAGGAAAAATGCACAGGTGACATTCGTGTAACCTCTGCCAGACTATTCATGTTTCTGCCGGGAGGCGTATGCGGGAGCTTTTCAACACCGCCGAAGTTGCCGACTATCTGCGACTCAAGGAGCGCACGATTTACGAACTCGTGCGCACCAAACAGATTCCGTGTTCCCGCGTCACCGGCAAGCTGCTGTTTCCGCGGCAGCTGATCGATCTCTGGGTCGCGCGCCAGACCGAATTCGCCGGACCCGATTTGCGTCCGGCGCCGCCGGTGGCCGCCGGCAGTCACGATCCGCTGCTGGAATGGGCGTTGCGCCAGTCGGGTTCCGAGCTGGCGCTGCTGGCGGGCGGCAGCGACGACGGCCTGCGGCGCCTGGTCGCCAACAAAGCGGTCTTGGCCGGCATTCACCTGCTCGACCCACCGAGCGGCGAGTACAACCGGCCGGCGGTTCAGGCCTTGGGCAGTCTCGCCGATGTCGTGCTGGTCGAGTGGGCTAAGCGCGAGCAGGGTTTCGTAGTGGCGCGCGACAATCCGCGCGGCATCGCCACGCCGGCCGATCTCGGGCGCGACGGTGTCCGCGTGCTGCGCCGCCAGGAAGGCGCGGGCGCACAAGTGCTGCTCCGGCATCTGCTCGCCGAAGCAAAATTGCGCCTCGACGATCTGCCAGGGCCGGCGCAGCCGGCGCTGACCGAGACGGACATTGCGGCGGCGATTCTCGACGGCAAGGCGGATGCCGGCGTCGCCGTGCGCGCCGTCGCTCAGCGCCACAAACTCGGCTTCGTCCCGTTGCGCTGGGAACGTTTCGATCTTGCGATGCGGCGGCGCGATTATTTCGAACCGCCGGTGCAGAAGTTGCTGCATTTCGCGCGCACCGCCGAATTCGCCGAACGGGCGCAGGCGCTCGGCGGCTACGATCTCGCCGCCGCCGGGACCGTCAACTACAACGCGTGACGATCGGCGCAAGCGCAACGGCGGCCTGGCATCGCCGTGACAGGGCAAACGCCGGCTAGTCGGTCGGGCTGCGATAAGAGTCGGGCGTGTCGTAGACGCCGGTCGTATAGGAGCCGGTGCCGTACCAATGCGTCACTTGCGGCGTTTCGGCGCCGTGGCACGCGGCGAGCGCGCACAATCCCAGCACGAGCGACAGGGCAACGATTCGGCGCATGCGAACGCTCCCGAACGCTTGAATTATAGGTCCGCACCACCGCTTCCCGCCGCACACGTTGGCGTGAATTAAAAGTCGTCGGCCATGCGTCGCGGTCGCTGCCGCGGCGGTTCGCCGCAGTCGGTGAAAATTTCGCGTGCGGCCGGATTCGCCGGCTCGGTGTCACGTATCCGTAACAAAACCGAAAGTTAGCTGTAGCTAACGGCCCCTATGGTGCGCCGCCATTGCTGCGCCAAAAGCGCGGCAAGTCCAATGGGGGACAACAGAAAGTCGTAGAAAGGATGACCATGTCGTTGGGGAGATATTTTCTCGGCAGCGTTGCCGTGTGCGCGCTGCTGACGACCGGGGTGCCGGCCGAGGCGCAATCGATCAACAGCCAAGTGCAGAACCTGAAGCAGCAAATTCAGCAGCTCAATCAGCAGCTGCAGAA
>DATEMD010000109.1:0-2731 GCA_035275845.1 Allostellaceae bacterium | reverse complement strand
AAGGCGCGCTTCATGCGCGACTACAAACTCTCGGCTTACGATGCCGGTCTGCTCGTCGGCGAGCGCGAGAACGCGGCGTTCTTCGAGGCCGTGGCGAAGGGCAGGGATCCTAAGCTGGCGTCGAACTGGGTGACCGTCGAGCTGTTTGGCGCGCTCAACAAGCTCGGCAAGACGATCG
This sequence comes from Allostellaceae bacterium, assembly GCA_035275845.1. GTDB lineage: Bacteria > Pseudomonadota > Alphaproteobacteria > ATCC43930 > CGMCC-115725 > REEB95. The sequence continues at coordinate 2,553 of DATEMD010000109.1, read as the reverse complement.
CGGAATCACCGGTCAGCGCCGATGGTCTCGGCGCGCTGATCGATCTTATGACCGACAGCACGTTGTCGGGCCGTCTCGCCAAGGACGTGTTCGCCGAAATGATCGCCAGCGGCAAGGCGGCGCGCGCCATCGTGTCGGAAAAGGGCCTCAAGCAGGTGACCGATACCAGCGCGATCGAGACAGCGATCGACGCCGTGCTGGCGAAAGAGCCCGACAAGGTCACGGACTACCGCGCGGGCAAGGAAAAGCTGCTGGCTTATTTCGTCGGCCAGGTGATGAAGGCGACCCAGGGCAAGGCGAATCCAGCCCTCGTCAACGAGCTCTTGAAGAAGAAACTCGCCGGCTAACCGCTACTTCTTGTCGATGCGGCCGTAGGTGTCTTCGAGGCGCACGATGTCGTCCTCGCCGAGATAGCTGCCGGACTGCACTTCGATCAGGTGCAACGGGATCTTGCCCGGATTCTCGAGCCGGTGAACGGTGCCCATCGGAATGTAAGTCGACTGATCCTCGTAGAGGATCGATTCATCGTTGTCGCGCGTGACCTTGGCGGTGCCGTTGACGATGACCCAATGCTCGGCGCGATGGTGGTGCTTTTGCAGGCTGAGCTTGGCGCCCGGCTTGACCATGATGTGTTTCACCTGGACGCGATCGCCGGCGTGGATCGAGCAGTAGGTGCCCCACGGGCGGTGCACCAGCGGATGCGTCTTGAGCTCGGCGCGGCCTGCGTGCTCAAGCTTGGCGACCAGCTGCTTGATGTCTTGCGCGCGGTCGCGTTTCGCGACCATGACGACATCCGAGGTCACGACGACGACCAGATCCTCGACGCCGAGCACGGCAAGCATGCCGCTGTCGGCGCGCAGCAGATTGTTGTGTGAATCCTCGATAACGACATCACCGGTGGCGAGGTTGCCGGCATTGTCCTTGCGGCCGATCTGCCAAAGCGCGTCCCAGGTGCCGACGTCGCTCCAACCCATCTCGGCCGGCACGACGGCCGCGAGCGGCGTGTGCTCCATCACCGCGTAGTCGATCGAGACGTTTTCGGCCTTGGCGAATTCGGTCTTGTCGAGCCGGATGAAATCAAGATCGCGCGTCGCCTTGGCGACGGCGGCGCGGCATGCGGTCAGCAGGTCGGGCTTCAAGCGCTCGAGCTCGCGCAGGTAAAGCGCCGCCGGCAGCAGGAAGATGCCGCTGTTCCAGGAATGGTCGCCGGACGCGACATACGATTTGGCGCGCGCGGCATCAGGCTTTTCGATGAAGCCAGCGACCTCGAATGCGCCGGCAATGCCGTCGAGTGTCGAGCCGCGCTTGATGTAGCCGTAACCGGTTTCCGGCGTCGCCGCTTTGATTCCGAACGTGACCAGTCGTCCGAAACGCGCGGCCGATGCGGCGCGCTCGACCGCAGCCAGAAATGCTTCGCGGTCAGCGATGACGTGGTCGGATGGCATCACCAGCAGCAGCGCGTCGGGCGCGTCGGCGGTCAGCGTCAACGCGGCGACGGCAACCGCGGGCGCGGTGTTGCGGCCAATCGGTTCGAGCAGGATCGCGCTCGGTTCGGTGCCGGCGACCCGCAGCTGCTCGGCGACGATGAAACGGTGCTCGTCGTTGGAAACGACCAGCGGCGCCGCGAACCGTTTGCGATCGGCGACGCGCAAAGCGGCTTCTTGCAGCAACGAATGGTCGGAGACGAGGGGGAGGAGTTGTTTGGGATAAAGCGCGCGCGACAGCGGCCAGAGGCGGGTGCCGGAGCCGCCCGAGAGGATTACCGGATGGATCACGCCGTTCGGCGTTGGTTGGGTCGGCGGCATGTGCTGATCCTACGCGGCGCTATTCTAGCGAAGCCATCATAGCGGAAAACGCGTCAAAAGCTGCGCGCCTTGTGACCAATCGGAGACAGCGCCGGACCGGCGCCGGCCGGGCGCCGCATCGACGGCCGTGAACGGGCGACGAAGCGGGATGGCTTCAGGCGACCGCGGCGCGCGGACGACCCGGACGGCGCAACGCGCGTGCGAACGACGCGACGGTCTCGACGCCACGGTCGAGGCACGACAACTCTTCCTTCGCGCGTTCGAGCACTTGCATGTCGCGTGCATCTTCGCGGTCGGAAATATCCATGTAGCTGAGCTTGATCTCGACGAGATCGAGCAGCATTTCGACCGAACGCTTCGACAATCCCATTTTCTCCCTCCACTTTTTCGGAAGTCGAACCGCCGACCTCCTAGAACATGTGTCGATGATCGGGCTTTATTCGTTAAAATGCGGTGAATCGAATTCTGTGAAAATCGCAGGCAATACTTAGGTTAATTGGCGTTTACCACGGAGACGCCGCGCCGTTTGACACGCTTTGGCGCGGCCTTTAGAACGGCGGGCGCATACGCCGTGAACGACTCCACTCTTGCGGAGGGGTGGCCGAGTGGCTGAAGGCGGCGGTTTGCTAAACCGTTATACGGTCTAAAGCCGTATCGTGGGTTCGAATCCCATCCCCTCCGCCATCATTACAGTCCTTCGCGTTCCGGGTTTGGGCTCGGACGCCAAGGCGAGAAGGGCGATCACCGG
>DATEMD010000108.1:0-2392 GCA_035275845.1 Allostellaceae bacterium | reverse complement strand
ACTTGTACGCTTGACTCGTTTAGCCACGCATTTCCTCCAAAAATAAAAATTGCCACGGCGCGATTATAACAGAATGCAACCTCAATCAGGCCAGCGAAAGACGCGTCGGCACCGAGTCGAAGCGACTTGAATCGCGAGTCGTGTTACGCCGCTCTCGCTTGCGCGCTGCCGATGAGCCGCTCGACCGCTTCGACGATGGTCGACACGATGATGTCAATCTCCGCACGAACGAGAACTACTCACGCTCTTTTTGTCCGCCATGCCCGCTATCCCGCTGCGCTTTGGCGCGCCTTGGCTTTCGCCGGTGGCACGATCCGCACACGGTCGACGCGCCGGCCGTCCATGGCCAGCACTTCGAGCAGAAAGCCGCCGACGCGGACCTTATCGCCAGTTTGCGGAACGCGATTGAGCCGCGCCATCACCAGCCCACCGACGGTGTGGAACGCGCCCTTCCGCTCGCCGGCCGAGATTGGCAACGCCATCAAGTCGCGGATTTCGTCGACACCGACCAAACCCTCAACCTCGAGGCTGCCGTCGTCGCGGCGCACGATCGGCGACGCCGGCTTTTCACCGCGGAAAACGATGTCGCCGACCAGTGCCTGAAGGATGTCGTGCAGCGTGACGATGCCCTGGAAGTCGCCGTACTCGTCGACGACGAACAGCATCGGCACGCCGGTGCGGCGGAACAGTTCGAGCGCCTGGAGCGCCGTGACGGTTTCGGGCAGGAACACCGGCGGCTTCATCGCCGTGCGCAGATCGAACGGCTTGTCGGACAAGAGCTGCGTCACCACGTCCTTGACTTGCGCGACCCCGACAAGATGGCGCGGCTCGCCCTCGAACACCGGAAAACGCGAAAAGTCGCTGCGGATGATCTTGTGCCGGTTCTCGACGTCCGGATCGCCGAGATCGAGCCCTTCGACCTCGGTGCGCGGCGTCATCACCGCACCCAGCAACCGATCGCCGAGGCGCAACGACATCTGGATGATGGCGTGTTCCGCCGCCTCGAAATGGCCGGCCGCAGCGGATTCACGCAGCAGATAGGCGATCTCTTGTTCGGTCGCCGCCGCCGGCTCCGCCGGCGGCAACGGCAACGCCTTGAGCACCAGATCCGACGTGCGGCTGAGCAGCCATTCGAGCGGCGCCGCAATCCGCGACAACGTCAGCAGCAGCAGCGAAACCCGCGACGCCATCGCTTCCGGCCGACGCAGCGCGATACGCTTGGGCGTGAGTTCGCCGAAAATCAGCGTGACAAACGAGATCGCGGCGGTGACGGCTGCAACCGCGAGCACGTGTGCGTGAACACCGGCCCAACCCTGGTCGTTCTGGAACGCATGCGCCAGATCGTCGGCCAAGGTCGCGCCACCGAACACGCCGACGAGCACGCCGATCACCGTGATGCCGATCTGGATCGTCGACAGGAAACGGCCGAGATCGCTTTTGAGCGACAGCGCCAGCCGCGCGCCGCCACGACCGGCGTCGATCGCGGCCTGCAACCGGACGCGCCTCGCCGAGACGATGGCGAGCTCGGCCATGGCGAAGAACCCGTTGAGCAGGATCAACACCAGGATCACAGCGAGTTGAAGCCAAACCATGGCGGTTCCCCAAAGACGTCGCGTTACCGCTCAGAATAGAACGGAAGCGGCGTGCGGCAACATAGCGCCGCGGGGGAGCCCTCAGCGTTGCGCGGCAATCACTTCGGCGAAGTCCTGGCGCCATGACGAGTGGCGTGGCTGCCAGCCAAGCTCGCGTTCCGAACGGCTTCGACGCCGCACGATCCAGGCGCGGTCGGCACCGCGGCGGCGTCAGGCGGCGGGATCGCCGCCGGTTCGGCTGTCATCTTGCCCGTCCACGGCCAGCGCGACCACCACGTCGGTGGGCTCCGGCGGATGCGCCTTGAGGCTGGTCCGGCGGGCGTCGCGCCAGCTCGCCAGCTTGACGATCACACCCATCGGCGTGCCGCTCGACGCGGCCGTGACCGGCTCGACGATGTGGAGGCCGTCGCCATCGAGAAAGAACGTGTGTTCGCCGAACAGCTGGTTGAGCTGCGGCATCGCCGGATTGTCGTCGGGGACCACCTCGGCATCGTGGAACGCCGGCCGCTCATCGAGTTGGTCCAGGGTGCGCTTGAGCATAGCAGCGGATAGCTTCATGACTTCTACTCCTACTCCGTTCGAATTGCTGTGATGACGGACGTGACCGCTACGGCTTCGACGGCGACGAGCCCGTCGCTCCGCCGTTCTGCTGCGGCAGCCGGCTTATCAATTTCTCGCGGACATCCGGATCGTTCTGCGCCAGTTGCAGAATGGAGTTGTATTGGTCGACCGAAAGTCCCGAATCCGTCACCGCTTTTTTCATCGCCGTCTGACTCTCATCGGCGATGCGGCCACGATCT
>DATEMD010000107.1:0-12273 GCA_035275845.1 Allostellaceae bacterium | reverse complement strand
TCTTTGAAGGTGCCGGGCTCGCCCTCGTCGGCGTTAACCGCCATCAAGCGCGGCGCCTTTTCGGCGTGCACCAGCCGCCATTTGCGGCCGGTCGGGAAGCCGGCGCCGCCGAGGCCGCGCAGGTTCGAATCCTCGAGGATTTTCAGAATCTCTTCGAGCGTTCTCTTGCCGGACAGACAAGCTTCGAGCACCGCGTAGCCGCCGGCCTTACGATAGGCGGCAAGATCCGGATACGCGGGCAGATGTGGATGGGTTTCCTTCGCCTTGGCCGCCTTGACGACGCTGTCGACGGTCGCGTGTTCGTGCAGTGCGTGACCAACGGCGGTCACCGGCGCGTTATGGCAGCCGCCCATGCAGGGCGCGCGCACGATACGCACGCCGGGAAGCTTGGCGGGCAATTCGGCCAGCAGCTTATCGGCGCCGAACAATTCGCAGCTTAGGGAATCGCAAACCCGCACGGTCAGGGCCGGCGGCGGGCTTTCGCCGTCGAGCACGATGTCGAAATGGGCGTAAAAGCTCGCAACCTCATAGACCTCGACCAAAGCGAGCTTCATCGCCTCGGCGAGCGCCGCCAGATGGCGTGCGTGCAGGCAGCCGAAACGATCCTGCAAGAGGTGGAGATGCTCGATCAGCAGGTCGCGCTGACGAGGCCGGTCGCCGAGGAGTTTGACGACCTCCTCGCGTGCGACCGGATCGACCTGACGGCCCTTCGGCAGGTCGCGGCCGCCGCGCCGGCCGGAACCCGGCGGGATGGAACGTGGCGGCGTGCGACCTGAGTCGGGCATTGGTTAGCTCTCGCTACTTATTTAGGAGACCGAGCATGGTTTTGCCAAGGGCGGCGGGCGACTCCGACACCGCAATACCGGCGCTTTTCATCGCCTCAAATTTGTCAGCGGCCGTGCCGGTGCCACCGGAGATGATCGCACCGGCATGCCCCATGCGGCGGCCCGGCGGGGCCGTGGCGCCGGCGATGAAGCCAACCATCGGCTTCTTCACCTTGTTCCGCTTGACGAAATCAGCGGCCTCTTCTTCGGCCGAGCCGCCGATTTCACCGATCATGATGATCGCCTTGGTCGCCGGGTCCGCCAGGAACTTGTCGAGGCAGTCGATGAAATTGGTGCCGTTGACCGGATCGCCGCCGATGCCGACGCAGGTCGACTGGCCCAATCCGACCGCCGTGGTCTGCGCAACCGCTTCGTAGGTGAGCGTGCCCGACCGCGACACAATGCCGACCGAACCCGCCTTGTGGATGTGGCCCGGCATGATGCCGATCTTGCACTGGCCTGGCGTGATCACGCCCGGGCAGTTCGGCCCGACGAGGCGCGTCTTCGAACCGGCGAGGACGCGCTTGACCCGGACCATGTCGAGGACCGGGATGCCCTCGGTGATGCAGACGACGAGGGGTACCTCAGCGTCGATCGCCTCGAGAATGGCGTCGGCCGCGAACGGCGGCGGCACGTAGATCGCGCTGGCCGTCGCACCGGTTCCCTTCACGGCGTCCGCGACGGTGTCAAAGACCGGCAGGTCGAGATGCTTGCTGCCGCCCTTTCCCGGCGTGACGCCGCCGACCATCTTGGTGCCGTAGGCAATCGCCTGTTCGGAATGGAAGGTTCCCTGCGCGCCGGTGAAGCCCTGGCAGATGACCTTGGTATTGCTGTCGACGAGAATAGACATCAGGCCGCTTCCTTCACCGCTTTGACCACCTTCTGGGCCGCGTCGCCGAGGTCGTCGGCGGCGAGAATGGGCAGGCCCGATTTGGCGAGAATTTCTTTACCCAGCTTGACGTTGGTGCCCTCGAGACGAACCACCAACGGCACTTCGAGGCTGACTTCGCGCGCCGCAGCGACGACGCCTTCGGCGATGACGTCGCAGCGCATGATGCCGCCGAAAATGTTGACCAGGATGCCTTCGACGTTCTTGTCCGACAGGATCAGCTTGAACGCCGTGGCGACACGCTCCTTCGTGGCGCCGCCGCCGACATCGAGGAAGTTCGCCGGCTCGCCGCCGTAGAGCTTGATGATGTCCATGGTCGCCATGGCAAGACCGGCGCCGTTGACCATGCAGCCAATGTTGCCGTCGAGCTTCACGTAGTTGAGCTGATGCTTGCCGGCTTCGAGTTCGATCGGATCCTCTTCGCCCTCGTCACGCATCGCCTCGACGTCGGGATGGCGGAAGAGCGCGTTGTCGTCGAAGTTCATCTTGGCGTCGAGCGCGATCACGTCGCCCGCGCCGGTCACGACCAGCGGGTTGATCTCGACGATCGAGGCGTCGAGCGCGATGAACGCCTTGTACATGCCGAGCATGAACTTGACGGCCGAGCCGACCTGCTTGCCTTCGAGCTTGAGGCCAAAGGCCAGACGGCGGGCATGGAACGCTTCCATGCCGGTCACCGGATCGATCGCCACCTTGATGATCTTTTCCGGCGTCTTCGCCGCGACTTCTTCGATCTCCATGCCGCCTTCGGTCGAAGCCATCACGGTGATGCGCGAGGTTTTGCGGTCGATCAACATGCCGAGATAGAGCTCGCGCTTGATGTCGCAGCCTTCCTCGACGTAGATGCGCTTGACCTCGCGGCCCTTCGGCCCGGTTTGCTTAGTGACCAGGACGTGGCCGAGCATGGCTTGCGCCTCGCTCGCGGCGTCGGCCGGCGATTTCACCAGCCGCACGCCGCCCTTGCCCTTCTCGTCGCCCTTGAACCGGCCAGCACCGCGGCCGCCAGCATGGATCTGCGACTTCACCACATAGACCGGTCCGGCGAGCGACTTCGCTACCGTTTCGGCCTCTTGCGGCGTGTAGGCGACGCCCCCTTTGGGAACCGAAACGCCGAACTTCGTCAGCAGGCTCTTCGCCTGATACTCATGAATGTTCATCGGACTACTTCTTCATCAGGCCGGCGCCACGCGCCCAGCGATACTTCGCGCCGAGCACCGCGACCGGGATTTCGGTCGAATAGGCATAGGATGGGATGCCGTTGTCGTAGAGATATTCGGCCGCTTCTTCGACCTGCACGTCGCCCGCGAGTGACGCGACGATCGGCTTCTCGATGCCCTTGGCCTTCATCTCGTTCACGACCTCGACGACGAGTTTGCCGAACACCATCGGCGGCGTGATGATCGTGTGCCAGTAGCCGAGGATCAGCGCGTGGATGCGCGGGTCCTCGAGACCCAGCCGGATGGTGTTCTTGTACGTCGTCGGCGGCTCGCCGCCGGTGATGTCGACGGGATTGCCCGCCGCACCGAACGGCGGAATGAACTTGCGGAACGCGGCGTCGAGATCGGCCGGCATCTTCATCAGATGAAGGCCGTTATCGACGCAAGCGTCGGACAGCAGCACGCCCGAACCGCCGGCGCCGGTGATGATGACGACGTTCTCGCCTTTGGGCGCCGGCAGCTTTTGCAACCCGCGCGCATAGTCGAGCATGTCGCGCAAGCCTGGGGCGCGAATGACGCCCGACTGACGCAACACGTCGTCGTAGATCTTGTCGTTGCCGGCGAGCGCGCCGGTGTGCGAGCCCGCGGCCTTGGCGCCCGCGTCCGTGCGACCCGCCTTGAGAACGACGATCGGCTTTTTCTTCGAGACCCGCTTCGCCACGTCGGCGAAGGAACGGCCGTCCTTCAGGTCCTCGAGATGCATCGCGATGACCTTGGTGTTCTCGTCCTGCTCGAAGAAGGTGAGCAGATCGTCCTCGTCGAGGTCCGACTTGTTGCCGAGGCCGACGATCGCCGACACGCCCATCTTGGCCGAGCGCGAGAAGCCGATGATCGCCATGCCGATGCCGCCCGACTGCGACGACAGCGCCGCGCCGCCCTTGTAGTCGTAGGGCGTGCAGAACGTCGCGCACAGGTTTTGCGGCGTGTAGTAGTAGCCATAGATGTTCGGGCCCATGAGCCGGACGTTGTACTTGCGCCCGATGTCCTGGATCTCCTTCTGGCCGGCGACGTTGCCGGTTTCGGCGAAGCCCGAGGGGATGAGCACGGCGCCGGGGATCTTCTTCTCGCCGACCTGGGTCAGCGCAGCGGCGACGAACTTCGCCGGAATACAGAACACGGCGACGTCGATCTCGCCCGGCACGTCCAGCACCGACTTATAAACCTTGCGGCCCAGGATCTCGGACGCGGACGGGTGGATCGGGTAAATGCTGCCCTCATAACCGCCGTTGATGAGGTTCTTCATCACCGAGTTGCCGATCTTGCCGTCTTCGGCCGAGGCGCCGATCACGGCGACCGATTTCGGCCGCATGATGCGGTTCATGGCACGGTTGATCTCTTCCTTGCCTGGCCGGTAACGCTGCACCGTCGGCTTCCAGTCGAGAATGATGCGGACGTCGGCCGCGACCGCGGATTTCTCCGAGGCGAAGACCGGGTTGAGGTCCATCTCGGCGATTTCCGGGAAGTCGGCGATCAGCTTCGAGACGTTCTCGATCAAGCCGGCGAGCGACGTGCGATTGACGCCCTTGGCGCCGCGCACGCCCTTAAGAATTTCGGCGGCCTTGATGCCGTCGAGCATGTCCAGCGCCTCGCCGCGCGTCACCGGCGCGAGGCGGAACGTGACGTCCTTGAGCACTTCGACCAGGACGCCGCCCATGCCGAACGCGACGAGCTTGCCGAAGCTCGGATCGGTGACGGCACCGATGATGACCTCTTGGCCACCGCCGACCATCTGCTGAACCTGGACGCCGTCGATCTTGGCCTTCTTATTGTACTTCTTGGCGTTGGCGATGATCGTCGCATAGGCCTTCTGCGCGTCTTGCGGCGTCTTGACGCCGACCACGACGCCACCAGCCTCGGTCTTGTGCAGGATGTCGGGCGACACGATCTTGAGCACGACCGGGAACCCGACCTTTTTGCCGAGCTTGGCCGCATTCGCGGCGCTCGTGGCGATGCCTTCCTTCGGCACGGCGATGCCGTAGGCGTCGCAAACCAGCTTGCCCTCCGGCGCCGTCAGCGCGCTGCGTTTTTCCGCCTTGGCGCGGTCGAGAACTTTGCGCACGGCGGCTTTGGCGTTCTTCGCACTCATATCGAAACTCTCCTTCATGCCTTGAGCGCGGCGAGCCCCTCGCCGCGCGGAATGGAAAGGGGGCGGATGGTTGCCATCCGCCCCCGGTAACGGGTTGGCGCTATTCCGCGGCCATCGGCTTGACGCCGCCGAGCGCGCCGGACTCCTTGAACTCGCGCACCTTCTTGTCGTCGTAGCCGAGAACCTTGGTCAGAATCTCGTCGGTGTGCTCGCCCAACAGCGGCGAACGCTTCACATCGCTCGCGCTGTCGCTGAGCTTGATCGGATTACCGACGGTCAGATACTTGCCGCGCTTGGGATGGTCGACTTCGACCACCGTGCCGGTCTTGCGCAGCGACTGGTCCTCGGCCAGTTCCTTCATCGACAGGATCGGGCCGCATGGAATGTCGTACTTGTTGAGGATTTCCATGGCCTCGAACTTGTCCTTGCTCATGGTCCATTGCTCGATGCGACCGAAGATCGCCTTGAGCTTCGGCAGCCGCGCCTCCGGCGTGGCATAGCCGGGGTCGGTGATCCAGCCGTCTTCGCCGATCACCTTGCAGACCTTGTCCCACACCGGCGCCTGCGTGATGAAGTAGATGTAGGCGTTGGGATCGTTTTCCCAGCCCTTGCACTTGAGAATCCAGCCCGGCTGGCCGCCGCCGGAATCGTTGCCGGCGCGCGGCACCGCATCGCCGAACGGAATGTTTTCGCCGAACTGGCTGTATTCCTTGAGCGGTCCGTGCTTGAGCCGTTGCTGGTCGCGCAGCTTGACGCGGCAGAGATTGAGCACGCCGTCCTGCATCGCCACAGTGACGCGCTGGCCCTTGCCCGAATGGGTACGGTGGTAGAGCGCGGTAACGATGCCGAGCGCGAGGTGCAGGCCGTTGCCGGAATCGCCGATCTGCGCGCCGGTGACCAGCGGCGGGCCGTCGCGGAAGCCGGTGGTGGATGCCGAGCCGCCGGTGCATTGCGCGACGTTCTCGTACACCTTGCAGTCCTCATAGGGACCCGGACCGAAGCCCTTGATCGACGCCATGATGATCTTGGGGTTGATCTGTTGCACGCGTTCCCAACTGAACCCCATGCGGTCGAGCACGCCCGGCCCGAAATTCTCGACCAGCACGTCGCACACTTTGATCAAGCCCTCGAGCAACTCCTTGCCCTTGGGATTCTTGGTGTCGATGGTGATCGACCGCTTGTTGTGGTTGAGCATCGTGAAATAGAGGCTGTCGACGTTGGGAACGTCGCGCAGCTGGCCGCGCGTGATATCGCCGACGCCGGGCCGCTCGACCTTCAACACGTCGGCTCCGAACCACGCCAACAGCTGGGTGCAGGTTGGACCCGACTGCACATGCGTGAAGTCGAGAATGCGAACGCCTTCGAGTGCCTTACTCATTATCTTGTCCTCCTTCGCGCGCCGTTCTTACTTGCCCATCCTCTGGGCTTCAGTCCCCGACGCTGATTCACGTGGGTTGATTCAGGTTTCGACAACCGCCGGTCTGTCGATGATCCGCGGTCTTGCCGCTGCCGTAACGTCGTATGCCATAAAAACGCCTCTGACGGATCCTCGTGTTAATCGAGATAGTCGCAGTGCCGCTCGACATGGCCGGCGAGATCGAGCGCATGCCTGAGCACCAGCGCGGACGCGCGGTCGGTATCGCGCCGCTGCAACGCCTCGATGATGTTCATGTGATCAACGATCGAACGCTTGGCGCGATCCTCCTGACCGATCGTCGCCTGCCGGATGGCGCGCATGTGAATGAACAGGTCGCGCGTCATCTCGACCAGAACCGGATTGCCCGACAGCTGGATGATCGCCTGATGGAAGCGGATGTTGGCATCCGAATATTCGTCGAGATGGCCTTCGGGCGAGCCGTCGCGGAAGTCGTCGAACAAGTGGCGCAGGGTCGCAATCTCGCGATCGGAGGCGTGCTGCGTCGCCAGACGCGCCGCCAAACTCTCGAGCGCCGCCCAAACCTGGATCATGCGCACAATCTCTTGCTTGCTCTTGCGCACGACGATGACGCCGCGGCGCGGCACGGTGCGCACAAAACCCTCGCGTTGCAGCATCGTGAGCGCTTCGCGGATCGGCGTGCGTGAAACGCCGAGCTCTTGCGAGAGGCGACGTTCATCCAGTCGGATTTCTTCCGCCTGGCCGTACACGTTCATTGCCGTAATCGCCTCTTTGAGCTTCCGATAGGCTTGCAGGCGGAAGCTCGCCGGTGAGTCGATCGGTTTGATGACGAGACGCGTGGCCGTCATATAGGCAACCTCCCGTGGAGTGCCGTTTAGATCGGCCCCCTCATTAATGCTCATGGTATCTGGTATGCCACCATTGGTCAAAGAGAATCCCGCGCTGTCCCATTTCTATGGTCGCGCCAGCATCCGATCCGGTCACGAGCGAGTCTATTCTGGATGTTAGAATTAACTCTATTTCCGTTTGAGTTAACTTTATCTTGGCGTTATTAACTTATTATTCAAACGAATTTACCAAGATATTGAATTGTATTGCGCAAATACTCCGGATACTCCTGGGGATAACTAGAAGACGGGCCGACGCCCCGGTGGGGCAAACGGAACCCGTTGCCCCCGAAGGAGTGAACCATGACCGGAGCTTTTCGAGCCCTTTCTGCGCGCTTTCTGTCCATTGCGGCAGTGGCGACGTTCCTCATTGGCGGCGTCGCAGCGACGCCAGCCCACGCCATCGTCGTCCCCTGGTCCGGCGCCGGATCGAGCGGCACCGACGGTGCGCCGACGACCAATCTCGGCGACAGCTGGAAGTTGCTGAACGGCAACATGACCTGGGACATCGTGCCCACGCCGGCCTTTACGTCGCCGGCACCGTCGTTCTTCAACGTTCCGCTGTTCAACAACAGCAATGGTACCTTCGCCACGGCGTTCCAGTTCACCATCAACTCGGGTGTCGCCGGCATCGCCTCGGCCCAGCTGGTGGATGTGACCACGAGCCAGACCTGGAACACGGCAATTTCCTTGGCCTCGCAACGCGTGACGTTGAGCGCGCCGGCGGGCACACAGCTGAGTGCCAACGACGAATACTCGCTCGACATCGGGTTCACCGGTGCAGCGACTCCGAGCACCTTCAGCTTCGCCGCGCTGTGGTCGGACTCGCCGACCTCGAACAACACCAGCGTTCCGGAACCGACGACCTTGTCGCTGTTCGGCGTCGCGGCGCTCGCGCTCTTCGCCATGCGTCGGCGCGTCTTCAACGCGATCTGAATCGATCGCTTTCGTCTCTGAAGCGGGTCGCGACTCTCACGAGTCGCGACTCGTTTTTTGATTCGCGGAATCCAAAAAAAGTCAAGGACAGCGCCGGATACCGTCGCTGTTTTGCTTGAAAAATATTGATCATCCGCTTAATGATTTTCGTCATGGCGCGCGATCAGAAGCACATCGCTTTCTCCGGCCGAATGGTGATCGTCGGTTTCGGCAGCATCGGTCAGGGCGTGTTGCCGCTGGTGCTTCGTCACATCGCGATGAAGCCCGAACAGATCGTCATCATCACCGCGCACGACATGGGCCGCAAAGAAGCGGAATCCATGGGCGTGAAATTCCTCAAGAAGCCGCTGACCCGCGAGAACTACCGCAAGATTCTCGAGCCGATGCTCGGCAAGGGCGACTTCCTGATGAACGTCTCGGTCAATGTGGCAAGCATCGACCTGATCGAACTGTGCCGCGAGAAGGGTGCCCTCTATCTCGACACGTGCATCGAGCCGTGGCCGGGCGCCTATACCGATCCCAAGCTGTCGCCGTCGGCGCGCTCCAACTACAAGCTGCGCGAAGACGCGCTGGTGCTGCGCAACAAATACAGCGACGGTCCGACGGCGGTGCTCACGCACGGCGCCAATCCTGGTCTCGTGTCGCATTTCGTCAAAGAAGCGCTGCTCAACATCGCCAAGGCGGTCAAGCACAACACCGACAAGCCGAAAAGCCGGACCGACTGGGCCGAGCTATCACGCAGCCTCGGCGTCAAGGTCATTCACATCGCCGAACGCGACACGCAGGTTTCGACGGTGCCGAAAAAGGTCGGCGAGTTCGTCAACACGTGGTCGATCGAGGGCTTCGTCTCGGAAGGCATGCAGCCGGCGGAACTCGGCTGGGGCAGCCATGAGCTTAATTTCCCAGCCGACGGCGGGCGGCACGATTTCGGCTCCGGCGCGGCAATCTATCTGACGCGGCCGGGCGCCGGCACGCGCATGCGGTCGTGGACGCCGCACGAGGGTCCGTATCACGGCTTCCTCGTCACGCACAGCGAGTCGATTTCGATCGCCGACTACCTGACGCTGGCCGCCAACGGCAAGCCGGCCTATCGCCCGACCGTGCATTACGTTTATCACCCGTGCGACGCCGCGGTGCTGTCGCTGCACGAGATGGCGGGCAAGAATTGGCACGCCCACAAAACGCACCGTTTGATCATGGACGATATCGCGCCCGGCGGCATCGACGAGCTCGGTGTGCTGCTGATGGGCCACAAGAAGGGCGCGTACTGGTTCGGCTCGCGCCTGTCGATCGACGAGGCGCGGCGCGTCGTGCCTTATAACAACGCCACGTCGCTTCAGGTCACTGCCGCGTGTCTCGCCGGCGCGATTTGGGCGATGGAGAATCCGGAATCCTTCGTCATCGAACCCGACGAAATGAACCACGAGCGGATCCTCGAGATCGCACGCCCGTATCTCGGCGATGTCGTCGGCGAGTACAGCGATTGGACGCCGTTGCACGATCGCCACCGGTTGTTCCCCGAAGACGTCGACAACCGCGACCCCTGGCAGTTCAAGAACTTCCGGGTTTCCTAGTCGGTCTCGTCCAGCAACAGCATGCCGTCTTCGACGCGCACCGGCGCGGGCGTCAGGCTGCGCCCGGCACACGGTCCAGCGATGCAGAATCCATCGGCCGGACGGAATTGCGCGCCGTGCGTGCGGCACACCAGGAACCGGCGTTCGGCATCGAAGAACGCATCGGGCATGATTTCGAGCGGCGTGCCCTGGTGCGGACAGGCGTTGCGATAGGCGCGGATCTCGCCGGCATGGCGCACGACGAATACCGCCTGTCGCGTCGCGCCGGCGCCGAAGACAAAGCCCCGCGCCGCGCCCTCGGCGACGGCCGCGGCCCGGCACAGCAGGCGTGCCATCAGGCTTTCAGCCCGGCCATGCGGCAAAGCAGCGTCCATTCCGCCGCCGACACCGGCGACACCGACAATCGTCCCTGCCGGACGAGGGCGAGCGATTTGAGCCGGGGCTCGGCCTTGATCTGGGCCAGCGTCACGGGCGTCTTCGCCGCCGCGAGCGGCGCCACGTCGACGGCGACGAACCGGCCGCTTTTGTCGTCCGGATCCGGATAGGCTTCGCGCACGATTTCGACGACGCCGACGATCGCGAGCCCTTCGTTCGAGTGATAGAAAAAAGCATGATCGCCCACCCGCATCGCCCGCAGATTGTTTGCCGCCTGGTGATTGCGGACGCCGGTCCATGCCGTGCGCCGGTCGCGCGTCAGGTCCGCCCATGAATAGGCAGAAGGTTCGGATTTCAGCAGCCAGTGAGTCATCGTCGTCGAGGCTATCGGGAATCGGGTCATTTGTCCCGACCGCGGCTTTGCATTACGTTGGCGGCCGTTTGCGGTTTATGCTCCCGGGCCGCTGATCATGGGTACCGCACGATGACGGAACGAAATACGCGCTGGATCGCCTGGAGCGGGATCGGGCTGGCCGGGATCAGCATCCTTCTGGTTGCGGTCAACATCGCGCTCGCGCTGTTCAATGCGCACACCCAGGCCGAGGTCACGGCGCGCCAGCGGTTCATCGCTGACGGCCCGCAATACAACGCGATCGGCGAGGCCTTGGTGCACAGTCTGGACACGGCCGCGGCCGCGACCAACGATCAGACATTAATTGCCATGATGCAGCGGCACGGGCTGAGCCCGGCGGGCGCCGCGGCGGCCAAGCGGACTCGATGAGCGATCCGGCGCCGACAGGCCAACGCAAGCCGCCCCTCGAGCTGGGCTTGGCGCTCTTGGCGCTGGGCTTTTTCGCGGCGGTGTTGTTCCAGACGGTGCAGCTCGTGCGCGAGCGCGCCAATTATTCGACCATTCTGCTGAACCAGCAGGCGTCGCTTGAAAGCACGCTCAAGCTACGTGACCAGATCAACGCCTTGGCCACCGATACCGCCACGCTGGCGCAGAGCGGCAATGCCGCGGCCAAACAGGTGGTCGACGATCTGGCGCGCCAGCACATCACCCTTCATCCCGCGACGCCACCACCCCCGACCCATTGAGCAGACTCGCTGCCCGGCCCGCCTGCTGCGTGGCTCTATCGTATTAACACTATAAATAGTGTTTATAGAAAATATTCTCTTATCAATGACAGTGAAATAGGCTATAAACACACAGACCTTTGTGGTTTAGTCCGGTGTGTCGCGCCGAAGCCGCTTTTGCGCGAGGTGTTTGCCATGTTGCCCATGACGCTCGATCTGTCCCGTCTTCGGCTGGCGCTGGTTGGTGCCGGCCCGGCAGCGTCCCAGCGTCTCGAACGGCTGGATGCGGCCGGCGCGGCGGCGCTGACGGTCTACGCCCCAGAAGCGAGTATCGCCCTTACGACCTTGGCCGGACCGCGGCTGGTCCCGCGCTTGCCGCACGCCGACGAGTTCGCCGGTATCCAGATTGCCTTTATCGCCGGCCTTGCGTCGGCCGAGGCCGCTGCCATCGCGGCGCAAGCCCGCGCCGCCGGCACGATCGTCCATGTTGAGGATGTACCGGAGCAATCCGACGTGTGGATGCCGGCCGTGCTCCATCGCGGCGACTTGACGATCGCCGTATCGACGGCCGGCCGGTCGCCCGGCCTCGCATCCGAGGTCAAGCGCGCGCTCGGCCACATCATCGGGCCCGAATGGTCGGCGCGGCTGAACGAAATCAGTGCACAACGCAAACGCTGGCGCGCGGCGGGCCTCGATTCGACGGCCGTGCGGCAATGGACTGCGGACTGGCTCGCGGCCTGCGGCTGGCTCGCCTTCGAGACCGATTTCGAGTCACACTATACGAGCGGTGCCGTCGACGGTTTGGCCGGCCGCCGCGTCCAGCAACACTGAAACGGATCTCCAAGGAGGCATCCATGTCGTTGAGAATTGGCGATACTGCGCCTGATTTCGAGGCTCAGACGACCGAGGGCAAGCTCAAGCTCCACGATTGGATCGGCAATTCGTGGGCCGTGCTGTTCTCGCATCCCAAAGACTTCACGCCGGTCTGCACCACCGAGCTCGGCACGATGGC
>DATEMD010000106.1:0-8785 GCA_035275845.1 Allostellaceae bacterium | reverse complement strand
CCTTCCGATGCTGGCCGTCGCCTGGATTACGCACCGCGCGCTGGTTCGGATGCGAAAAGCCCGTGCATCCGATCGGCGGCTCCTCGCGTAAGCCCAGATGAAGGCCGCGCTGGCGGAGGACAGGCTGATGCCCGCGGCCCGATCAGGGAGTCACCATGAACACTACGAAGCTGCTCTGCGCCGCGGCGGTCGTCGCTTTGGCGGTCGGCGGCACGGCCGTCGCCGCCAGCGATCCGATGGTCGGCGGCGCGCCGATGTACGCCAGCAAGAACATCATCCAGAACGCCGTGAACTCGAAGGACCACACCACGCTGGTCGCCGCGGTCAAGGCTGGCGGATTGGTTGATACGCTCGAAGGCCCGGGTCCATTCACCGTGTTCGCGCCGACCAACGAGGCGTTCGCCGCGTTGCCGGCGGGCACCGTCGACACGCTCCTGAAGCCCGAGAACAAGGCGACGCTCGACAAGGTGCTGACCTACCACGTCGTCGCCGGCAAGCTCGATTCCAAGGCGCTCGACAAGCAGATCATGGACGGCGGTGGCCGGGCGGAACTCAAGACCGTCGAAGGCGGCATGCTCACCGTCACCGGATCGGGCAAGCATCTGATGGTCAGCGACGCGAAAGGCGACACCGCCGAGGTGACCATTTCCGACGTCTACCAGAGCAACGGCGTCATCATGGTCGTGAATAAGGTGCTGATGCCGAACTAGCCGGCGTCGGCATTGCTGGCCGGGCGGGCGGCAACCTCCTCCACGCCGCTCGCCCGTTTTTTTTAGCGCACGAACGCGGTACGGTGGTGCGATGGCATATGAGCGTCGAATCTATCGTCATCGGCTGTGGGTGCGGATCACGCATTGGGTGAATTTGGTCTGCATGACTGTGCTCCTGATGAGCGGCTTGCAGATTTTCAATGCCCATCCGGCCCTCTATTGGGGCGACGCGTCGCGATTTGGCCACTCGCTCCTGGCAATCCACTTTCCCGCCTGGGCGACGTTGCCTAGTGAACAGTGGCTTGCGATGGGACGGCGCTGGCATTTCTTCTTCGCCTGGCTATTCGTCGCCAATGGTGTCCTCGCTGCGGTTCTTGCCTTGGCCGGCGGCCATTTCCGGCGCGATCTTGTCCCGTCGCGCGACGACCTGCATCAGGTCGGTCACTCGATTTCGGCGCATATACGCCTGCGCTTTCCGAAGGGCGAAGCGGCGAAGCGATATAACGTGCTGCAAAAGCTGGCGTATGTCGCGGTCGTGTGTGTCCTTTGCCCGCTGATCATCGCCGCCGGGCTTGCCATGTCGCCGCGGATCGACGCGGGCTATCCCTGGCTTCCCGAAGTTTTCGGTGGCCGGCAATCGGCGCGAACGGTTCATTTTGTCTGCGCGTTCTCGCTGCTTGCGTTCGCGATGGTTCACGTCGTGATGGTCGTGGTGTCGGGCGTCTGGAACAACATGCGCTCGATGATCACTGGTTGGTACGACATCGGAGAACCGCATGAAAAATCCTAGCCCGCTCGACCGTCGGCGGTTTCTGGGCCGCGCTGCCGCCGGCATCGCGACATTGTCGCTCGGCGGCTGCGACCAGCTTTCGCAAAATCCATGGGTCGTTGAGCTGCTCAGCAGCGCCGAGAAGGCGACGCAGTACATGCAGCGCTTGATCACCGGCCGAAACGCGCTCGCGCAGGAATACACAGAGGCCGAGCTATCGCCAGTTTTTCGCGCCAACGGAACGACGGACCCGGACAACGCCTATTACCAGAATCTGGCCAAGGCGAGTTTCGTGGATTGGCGGCTTGCTGTCGGCGGCCTGGTCGAGCGGCCAAGCGGCTTTTCGCTCGACGAAATTCGCCGTATGCCGTCACGCACGCAGATCACCCGTCACGATTGCGTCGAGGGCTGGAGTTGCATCGGCAAATGGACGGGCGTTCCGCTCGCCGCCCTCCTCGATAGCGTCGGTGTGCGTCCGGAAGCGCGTTACGTGATGTTTTTCTGCGCCGATCCGATGGATATCTCCGGCAGCAAATACTACGAGAGCATCGATCTTGCAGGTGCCTATCACCCGCAGACCATTCTTGCCTACGCCATGAACGATCGGGTGCTTCCGGTCGCGTACGGCGCGCCGCTGCGTCTGCGCGACGAGCGGCAGCTTGGGTACAAGATGGCGAAATACATCATGCGCATCGAGCTGGTCGAGAGTTTCAAGAAATTCGGCGGCGGTCACGGCGGCTACTGGGAAGACCAAGGTTACGAATGGTATGCCGGAATCTAGCGCACGCATTGGCAAACGGGCGCTGCAAGCCGTCGTCGCCATCGGCAGCTTGGTGCCGATCGCCGCCGGCGGCGCGGGTGTGATCCTCGGGCCTGGCTTTTTCGGTGATCATACCGTCGCTTCGGCCGATCTCGACGGACACTTCCGGTATCTCTCCGGTCTCCTGTTGGGAATTGGCCTTGCCTATCTGTCGGCCGTGCCAAACATCGAGAAGCGACAGCAGCGATTTCTTTTGCTCGCCGGCTTGGTTGTCTTAGGCGGGCTTGGCCGTCTGCTATCTGTTCTGCTGCGAGGAGCAGCGTCGCAGACCATGGTTTTCGCGCTGGTCATGGAGTTGGCGGTAGCACCCGCCATAACACTTTGGCAGCTGTGCATCGTCCGGTGAACGACACTCGACTAAGCCGTCGTGCAACGACGTTTGTATCCGAGACCACGACGCACGCCGCATCGAATCGGGGCAGTCCGGTCGCCCTATGGGACCACCACCAGCCGATCGACGAAGATGCCCGGCGTGACGATGACCTCGGGATCGAGTGCGCCGAGCTCGACGACCTCCGACACCTGTGCCACCGTCAGCGTCGCTGCTGCGGCCATCACCGGATTGAAGTTCCGCGCTGATTTGCGATAGACGAGATTGCCCCAACGGTCGCTCTTATGGGCGGCGATCAGCGCCGCATCGCCGCGGATCGGTGTTTCCAGCACATACGATTTGCCGTCGATCGCGCGCGTCTCTTTGCCCTCGGCCAATTTTGTGCCGGCGCCCGTCGGCGTATAGAAGCCACCAATCCCCGCGCCGGCGGCGCGCAAGCGTTCGCTGAGCGTGCCTTGCGGTACCAGTTCAAGCTCGATCTTGCCCGCCTTGTACGCCGCCTCGAATTCACGCGGATCGGTCGTGCGCGGATAAGAGCAGATCACCTTGCGCACACGGCCTTCCTTGATCAGTCGCGCGATGCCGATTTCGCCGGTGCCGGCGTTATTGGCGACGATGACAAGATTCTTCACGCCTAAAGGCAGCAACGCCTCTGTCAGGGCGATCGGCTCGCCGACCGCGCCGAAGCCGCCGCACAAGACAGTCGCACCGTCCTTGATCCCGGCCACCGCGGCGGCCAAGTCGCGCACGCGTTTGTCGATCATCTAGAAATTGACCCGGTCGCCACCCTTGAGTGCGAGCATTTCGCGCGCCTCCTTGGGCGTGGCGATTTCGAGCGACAGGTTTTCGAGGATGGAGCGGATGCGTTTCACCTGATCGGCGTTGCTCTTGGCGAGTTGCCCTTTGCCGATATAGAGCGAATCCTCAAGGCCGACGCGCACGTTGCCGCCCATGATCGCGCCCATGGTAATGAGCGGAAGCTGGTGCCGCCCGGCGGCCAGGATCGACCAGTAATAATCGTCGCCGAACAGCTTGTCGGCGATCCGCTTTGCGTGGGCGACGTTCTCGGGATCGGCGCCGACGCCGCCGAGGATGCCGAAAATCGTCTGTACGAACAGCGGCGGCTTGACCAGCTTGCGGTCGAGGAAATGGGCAAGCGTATAGAGATGGCCGATGTCGTAGCATTCGAACTCGAAACGCGTGCCGTGACCTTCGCCGAGATCCTTCAAGATGCGCTCGATATCCTTGAAGGTGTTCTTGAAGATGAAATCGCGCGTCATCTCCAGATATTTCGGCTCCCACTCGTACTTGAATTCCTTGTAGCGATTCAGCATCGGGTAGAGCCCGAAGTTCATCGAGCCCATGTTGAGCGAGCACATCTCCGGCGATGCTTTCAGCGGCGCGGCCAGCCGCTCGTCCACGGTCATATTGTGGCCGCCACCGGTGGTGATGTTCACCACGGCATCGCAGGCCTGCTTGATGCGCGGCAGGAACTGCATGAACACCGCCGGATCGGGCGTTGGCCTTCCGTCCTTGGGATCGCGCGCATGCAGATGCAGGATCGCCGCGCCGGCTTCGGCCGCGCCGATCGCCTGCTCGGCGACCTGATCCGGCGTCAGCGGCAAATGCGGACTCATGGTCGGGGTATGGATCGACCCCGTCACCGCACACGTAATGACGACTTTGCCACGCTTTGCCATCGCCCCTCCCGTTCCGACCGCCGTTCTGGCGGTCACCCGTGGGCGAGAATGAACTCCCGCACCTTCGGGTAGATCTCGGTGCGCCAGCGCCGGCCGTTGAACACGCCGTAATGACCGACTTCGGCCTGAACGTGGCGCGCTTTCTTGCCGGCTTTGAGCCCGGTGAGCAGCGCATGCGCCGCTGCGGTCTGGCCGACGGCACAAATGTCGTCGTTCTCGCCCTCGACGGTCAAGAGCGCGGTGCGCGCGATCGCCGACGGTTCGACGCGTTGTCCCCGCCAATCGAACGTACCCATCGGCAATGCATGGTCTTGGAACACGCGCTGCACCGTTTGCAGATAATAGTCGGCCGGCAGGTCCATCACCGACATGTACTCGTCGTAGAATTTACGCGTCGCCGTGGCGCTCTCGCCGTCGCCGCGTACCAGATGATTGAATAGGTCGACGTGCGCGGTGACGTGGCGATCGAGATTCATCGTCATGAAGCCGGCGAGTTGCAGAAAGCCGGGGTAGACGCGGCGGAACGCGCCGGGATAGCGCGCCGGCACGGCGGCGATCACGCTCTTTTCGAACCACGACAGCGGCCGCGTCGTGGCAAGCATGTTGACCGCCGTCGGGTTGACGCGCGTGTCGATCGGGCCGCCCATCAGCGTCATGCTGCGCGGCTGGTCAGGATCGCCGGCGGCGGCCAATAGCGCCACTGCCGCGAGCACCGGCACCGCCGGCTGACACACCGCGATGACGTGCAGGTCGGGACCGAGATCGTGCAAGTACGACTGCATCAGCGCGATGTGGTCGTCGAGGCCGAATTGCCCATAGAGCATCGGCACATTGCGCGCGTTGATCCAATCCGTGACGTAGACGTCGAAATCCGGCAGCAACGTCTCGATCGTGCCACGCAGCAGCGTCGCGAAGTGACCAGACAGCGGTGCTACGACGAGCACGCGCGGTTGAACCGCGGCAATGCCCTCTTTGCGGAAATGCCGCAATGTGCAGAACGGATGACAGGCCGCGACCTCTTCGTATACCGGCAGCACGCGATTGCCGATCGCGACCGACTTGATGCCGAACGGTGGCCGCTCGTGCCACATGCCGGCACGGGCCACCATCTCGCAGGCGGCGGCGGCGGCACGCATCATCGGATGGTGCGCGACGACGGGCCAAGGTTGGCTGAGCACGCCCTGAACGGTTTGCGCCAGCATCCGAATGGGCGCAAAGGCGTCACGGTGCGCCTGGTAGGCCTCGTACAGCATCGCCTGCCTCTCCTCGAGGATTAACAAAAACTCAAGGCCAGGCGCCGCTCACGCCGCCTTGCCGGCGGGAAAATCGATCATGTTCGGTGTAATCGGGGCTGTATCGAGGGTCAAGCAAACTTACCTAACCTACTCACGAATCGGGCAAATTCATGGCTCATTAACGCCCGCAAAGCATGATTAGCCGTTTCTCCTATCGAGCGACGAGATACGTGCTATGCCCGTTGTGCAGAAGCAAATCTCCCCGGATCACGAATCGGCTGCCCACGCCGACGTTGCGGCGCGCATGGCGACGGCCGAGGCGCGCATTGCATCGACCGAAGCCAAACTGCTCGATGCCGAGGAGATGCTGCGCGATTCGCTACAGAGCTCGTTGTCGTGGCTCTGGGAATCCGACGAGCGGTTGTGTTTCACCCGGATCATCGGCTCGATCGAACAGATACTTGGTACGCCGGCCGAAAGCTTGATCGGCAGTACCGTCGAGGATTTCACCCGCGCGCCGAACGATCCAGAGGTCCAGGCTCATTTCGCGACGATCAAGGCCCACAAACCTTATCGCGACGTCGTCACCTCGATCACCACGCGCAAAGGTGTGCGCTGGATCAAGGCGAGCGGCAAGCCGCTGTTCGACGTCGAAGGCAAGTTCCTCGGTTATCGCGGCATCGCCAGCGACGTCACCGCCCAGATAGAAACTGAGCGCCGCGCCGCCGCGGCGCATCGGCGTTTCATGGAAGCGATCGAGACGGTGCCGGCAAGCCTGATGCTGTGCGATCGCGACGACCGCATTGTGTTCTGCAACAGCGCGACCCAGCGTTATTTTCCGACGGCATCGCATCTGTTGATTCCCGGCACCAAGTACGAGGATCTGCTGCGCGAGCACGCCGCGACGTACGTCGAGGGCATCGGCGACAACTTCGAGGCATGGATCGCGGAACGGATGAAGCAACACCGTTCCGGCAACACCAACCTCATCCGCACCTACAAGGATGGCCGCTGGACGCAAATCATCGAGCGCCGCACTTCGGAAGGCGGAATCATCGGCGTCCGCACCGACATTACCGAGCTGAAGAAGCACGAAAAAGAACGTGAGGCTGCAGAGGCCCTGCTCAAGGACGCGATCGAGGTCATGCCGGCGTCTCTCATTCTCTATGATCGCGACGAGAAAATTCTGCTCCGCAACGATCACGCGGCGGAATTCTTCCCGGAAGTCGCTGAATTCCTGGTGCCCGGAATCAAAATCGAGGATTTGACCCGCACGCGCTATCGCCGTCTCCGTCCCCACGCATCAGAAGCGGAGATTGAGCGGGCAGTACAAAAGCGGTTGCAACAGTTCCGCAGCCCCGGGGTCATACCGCCCGACCAGCTTCCCGATGGGCGTTGGACGCAGGCCATCGAACGGCACACCTCGAACGGCGGCACTGTCTGTATGCGCGTCGACATCACCGAGCTCAAGAAGCGCGAAGTCGAGCTCGAGACGATGGGGGAAACCCTGCGCAAGAGCCAGGAGCACCTGGCGCAGGCGCAGCGCACCTCGGGCACCGGCAGCGTCGAGCGCAATCTCCAAACCGGTGACGTCAAGTGGTCGGACGAATGCAGCCGCATGTTCGGTCGCGATTCCAGTCTGCCGGCCCCGAAGCGCGACGAATTCCTTGCCCTCGTCCATCCCGACGACCGCGCGACCTATGAAGCGTCGATGATCGCCTCGGAAAGTGGCCACAACCCCGATCCATTCAAGTTCCGCGTCATTCACGCCGACGGCACGACCCGGTGGTTCTATTGCGAAACCTCGCTGGTGAAGGACGCCGAGGGCAAGCCGTGGAAGCGCGTCGGCACCTACCGCGAGGTCACCGAGGAGCACAAGGCGCAAGAAGCCCTTAAAGCGCTGACCAATCAGCTGCGACGGAGTCAGGAATACCTCTCGCAGGCACAACGCCTCGCGCGCATGGGAAGCGATTTCCGCGATCTACGTTCGGATGTCGCGGAATGGTCCGACACGAGCTACGAGATCTTCGGTGTCGACAGGGCGACATTCCTGCCGACGACCGAGAATTTCTTGAAGCTGGTCCATCCCGACGATCACGCCACCATCGCGCGCACGCGCGGTGAGATCGCCGCCGGCAAGAATCCCGACCCATTCGAATACCGGATCACCCGACCGGACGGCGAACTCCGGCATATCTATCGTGAAGTCGCGGTCGAATTCGACGCCAACCACAAGCCGCTCTATATGATCGGCACCATCCGCGACGTCACCGAGCGGCACGCCAAGGACGAAGAGATCCGACGTAAAAGCGTCGAGATCGAGGAGCGCAACCAAGAGCTCCAGCGGTCAAACGCCGAACTCGAACAGTTCGCCTACGTCGCCTCGCACGACTTGCAGGAGCCGCTGCGCATGGTGGCGAGCTATTGCCAGCTGCTGCACCGGCGCTACAAGGACAAGCTCGACAAGGATGCCGAGGAATTCATCGGCTTCGCGGTCGAAGGCGCCAACCGCATGCAGCGCCTGATCAACGACCTCCTCGCCTACTCGCGTGTCGGCCGCAAGGGCGGCGATCCTGTGCCGTTCGAATTCGCCGACGCGGTCAACGCGGCGCTGGCTAATCTCAAAGGTGCCGTCACCGAAAGCAACGCGATGATCAACGTCGGTTCGCTTCCACGCGTCGTCGGCGTGCGCATGCAGCTGACGCAACTCATGCAGAATCTCATCGGCAACGCGATCAAGTTCCACCGCGATGGCGTGACGCCGGCGATCACGGTTTCGGCCACGCGCGAAGGCGCGATGTGCCACGTGGTCGTCGAGGACAACGGCATCGGCATCGAGCCACAATATCTCGAGCGCGTGTTCTTGATCTTCCAGCGCCTGCACGAGCGCAACAAGTACCCGGGGACCGGCATCGGTCTCGCGATTGCCAAAAAGGTGATCGAGTATCATGGTGGCCGCATCTGGATCGAATCCCAGCCGGACCAGGGCAGTCGTTTCCATTTCACGCTTCCGGCTGATATCCAGAATGGAGACTCCGATGCCCGACACGTACGGTAACTCTCACATCGTTGAAGTGTTGCTCGTCGAGGACAATCCCGGCGATGCGCGGCTGACGCAGGAAGCGTTGCGCGAGGGAAAGCTGCGGAACCGGATTCATCACGCGCGCGACGGCGTAGAGGCGCTCGCGTTTTTGCGGCGCGAGGGCGAATTCCGCGACGC
>DATEMD010000105.1:0-2199 GCA_035275845.1 Allostellaceae bacterium | reverse complement strand
CCGTGCTCCGCCGCCAGGTCGAAATAATCGCAGGCGCGGGTGATATAGAGATACGAGTTGGCGTCGAAGCGCTCGACGAACGTGATGACCTGGTGGCGCAGATAGTTCTCCACCTGGAAATCGGCGTCGAAGCCAAAGGTCAGCGTCTCGCGGTTCTGCAAATTGCGGCCGAACTTGCGATGCAGCGCCGCCTCCGACAGATAGGTGATGTGCGCCGCCATGCGCGCGACCGCGAGACCGCGCGACGGATTGCGGTTCTGCTGCTGATAGGCGCCGCCGCACCATTCGGGATCGGCCATGATCGCTTGTCGGCCGACCTCGTGGCAGGCGATGTTCTGCGCCGAATGTCTGGCCGCGGTGGCGATGGGCACCGCCGAGAACACGCGCTCGGGATAAGCCGCCGCCCATTGCAGCACTTGCATGCCGCCCATCGAGCCGCCGGTGACGCAGAACAGCTTGTCGATGCCGAGATGGTCGATGAGCTGCTTCTGCGCCCGCACCATGTCGGCGATGGTGATCACTGGAAACGCCAGGCCCCACGGCTTGCCCGTCTGCTCATCGATATCCGATGGCCCGGTCGAACCCATGCAGCCGCCGAGCACGTTGGCGCAGATCAGGAAATAGCGGTTGGTGTCGAGCACCTTGCCGGGTCCGGCGAGGATGTCCCACCAGCCGGGCTTGCCGGTCACCGGATGCGGCTCGGCGACATACTGGTCGCCGGTCAGCGCATGGCAGACCAGAATCGCGTTCGACTTGTCTTCGTTGAGCGTGCCGTAAGTCTGGTACGCGATGGTGTAGGGCGCCAGCTCGACGCCGGAGTCGAGCGCCAACGGCAGGCGCACGTGCAGCTCGTGGCCGGGCCGCTTGGCGCGGGCATCGCGGGACGGGGCGGCGACCGGCTTGGTCATCGGAGGCAAGGCCTGAAAATCCAAATAATCCTGGGCGTTAGCTAGGTAACGCGCGCCCGATATGTCAATGTTTTCTTTGCTTTCGCGCCCCCGTGGAACTATCAAAGACGCCCGCACCGCACCCTAATAACGCCATGACCGCCAAGCCACCGCGCACGCTCAAAACCCTGCGACGGCAGATCGACGAGACCGACGACAAGCTGCACAGCCTGCTGATGCAGCGTGCCGACTTGGTCGCCGAAGTCGGCGTCGCCAAGCAGGAAGAGCACGCCCGCGTCGAGGTGCCGGCGCGCGAAGCCGAAATCCTGCGCCGCCTCGAAGGACGCCACCGCGGCAATCTGCCGGTCGGCGCTCTGGTGCGGCTTTGGCGCGAGCTCATGGGCGCGGCGATCATGTCGCAAGCGGATTTCTCGGTCGCGGTTGCCGCACCCGACAACGATCCCGGCATTTGGGACTTGGCGCGCGACCATTACGGCAGCCAGGTGCCGATGACGGCCTATCGCTCGCCGAATGAAGTGCTGCGCGCGCTCGCGGAGAAACGTCATGAATCCGGTGTCATCGCCGCGCCCGCCGGCGACAGCGACGAGCCGTGGTGGCGTGCGCTGGCCGGCGCCGGCGACGGTCCGCGCATCAATGCCCGTTTGCCGTTTGCTGGCCGCGGCAATGCCCGCGGCGTGCACGACGCTTTCGTCATCGGCCGCGCCGCGAACGGCGTCGGCGACCGCACGCTGTTCGTTCTCGAAACCGCCGGCGAGCTGAGTCGCGCCGGGCTGGTCGGCGCCTTGTCGCGCGGCGGCGTCGCAGTCGCCGTGGTGCAGCAGGTGCGCGGCAACGGTTCCTCGGTTTCGCTGGTCGATGTCGACGCGCCGCTGACCGCCGACGATCCGCGTCTTGGCGAGGTGATGGCTGGCCTCGGCAAAGAGCTGGTGCACGTCGCGCCGATCGGCTCCTACGCCAAGCCGCTGGCCGCCGGCGACGCCGCGCGCGCGGCGAAGTGACCGCCGTGTCCGCTGCGCCGACGCCGCGTCCCGGCATTCTCGACATCGCCGCTTATCAGGGCGGCGAGGGCCGTATTCCCGGCATCGCCAAGCCGATCCGCCTGGCCTCGAACGAAAGCGCGCTCGGGCCCAGCCCGGCCGCCGTTGCCGCTTACGAGGCCGCCGCCGGCGACATGTTCCGCTATCCCGACGGCCACGCCACGGCGATGCGCGACGCGCTGGCGCGCCATCACGGCATCGACGCCGCGCGCATCGTTTGCGGCGCCGGCTCGGACGATCTCATCCATCTGCTG
>DATEMD010000104.1:0-9842 GCA_035275845.1 Allostellaceae bacterium | reverse complement strand
CTTTTCCCGAACTATCGCGAGGAGGAGAAGAACTACTACAAGAAGACCAAGATCTTTCCGATCATGCACGTCATCGCACTGCGCCGCGATCTCTACGAAGCCAACCGCTGGATCGCCGTGTCGCTGATGAAGGCCTTCGTCAAAGCGCAACGCCGCTGCTATGCCGATCTCGAGATGATCGCCTCGCAGAAGACCATGCTGCCGTGGCAGAGCGCGCATCTCGAAGAGACGAAGCGCGTGATGGGCGCGGCATGGTGGCCCTACGGGCTCGCCGCCAACCGCCACACACTGGACACTTTCCTGCGCTATCACCACGAGCAAGGATTGTCGCAGCGTCGGCTCACGGCCGAGGAGCTGTTCGCGCCCGAAACCTTCGAGGCGTTCAAGATTTGAGGCTGGTCCGGTTCACGTTCGCCTTTGTTGCGGCCGCACTGCTTGGCAGTCCGGCGTGGGCACAGGCGGACCGGCCCGGCACCGCGCACCGTATTCCCGCCGACCTGCCGCCGCCGTATGCGACGCCGCCGGCCGCCAACCCGCCGCGTATCGTCGCGCGGCCGGCCGATGCCACGCTCGCCGCGCCGCCGGGTTTCACCGTCAGCGAATTTCTCGGTGGCCTGACGCGGCCGCGGCTGCTGCGCACCGCGCCCAACGGCGACATCTTCGTTGCCGAAAGCACCGCCGATCGCGTGACGGTCGTGCGCGCGCCGTCCGGCGCCGCCCAGGCCGAGCAGCATGAAATCTTCGCCGCCGATCTCTATCGTCCGTTCGGCATCGCCTTCTATCCGCCCGGTCCCGATCCGCGCTGGGTCTATGTCGCCAACGAGGAATCGGTGGTGCGGTTTCCATATCGCAACGGCGACCTGCATGCGAGCGGCCCGCCGGAGACGGTGATCCACGACCTGCCGGCCGGCGGCCACTGGACGCGTTCGCTCGCTTTCACGCCCGATGGCAAGCATCTGCTGGTCAGCGTCGGCTCGGCCAGCAACGATGCCGAAGGCGGCATGGCGCTCGAGGCCGATCGCGCCGACATCCTCGAATTCGATCCCGATGGCAGCCACAAGACGGTGTACGCCTCGGGCCTGCGCAACGCGGTCGACATCCGTTTCGACGGCGACGCTTTGCTCGCCGTCGTCAATGAGCGTGACGGGCTGGGCGACGATCTGCCGCCCGATTACCTGACGCGTGTCACACAGGGCGGCTTCTACGGCTGGCCGTGGTCCTACATCGGCGCCCATCCCGATCCGGAGCATCGCGGCGCTCATCCCGAACCGGCGGGCCCGGTGCTGACGCCCGACCTTTTGATCCAGGCGCATTCGGCGCCGCTCGGTCTCGCCGTGTACCAAGGCGCGCAGTTCCCGGCCGATTACAAAGGCGACGTCTTCGTCGCGCTGCACGGTTCGTGGAACCGCGCGACCCGTACCGGCTACAAGATCGTGCGCGTGCGCATGAAGGATGGCGTGCCGACCGGCGAATACGACGATTTCGTCACCGGTTTCTTGCTGCCCAACGGCACGGTCTGGGGCCGGCCGGTCGGTGTCACCGTCGCGGCCGACGGCGCGCTGATCTTCAGCGACGACGCGTCCAGCACGCTGTGGCGGGTAGCCTATAAAGAGAAGTGAGCGGCGCTTGTTCGGCGCCGCTCACCGGTCAGGTACGCCCTCGGGCATGGTGCGCGCGAGGGTGTGCATCAGCCCGCGGCCAAAGCGGCGGTGACGGTTGCGGCGTAAGACGGGCAAGTGCTTGCCACGGGCGTCGACGCGTCGGCGTTGATGCACGTCAGGGCCGGCTGCTCGCTGGCTTCGGCGATCTGCGCCGCGCTCACCGCCAAACCGGTGCCGGACCACAGAGTCAGAACGACAAGGGCCTTCGGAAGAAATGAGTGCATGGACGGTCTCCTGTTTTCAGTACGTCCATAAATCTATTGTGCGCCGCTGACACGCCTCTGACGCCCGACAATTTCCCGGTCCCGCCGGCCCTAGGAATAGAACCCGCGACCTTCTGTCACGCGGCGCTCGATCAGCGGCGCCGATCAAGATCTCGTGCCCGCAGCCGGGTAGACGCGGATTTTGGTAAAGCGCATGGCGACCGTCGCGCCTGGCGCCAAGCCGAGCGCTTCCGTCCGGCCGCGGTCGGCGTCGACCTCGATCACCTGCTGGTCGCGCGTCAGATGAATCCGAACGCGCGGCCCGATGATGGTTAGGTTGCGGACTACGGCGGCGCAGGCATTGGCCCCTTCGACATGCAGAAGCTCGATCTCGTGCGGCCGCACATAGGCGAAAGCCGGTCCGTCCGGCATGCCCGGCGTTCGCACGATGAGTGTGCTGTCGTGGATGTAGGCACGCTCGGCGGTGACACGGCACGGCATGCGGTTGGTCTCGCCAAGAAACTCCATCACGAATGCCGAGGCCGGCTTGTCGTAGATCTCGCGCGGCGGCGCGACCTGCTCGATCCGGCCCGCGTTGAGAATCGCGACGCGATCCGCAAGTTCGAGCGCCTCGTCCTGGTCGTGGGTGACGAACACGGTCGTGACGCCCAGGCTGTCGTGCAGCGCGCGCAGCCAATGACGCAGCTCGACGCGCACCTTGGCGTCGAGGGCGCCGAACGGTTCATCGAGCAGGAGTACGCGTGGTTCGACCGCGAGCGCGCGCGCCAAGGCGACGCGCTGGCGTTGACCACCAGACAGCTGCGCGGGAAAGCGCGCCTCGGTGTCGGCGAGCTGCACCATCGCCAGCAAACGGCGCACGCGTTCGGCGATCTCGGCGCGGGGTGGACGCAGCTCTCTGGGCCGGACCGTCAGGCCGAAGGCGATATTGTCGGCGACGGTCATGTGACGAAACAGTGCGTAATGTTGAAATACGAAGCCAATGCCGCGTTCGCGCGGGGGGCGATCCGAGACGTCGTTGCCGTCGATACGCAGCGTGCCGCTGTCGGGATGCTCGAGCCCGGCAATCACGCGCAGCAAGGTGGTCTTCCCGGAGCCGGAGGGCCCCAGCAGTGCCAGCAATTCGCCGGCCTGAATCGAGAGCGTGACGCCGTCAAGCGCGACGGTCTCTGCGAAGCGCTTGCTGATACGTTCGATTGCGACGTCGTTCATTTCTGCACGGCGTGAGTGAAACCGATTTCCTCGCGGCGGGTCGACTCAAGCAAACGCTTCATCGCGAGCGTCACGAGCGCCAGCAAGGCCAGCAATGAAGCGACCGCAAACGCCGCTGTAACGTCATAATCCTGATACAGCGCTTCGACCTGCAAGGGCATCGTCATCGTCGCACCTTGGACGCGGCCCGATACCACGGCAACGGCGCCGAATTCTCCCATCGCACGGGCATTGCAGAGCAGAACGCCGTAAAGCAGTCCCCATCGTATATTGGGCAAGGTCACGCGCCAGAACGTCTGCAACCCGGTGGCGCCGAGAACCAGCGCGGACTCCTCCTCGGATCGACCCTGCACCTGCATCAAGGGCACGAGCTGGCGTGCGACGAACGGCAACGTGACGAAGACTGTGGCGAGGACCAGGCCGGGCAGCGCAAAAATGACGCGAATGCCGTGCGCGACGAGCGTCGGGCCGAGCCAGCCCTGGGCGCCAAAGATCAAGACGAAGACCAGCCCAGCGATGACCGGCGAGACCGAAATCGGCAGGTCGATGAGGGCCAGCAGCGCACTTTTCCCCGGAAACTCGAACTTGGCGATCGCCCAGGCCGCAGCCACGCCGAATACCGTGTTGAGCGGAACGGCAACCGCGGCAACCAGCAGCGTCATGCGGATCGACGCAAGCGTGTCGGGCTGCGCGAGCGCCTGCAGATAGGCGACGATGCCGCTGCCGAACGCTTCGCTGGCCAGAAACACCAGAGGTACGACTAGGAGGATAAGCAAGACCGCCGTCGTGCAGGTGATCAGTGCGGTCTGCAGCACCCGACTCTCGCCGATACGCAGCTTATGCGCCATGACGACGGCGGCTCCATAGGCCAAGGAGATTGATCAGCAGGAGAACCGCAAATGCGGTGATCAACATGGCACCCGCCTGCAGTGCGGCACCCGCGTCGTTGAACTGCTCGAGCTCGGTGACGATGACGAGCGGCAGTATTTCGGTTTTCCCAGGCATGTTGCCGGCGATGAAGATTACGGAACCGTATTCACCGACGCCGCGGGCAAAGGCGAGCGCCACGCCGCTCAACAACGCCGGAATCAGCGGCGGAAGGATGATCCGGAAGAACACCTGTCCGGCGCGAGCGCCGAGGGTCAGAGCGGCTTCTTCGGCCTCGTGCGCAACGTCCGCCAGCACGGGCTGCAAGGTGCGGATGACATAAGGCAAGCCGACAAAGACCAGGGCCAAAAAGATGCCGGATCGCGTGTACGACACGGCGATGCCGAAGGGGTGGAGGAGGGCGCCGATCCAGCCGTCGTTGGCGTAAAGCGCGGCGAGCGTGATGCCGGCGACGGCTGTCGGCAGCGCGAACGGCAAGTCGACCAATGCGTCGAGGATGCGGCGACCTGGAAATTCATAACGTTCCAGGACCCAGGCAGTCGCGAGACCGATGATGCCGTTGACCAACGCGGCCACGAAGGCGAGGCCAAAGCTGAGACGAAAAGCGGCAGCAACCCGGAACGACGTCAGTTGCGCTATCGCCTCCGTTGCCGACAATCCGCTGGCCTTGACGAACAATCCGCCAAGCGGAATGACGACCACGGTCGAAACGACGAACAGCGTCACGCCCAGGCTCGGCCCGAATCCGGGCAGCACGCGGAACGGCGCACGGCGCATCGTCTGTCCTTCGGCGGCGCTCACTCAGTGGCCCGGCTGGTAAATCTGATCGAAGACACCACCGTCGGCAAAAAATTTCGCCTGCGCCTGGGGCCAGCCGCCAAACGCGCTGATCGTAACGAGATGGAGCGCAGGAAAGACGTCCTTATGACGCGCCAGGACGGTCTCGAGCCGTGGTCGGTAGTAATGCCGCGCGATGATCTCCTGGCCTTCCGGCGTGTAAAGGTAGCGCAGATAAGCCTCCGCCTCTTTGGCAGTATGGTGCTTCGTGACGTTGGCATCGACGACCGCAACCGGAGGCTCGGCGAGAATGCTGATCGACGGCACGACGATCTGAAACTTGTCCCGGCCGAGTTTGTTGATTGCGAGCAGCGCCTCGTTCTCCCAGGCGATCAGCACATCGCCCTGGCCACGCTGGACGAAGGTCGTCGTCGCGCCGCGTGCCCCGCTGTCGAGCACCAGCACGTTGCGATAAAGCCGCCCCACGAAATCCTTCGCCTTGGCTTCGTCGTTGCCGTTGGCGTGAAGCGCATAGGCCCACGCCGCGAGGAAATTCCAGCGCGCGCCGCCCGATGTCTTGGGGTTCGGCGTGATGACGCCGACTCCAGGACGCGTGAGATCAGGCCAATCGTGGATATTCTTCGGATTGCCCTTGCGGACGAGGAACACGATCGTCGACGTGTACGGTGCGCTGTCGTCCGGCAACCGCTTCTGCCAGTCGAGCGGCAGGAGGTGCGCCTGTTGCGCGATGGCGTCGATATCGAAGGCGACGGCGAGGGTTACGACGTCGGCGTCGAGTCCGGCGATGACGGCGCGCGCCTGGGCGCCCGAACCGCCGTGCGACGCCTCAATGGTAAGCGTCTCACCGGTGGTTTGCTTCCAGTGCTGGCTGAACGCTGCATCGAAATCGGCGTAGAGTTCGCGCGTCGGGTCGTATGACACGTTAAGCAGCGTTTTCTGTGCGTGAGCCGAACCGCTCCAGAACATTGCGGCGGCGCATGTCAGGACAAACACGCGGAACCAGATCTGACGCAAGACGACCTCCCAAATTGCCCGGCTTGCGCCCCACCCTTATTTAACATATTTTATAATGTTCTTCATATTTATATTACATCAAGAAATAGATAATAGCCAATGCATGTTTCGCCGCGGCTGCGAAACCCGTCGAAGCCGGTTAACAGCGGTCTAGCCGTAAAATCCGCGGCCTTCCTTGACGCGGCGCTCGATCAGCGGCGCCGGCACCAGCGCCTTCTCGCCGAGCTCGCGCGCCAGCTGCGCCAGTCGGTCGCGCACATTGGCGAGCCCGACCTGGTCGGCATAGAACATCGGTCCGCCGCGCCACGCCGGAAAGCCGTAGCCGTTGATCCAGATCAGGTCGATGTCGCCGGGCCTCAGGGCAACGCCGGATTCAAGCAGCCGTGCGGCCTGGTTGACCATCGGATAGATCAGCCGCTCGACAATGACGCCGGCGGCGATCGGCCGCGGCGTGATGCCGAGCCGTTCGCGCACGTCGGCGACGATGCGGTCGGCTTCGGGATCGGCCACGCCCTCGCGGCTGCCGGCTTCGTAACGGTAATAGCCCTTGCCGGTCTTCTGGCCGAAGCGGCCGGCTTCGCACAGCGCGTCGGCGATCGGAAACGAAACGCCATGCGCCTTGCGGATGCTCCACGATATGTCGAGCCCGGCGAGGTCGGCGGCGGCAAACGGCCCCATCGGAAAGCCGAAATCGACCATCGCCTGGTCGACGTCGCGCGGCAACGCGCCGTCGCGCAGCAGCCGTTCGGCCTCGCGCGACCGCTCGAACAGCATCCGATTGCCGACGAAGCCGGGCGCCGTGCCGACCACCACCGGCAGCTTGCGCAGCTTGCGCACCAGCGCCAGCGACGCGGCGAGCACGGCGGGCGCCGTGGCGCTTGCGCGCACCACTTCGACCAGCCGCATGATATGCGCCGGGCTGAAGAAATGCAGGCCCAGCACGTCGCCGGGCCGCTTGGTCGACGCGGCGATGACGTCGATGTCCAGGTACGACGTGTTGCTGGCGAGGATCGCGCCGGGCTTCACGATAGCGTCGAGCTTGCCGAAGATGGCCTGCTTCAGCGCCAGCTCCTCGAACACCGCCTCGATGACGATGTCGGCCGCCGCCGCGTCGGCCAATCGCAACGACGGCTTGATCAGCGCCAGGCGTTTGTCGAGCTCGGCTGCCGAAAGATTACGGCGCCGCGCGCTGGATTCGAAATTGCGGCGCAACGTGGCGCGGCCGCGTTCGAGCGCGCCGCGGTCGCTGTCGATCAGCGTCACCGGAATGCCGGCGTCGGCAAAGCACAAGGCGATGCCCCCGCCCATCGTGCCGGCGCCGACGACCGCCGCCTGGCCGATGTCGCGCGGCGGTAGATCGGTTGGCAAATCGGGAATCTTCGCCGCCGCGCGCTCGGCGAAGAAGACGTGACGCAGCGTGCCGAATTGCGGGCCACGCACCAATTCGCCGAAGAGCGTTTGCTCGCGCTTGAGGCCGTCGTCGAAGCGCATCATCGACGCCGCCACCGCATCCACCGCCTTGAGTGGCGCCTCAAAGCCGCGGTGACGGCGCGCCACATCGGCGCGCGCGTGGCTGAACATCTCGGCCGGCGCCGGCGCGACAGCCCGGTCGCGCAGCCGTTTCGGCGGCCGCTTCTCGGCGATGATGCGGCGCGCCAGCGCTACGGCGGTTGCGCGCAAATCGTCACGCGTCGCCAGCGCGTCGATCAGACCGGCTTCGAGCGCCGCTTGGGCGCCGATCGGATCGCCGCTGACGATCAGGTCGAGCGCTGCTTTGGCGCCGATGGCGCGCGGCAGGCGCTGCGTGCCGCCGCCGCCGGGAATGATGCCGAGCTTGACCTCGGGCAGGCCAAGGCGCGCATCGGGGGTCGCCACTCGCCAATGACACGCGAGGGCAAGCTCGAGCCCGCCGCCCAGCGCCGTGCCGTGGATCGCCGCCACCACCGGCTTGGCGCACGCGTCGAGCTGCGTTGCGAGATCGACGGTCAGCGGCGGCAAGCGTGGCTTGCCGAGCTCGTTGATGTCGGCGCCGGCGACGAAGGTGCGACCGGCGCAAGCGATGACCGCTGCTTTGATCGCGCTGTCGGCCATCGCCTCGTCGAGGCGAGATGCCAGCGCCGCGCGCACCGCATGGCTCAGCGCGTTGACTGGCGGATTGTCGATCTCGATGACCGCAATTTCGCCCGCCCGTTCGAGCCTTACGTCTGCCATCCCCGGTCTCCGGCCGCCCCCCGGGAGCGACCTTTGGGCGGCCGCCCACGGCCTGTCAAGCCGCCCGACTCGGGCGCCGGTCAGCTCTGCGCCGGTCGCCATTTCGACCCGACGGCGCCTTTGCTATATCGGTTTCCATGGCCGCCGATCCGCCCACGGACGACAAGCGCTGCGCGCACAAGCTCACGCGCGAATCCGTGCTGAGCGGTGAACTGCGCCGGTTGCTCGAACAGCATGATCCGTCGGTGCGTGTCGTTCCCGACGCCGAACATTGCGCCTCGGTCGCCGCCATTCTCGGTTCCCGGCCCGACGGTGGCGGCGATGTCTGGCTGTTCGCTTACGGTTCGCTGATCTGGAATCCGATGATTCATTTCGTCGATCAGCGGGTCGCGACGGTACACGGTTATCACCGCCGCTTCTGCTTGTGGACGCATCTCGGGCGCGGCAGCAGCGAGGCGCCGGGATTAGTTCTCGGCCTCGATCATGGCGGCGCCTGTCGCGGCCTGGTCTATCGCATCGATGCGTCGATCGTATCCGCCGAACTCGAATTGCTGTGGCGGCGCGAGATGATCACCGGCTCCTATTGCCCGCGTTGGGTGCGCATCGTCACCAAGGAGGGCGGCCGTGACTGGGCGATCGCCTTCCTCATCAACCGCGCGCACCCGCGTTACGCCGGCCTGGTGTCCGAGGATCGCGTCGTCGAGTCGATCGCCCGGGCGCACGGCGCGCTCGGTCCGTGCGCCGCCTATCTCTTCGACACTGCCCAGCATCTCGAAGCCCTCGGGATCCGCGATGCACGGCTCTTCCGCCTGCGCGATCGCGTCGCCCAAGTGCTTGAACGCCAAAAGAAAAGCCCGGAATAAGCTTTACGCGGGCGCTGCCGCCGCTTTATCAATAAAATGACGGCGCGGACAACGGGCAAACCCGACAGGGAGCAAGCGGCGAATGACGGCGGCGCAGCAACGGCGCGTGACGATCCTCGGCTCGACCGGTTCGGTCGGCTGCAACACCGTCGAGTTGGTGGAGGCGGATCGCGCGGCCTATGCCGTCGAGGCGCTGGTGGCGCGCAGCAACGTCGCGCGCCTCGCCGAGCAGGCGAAGCGTCTCAATGCCAAATTCGCGGTGGTCGCCGACGACCGTCACTACGGCGCTCTTAAGGACGCGCTCGCCGGCACCGGCATCGAAGTCGGCGCCGGTGCGGCGGCGGTGGTTGAAGCGGCGGCGCGGCCGGCCGATTGGGTGATGGCAGCCATCGTCGGCGCCGCTGGACTGGCGTCGACGCTCGCGGCGGTGCGGCGCGGCGCCCTGGTCGCATTCGCCAACAAGGAGGTACTGGTCTGCGCCGGCGCGCTGGTGACGGATGAGGCGAAGCGCCACGGCGCGCGGCTGCTGCCGGTCGATAGCGAGCACAACGCGATCTTCCAGGTCTTCGACTTCGAACATGCCAAGGCGATCGAACGCATCGTGCTCACCGCCAGCGGCGGCCCGTTCCGCGAGCGCGCCCGCGAGGCGATGCGCGACGTGACGCCGGAGCAGGCGGTGGCGCATCCCAACTGGCGCATGGGCGCCAAGATCTCGGTCGATTCCGCGACCATGATGAACAAGGGACTCGAGGTGATCGAGGCGCACCATCTCTTCGGCCTGAGCTCGCGCCAGATCGAGGTGGTGGTGCATCCGCAATCGGTGATCCACGGCCTGGTCTATTACAGCGACGGCTCGGTACTGGCACAGCTCGGTTCGCCCGACATGCGCACGCCGATCGCCAATGCGCTCGGCTGGCCGCACCGCATTCCGGCGCCGAGCCCGCGGCTCGACCTCGCTAAGGTCGCGCGGCTCA
>DATEMD010000103.1:0-10416 GCA_035275845.1 Allostellaceae bacterium | reverse complement strand
GGCGGCATTGACGTTCTGTTCGAGCAATTGTGCCGCGCCACGGATTCCCGAAAGCGGATTCTTCACTTCGTGCGCCAGCATCGATGCCATCGCCGTCACTGAGCGCGCGGCGTTGCGATGCGTCAGCTGGCGATCGATCTTGTTGGCGATCGAGCGTTCCTGGAATGTCAGCAGAACACGATCGTGCGCTTCCGACAGGGGCGCCGCTTGGATATCGACGAAGCGCGCCGGCAGGCGTGGCGTCTCGAGCGTGACGCCGTATTCCGAAACGCTGTGGCCCGTGTCGCGCACGCTTGCGATCAGCGCGAACAGCGGCCCATCCTGGGGCAGCATGCTCCCGAGGTTGGTGCCTACCAACGTCGCGGCGCCAGTCTCGAACAGCTGTTCAGCGGCAGCGTTGACAAAGCAGACGCGATCGTCGGCATCGACAACCAGCAGCGGCTCGGGCAACGACGCCAGCACCTGCGTCGGATCGGGCGGCGCAACACCAAGCTTCCGGGCCAGGCTGCGCAGCGCCATCTAGGCCGCCAGTCGCGCGATCAGCGGCGCGAAGAACTCGGCGATCATCGCTTTGACTTTGGCCGGATCGGCGATCTGATTGACCGCGGCGCGGAATTCGGCCGAACCGGGCAGTCCCTTCGAATACCAACCGATGTGTTTGCGCGCCATGCGCGCCCCGGTGTCAGCGCCGTAATGCATCAGCATGTCGTCGTAATGGCGCAGTACGACGTCACGCTGCTCCGCCATCGTCGGGTCGGGCAGGCGTTCGCCGGTCTTCAGGAAATGAATCACTTGCCGCACAAACCACGGCCGGCCATAGGCGCCGCGACCGACCATGACGCCGTCGGCCTGGGACAAGGTGAGCGCTTCGCGCGCATCGTCGAGCGTCGCGATGTCGCCATTGGCGACCACCGGAATGCCGACCGCTTCCTTGACGGCGCGGATGAAATTCCAGTCGGCTTTGCCGTCGTAGAACTGACAACGCGTGCGACCATGCACCGTGATCATGCGAATGCCCGATTGCTCGGCGATGCGCGCGAGCGCGGGCGCGTTGCGGTTGCGGTCGTCCCAGCCGGTGCGCATCTTGAGCGTGACAGGTAGATCAACTGCCTTCACCGTCGCTTCGAGAATGCGCGCGGCATGCAGTTCGTCGCGCATCAGCGCCGAGCCGGCATGGCCGTTGACCACCTTCTTCACCGGACAGCCGAAATTGATGTCGATGATGCGGGCGCCGCGGTCGGCGTTGAGCTTGGCCGCCTCGGCCATCACCTGCGGCTCGCAGCCGGCGAGCTGCACCGCCATCGGCTGCTCGTCGGATTCGCTCCGCGCCATCACCAGCGATCGCCGGGTTTCGCGAATCATCGCTTCGCTGGCGATCATTTCGGAAACCACCAAGCCGGCGCCGAAACTTTTCACCAGACGGCGAAATGGCAGGTCGCTTACGCCCGACATCGGCGCAAGGAATACCGGATCGGGAATCTGGACCGAGCCGATCTCAATGGGTTCGAGGTTTGTGCTCATTTTCTAAGCAAACAGTCTTGATGCGTAATAATTAAGCATAGGATAACGAAGGTCTTGTGCATTGCAATAACATTCGCGTCGACCATGCTTCCAACCACCGCCCGCGCTTAACACCCTGATCGAAGGGTTTCGGGCTTCACTCGGATTGGCGCGGCGCATTAACGACGGGACGGTTGACGATCGCAGTCGCATTATCTTTACCAGAGCACGGACGCTATCGCTCCGTGTCGCCCGCGACAATCGCCCGCAATGTCTTCGCCGCGAACGCAATACCTCACCGGCTTGACGCGCAACACCTTCCTGCTTGCCGCAGGAAGTTTCTTTGCCGACGTCTCGACCGAAATGCTTTACCCGATCCTGCCGATCTTCCTGACCCAGACCCTTCACGCCAACGGCAGCATCATCGGCTTGATCGAAGGCGTGGCACAGGCGACGCAAAATATCGTTCAGGGACTTTCCGGCTCGCTCTCCGATCGCCTGCGCAAGCATAAGGCAATCGCCATGGTCGGCTTCGTTGCCGCCGCGCTTGCCAAGCCCCTGTTCGGTTTGGCCGTTGCGTGGGAAGGCGTGCTCGGCGCGCGACTGCTCGACCGCATCGGCACCGGCACACGATCCGCGCCGCGGGACGCTCTGGTGGCGGAATCGGTCGACGAACAGAACCGCGGCAAAGCGTTCGGCCTCGAGGGCCTCGGTGACAACGCGGGCGCGTTTCTCGGGCCGTTGCTGACGATCGCGCTGTTGTTTGGGCTGCGCGCCGATATCCGGACGATTTTCTTTCTTGCCGTGATTCCAGGGCTGCTCGCCTTTGCCATGGTTGCGCTGGTGCGTGAGCGGTCGGCGGTCGTGACCGCGGAAGCAACGATCGATGCCAGTCCGCGCCGGCTGCCGGCGTCCTATTGGAAATACCTGCTGGTCACGATGATTTTCGGCCTCGGCAATTCAAGCAATTCGTTCCTGATCCTGCAGACGCGCGACATTGGCGCATCGCTGCCGCTGACGATCCTGATCTATGCCGCATTCAACC
This sequence comes from Allostellaceae bacterium, assembly GCA_035275845.1. Lineage (GTDB taxonomy): Bacteria > Pseudomonadota > Alphaproteobacteria > ATCC43930 > CGMCC-115725 > REEB95. The sequence goes on along the minus strand of DATEMD010000103.1, from coordinate 7,871 downwards.
TAATGGCCGCGCTGATCTCATATCCCGCCGGCTCTTTATCCGACCGGTGGGGACGGAAAACACTGCTGCTGGCGGCGTATCTCATCTTCTTCGTCGCGTATCTCGGCTTCGCGGTGAGCCATAGCGTCGCGGTGATCGCCCTTGCCTTTGCCGGATACGGACTTTTTCAGGGCATGTTCCGTGCCGTCGGCAAAGCGTTCGCGAGCGATTTTGCGCCAATGGGCCTCCGCGCCAGCGCCGTCGGCTGGTACAACACGACGGTCGGATTGCTTGGCCTGTTCGCCAGCGTGGTCGCCGGCATCCTCTGGGATCGTGTTGGTCACCAAGCGGTATTCTTTTACGGTGCCGCGTCCGCTGCCGCTGGCTGCATCGCCCTGCTCGCATTGATCGCCGCCCCGCCGGACCGGTCCGCCGGTCTTGGCAACGACGCAACCGTGGTCTAGGGTCGCGCCGCCATGCCGTCCTGCATCGCGCTGGTGGTCGCGGCCGGTCGCGGTACGCGGCTCGGCGCCGACCTTCCCAAGCAATATCTGTCCGTCGCTGGACAACCGCTGCTGCGTCATTCGCTGACGACGCTTGCGACGCATCCCGGAATCGACCATGTGCGCGTGGTCTACAATCCGAGCGATACCGATCATTATACCCGCGCCAGTGCTGGGCTCGATTTGCTGCCACCGGTCGCCGGCGGCGCGGCGCGGCAAGATTCGGCACGGCTCGGCCTCGAAAGTCTCGCCGAGTTCGCACCCGCGTACGTGCTAATCCACGACGGCGCGCGGCCCTTCGTCGATGCCGGCACGATCGACCGCGTGCTCGCCGCATTGGCCGACGTGCCTGCCGCGGTGCCGGCGCTCAAGCTTGCCGATACCGTGAAACGCGCCGACGACGGCCGCGTATTCGAGACCGTCGACCGCACGCAGCTCTGGCGCGCGCAGACGCCGCAAGGCTTCCGCTATCGCGACATCCTCGCCGCGCATCGTGCTGCCAAAGGCATGGACTTGCCCGATGACGCAGCGGTGGCCGAACGCGCCGGCCTTGCCGTACGTCTGGTCGCCGGCGGTGAAGACAATGTAAAGGTCACGACGCCCGAAGACCTCACCCGCGCGGAGCGCTGGGCGGCCGCACGTCTCGGCGACGTACGCACCGGCCAGGGATTCGACGTTCACGCGTTCGGCCCCGGCGATCATGTCTGGTTGTGCGGAATCAAGGTGCCACACAGCCACGGCCTTGTCGGGCACAGCGACGCCGATTGCGGCCTGCATGCGCTGACCGATGCCATTCTCGGTGCGCTCGGCGCCGGCGACATCGGCGTCCATTTTCCGCCGAGCGATCCGCAATGGCGCGGCGCGCCGTCGCATCGCTTCCTGCGTCATGCGGCGGATCTCGTCGCCCAGGCCGGCGGCAGGGTCGCGCATGTCGACGTCACGCTGATCTGCGAGAGCCCGAAAGTCGGCCCGCACCGCGCCGCCATGGTCGCGTGCATCGCCGAAATCCTCGCCATCGATGCGAAGCGTGTCAGCGTCAAGGCGACGACCACCGAGCGCTTGGGATTCACGGGCCGCAGCGAAGGCATCGCGGCGCAGGCCGTGGCGACGTTGCGCCTACCGCTCTGATCCGATGACACGGCGGTCGCTGCCTTTGTCGCATCCGGCCGCTTGGCTCTCGACCTGGTTCGGCTGCGGCCTGTCGCCGGTCGCGCCGGGCAGCGTCGGCTCGCTCGCGGCACTGCCGTTGGCCGCCCTCGCTGCCTGGCTCGGTGGACCGCTGCTGCTCACCATCGTGGCCGCACTCATCCTCGCCATCGGTATTCGTGCAACCGACGTCTACGCACACGCGATCGGCATCAAGGATCCCGACGAGGCGGTGATCGACGAGGTCGCCGGCCAATGTTTGACGCTGGTCGTCGTGCCGTTGGCGCCCCTGCCCTATCTCACCGGATTTCTGCTGTTCCGCTTCTTCGACGTCGCCAAGCCGTTCCCAATCCGCTGGCTCGAGCGCAATCTGCCCGGCGGCTGGGGCATCATGCTCGACGACATTGGCGCGGCGATCTACGCCATGATCGTCTACGTGATCGGGAGTCATTGGCTTGCCCGCTGACAGAATCGGCGCCTTGGCCGCAAGCGTGCTCGACGCCTGCCGCACACGGCACTGGCTGATCGGCATCGCCGAATCCTGCACCGGCGGATTGGTCGCGGCCGCGCTCACCGATATCCCGGGTTCATCCGACGTCGTCGATCGCGGCTTCGTCACCTATTCCGATCGCGCCAAGGCCGAACTGCTCGGCGTGCCGGTGCCGATCCTGGTCACGCACGGCGCGGTCAGCGGCGAAACCGCCACGGCGATGGCGCAAGGCGTGCTGGCGAAATCGAAAGTGGATTTGGCGATGGCGGTGACCGGCATCGCCGGTCCCGGCGGCGGCAGCGCGGAGAAACCGGTCGGCCTGGTGTGGTTCGCAGTAGCGAGCCGCGGCCGGGAGCCGCGCGTCGAGCGCCAAATTTTCGCCGGTGACCGTGCGGCGGTGCGCGCGGCGGCGACGCGGCGGGCGCTCGAGCTCCTGGCTGAAGCGGCCGCGGCCTAGCCGATCAGGCGGGTTCCGGCGCCGCGACGACGATATCGACCAACCGGTCGGTGCGCCGCGTCTTCTGCATTTCGTCGAGGGCGGCGCGGAAGATGCGGGCGATGCGTTCGTCGTCCACGGCCACGGTCTGCGTCTTGCCGTTGGTCGCTGTGCGGATGGTCGCTGGCCCCAAGCGATTGACCGCCAGCATGGTCAGCAGCACCGGATCGATATCCTCCCGCGTTTCGGCGGGGCCGAGTTGCACGATGTCGAGCATGAATCCTCGGTAATGGTTCGTACCCCGCCTCTCTACGCGCCGAAAGCTGCCGGATTGTTGCGCACCCATGACAGTTCGATGAAACCGCCACCAATTCTTGTGCGTTCGACGAGTCTCGTGCGCGAAGTGTGGGCGCGCGCCGCTCAGGCGCCGAGCGCAACCGATTCCGGACCGCGCGCCGCGCGCGTGCCGCGGCCGATCCATAGCACGGCAATCGCGGCCGCCACGCAAAGCGTGCCCGACACCATTACCGGCGGACCGTAGCTGCCGAAGGCGGCGCGCATCGCGCCTGCGACCAACGCGATGCTGGCGGCGCCGAGCTGATGGCCGACGAACACCCAGCCGAAGATCACCGGCGCCATCTGCTTGCCGAATGCGTCGTTGGCAAGACGCACGGTGGGCGGCACTGTCGCCAGCCAGTCGAGGCCGTAGAACATCGCGAAGATCGACAGCGTCACGGCGTTGAAGCCTGAGAATGGCAGATAGAGCAGCGACAGGCCGCGCAGACCGTAATACCAGAACAACAACACCCGGCTGTCGTAGCGGTCGGTGAGCCAGCCCGACAACGTCGTGCCGGCAAGATCGAACATGCCCATCAGCGCCAGCAGGCTGGCCGCGTGAACTTCGGGAATGCCCTCGTCGAGACAATACGAGATCAGGTGCGTGCCGATCAGGCCGTTGGTGCTGGCGCCGCAAACGAAGAAGCTGGCGAACAGCAGCCAGAAATCGCGCGACTGGGCGCCGACGCCGAGCGCGCCGAACGCGACGCCGATCGGATTGGATGCAGGCGGTGTGGCCGACGGCTGATCGGCCTTCGCGCCGTAAGGCGCCGCGCCAACGTCGCGCGGCTGTTCCGGTAGCAACAACCAGACCAGCGGCACGATCGCCGCCGCCGCTGCCGCCACGATCCAGGCAACCGCGCGCCAGCCGCCATGGTCGACGACCCAGCCTAGCATCGGCAGGAAAACGAGCTGGCCGGTGGCGCTCGATGCCGAAAAGATACCCATCACCAGGCCGCGGTGCGTCACGAACCAGCGGTTCGCCACCGCCGCGCCCAGCACCAGCGCGATCATGCCGGAGCCAAGCCCGACCAAAATGCCCCAGGTGGCAATGAGCTGCCATGACGCGGTCATGAGCGTGCTGGCCGCGACGCTGGCGGCAAGCAGCGCGAGACCGCCCAGGATCGTGCGGCGCACACCGATGCTCTGCACCAGCGCCGCCGCGAACGGCCCCATCAGGCCGTAGAGCAGCAGATTGATTGCGATCGCCAGCGAGATCGTCGCGCGGCTCCAGCCGAACGCATCCTGCAACGGCACGATGAGGACGCCGGGAGTCGCGCGCACGCCAGCCGCGGCCAGCAACGCGACGAAGATCACGCCGACGACGATCCAACCGTAATGGAAACGCCCGCCGACAATTCGTGCGAGTGCCTTCGACATACGCTCTGTGATCCCCTGCGCCAGATTCGCAATTTGAGACAGACTTGTCTCTTGCCTTGACACGGTACAGACAGGTCTGTATCAGGTCAAGTCGCGATGCGCGCAACCCAGGCAGACGAAATCCTGTTGCCGGCGCCCGGCGCGGGCGCCGCGGTTTCGCCGCGCGACCGGCTGCTGAACACGGCGAACGACCTCTTCTATCGGCGCGGCATCCACACCGTCGGCATCGACGAGGTGATCGCCGCCGCCGGCGTTGCCAAAATGAGCCTCTATCGCAGCTTCCCGTCGAAGGACGAGCTGGTCGCGGCGTATCTCGCGCGGCGTTCGGGCCTTTACTGGGACTGGTGGGATCGTGTCATCGCGCGCCACCGCGGCAATCCGCGGCGACAGCTTCTGGCGCTGACCGCGTCACTGCGCAAACGCGCGCTGCGCGCGGGCTGGCGTGGCTGTCCGTTCACCAACGCCGCGTGCGAATTTCCGGCGCCCGATCATCCGGCCCGCCGCGTCGCGGAGGCCAACAAGCGGGAGATGCGGCGGCGCTTTCGCATGTTGGCGAAGGCGGCCGGCGCGCGGTCGCCGGCGCGGCTTGCCGATCAGTTGACGCTCTTGTTCGAAGGCGCCTATGCCAGCGTGCTGACCTTTGGCCATCGCGGCCCGGCACGGGCGGTGATCGACGCAGCGGTCGCCGTGATCGACGCGCAGATTCCGAAGCCGGCCGTCAGGCGCTCGCCGTCGCGCGGCACCCGCTGAAAATCCCGTCGAGCACCGCCGGCAGATCGAAAATCGCGCTGTTCGGCTGTTGCGCGATCGCGCGCCGCATCGCCGCGAACCGTTCGGGGTCGCTCAGCGTTGCGATCGCCGTGCACAGGCTTTCGGCGTTACGGAACGACAGCGCCGCGCCAATCGCCTGCGCCCAGGTGGCGTTGTAGCGTTCTTGCGCTAGCAAGCGCGCGCCGACTTCGAGGATCATCGGCAAGCCCATCACCATCGCCTCCGAGATCGCGCCGGGTCCCGGTTTGCCGACAAAGAAATCGCTCGCTGCCATGTAGCGCTCGATGGCGTCGGAAAAGCCGATGACGTGGCGCGGCCGCCGCGCCGGCAACGTCGCGATGTCGTCGGCGATTTCGCGATTGGTGCCGCAGACATAGATCATCTGCACCGGCAGATCGTTCGCCTCGATCGCCGCGGCGAAATCGAACATGCGGTCGGCGCCGCGACCGCCGAACATCATCAAGCCGGTGAGCCGGTCGGGCGCCAGGCCCAGCGCCGCGCGTGCGGCGGCCGTGCTCGCCGGCGTCCGGGTCTGCGCCGCGGCATGAAATTTCGGCGACAGTACCAGCCCGTTGGCGGCAATGATTTGCTCGGGCGGCAGACCGAAGCGGCGCGCCTGCTCGCGGCATTTTTCTGTACCGCAAACGACGTACTGGCCCGCGCTCTGGATCCACGCGGCATGCATCGGCTCGCAGAAATCGGTGACGATGGTGATGAATGGAATCGTGCCGCCAAGCTGACGCACGCTGGCCGCGACCGCCGCGTTGATCAGCGGCATCACGGAAATGACCATGTCGGGCCGCTGCGCGCGCAGATAAGCCGATAGCTGCCGCACGACGAACGGCGAGCCGAGCCGGATGGCAACCGACGAACCCGCCGCGATCACGGGCCACAGCACGCGCGTATGGCCGCGGCGCAGCGCGTACTCGTTATAGATGTCCGGGCCCGACATGCCGGTGAGCATGCGGAACGGGTCGAGTCCGGTAAGGATTTCGCGATAGACGTCGACGACGTCGATTCGCCACGGCCGCTCGGCACCCAGATAATCGCGCAGCACGCGCGCGGTGGCGACGTGGCCGTAGCCGCTGTCGGTGTAGAGCACCAGGATACGCTTGCCGCCGCGCGCCGAATCCGCCGCCGGATTGGCGATTGGCGGCACGCGGGATGATTCGTCCTGATCGGGAACCGGCGCGTCGAAAAGCTGTGAATCAAGCACGGGCGCGACTGTGGCGCAGGCCCGTTGCGGAATGATGGCGTTTTTGATTCAGGACGATGACGCCCGACGACTGGCGCGCCATCATCGTGCGGCTGTGTTATACGCTCGGCCCACGGATGTTCTTCGCCAACCGCGCCATTAATCGCCTCGCTGTCCACACCGCGCTTCAGCAACTCGCGTGGTGCATGTCGGGCGTCTTCTTCGGCGTCTACCTGCTCCGCGCCGGGCTCGCACCGTCGATCCTGTTCCTCGCCGCCGCCGGCGTGCTGGCCATGCGCTTTGTCCTGCGGCCATTGGTGTTGTTCGTCGCGCCGTATATCGGCTTGCGGTTCACATTGGTGATCGGCACGTTGCTCACGGCGCTGCAATATCCAGCGGTCGGCCTGGTGCGCGGTGTCGACGCAACGCTCGTGCTGTTCTGCATCATCGGCGCGCTCGCTGGCGTGTTCTATTGGCCGTCCTACCACGCCTTCTTCGCCGCGCTCGGCGACCGTGAATATCGCGGCAGCCAGGTCGGCGTGCGCCAGGTGCTGATGGGCGTCGCCGCGGTGCTTGGTCCCGCTGCCGGCGGCATTATGCTCACGCGGTTCGGACCGTGGGTTGCATTCGGCGCCGCCTCCACCGTGCAGGTGTTCGCCGCCGTTCCGTTGTTTGCCGTGCGCGAGCCGCCGCTCGCGCGCCAGTCGCCGCGCGGCGCCTATGCGGCGGCGTGGAGCGGCATCCGCCTGTTCGCGGCCGACGGCTGGATGATCTCCGGCGCCTCGCTGGCGTGGGACATCACCGTGTTCCGGGCGTTGCAATCGCGTTTCGACCAGTTCGGCGGTGTGCTGGCATTGGCGGCCCTGGCCGGCGCGCTCGGCAGCGTCATGCTCGGCCGCTTCATCGATCTGGGCCATGCGCGCCGCGTCATCGCCATCAACGCGGCGATGCTGAGCACCGGCGTGCTGTTGCGCACCTTCTGTGCGTCGTCACCGACCGTGGTGATCGCCGTCGCACTCATCACCACGGTGCTCGGCGGCATGTACGTGCCGGTCCTGATGACCGCGCTCTATAACGCATCGAAAGCATCGCCCTGCCCGTTCCGTTTCCAGTTCGCTGCGGAAGGCGGCTGGGACGCTGGCGGCGTTGGCGTCAGCCTCGCGGCCGCGCTGCTCTGCGCCGTCGGGATGTCGCCGCAAGCCACCATCCTGCTGGCATTGCCGGCGGTGCTGACGCAAGCGTGGTTGCTGACGCGGGCCTATCGCCTGCGGCCGCCAACCGGCCCGACGCGCTTCGAAGCCGCGCCGTCGGCACCGTTGCCCTGACCAAGACGGCGCGACGGCGTTTCAGACGTCGATATGCCGGCGACGCCGGGACGATTGTGGGCGGCGATGAGCAAGGCGCATACTGCGCGCTGAAATTGGCGCGCCCAGCTGGACTCGAACCAGCGACCTGCCGCTTAGAAGGCGGCTGCTCTAATCCTCTGAGCTATGGGCGCGCAGCACGCGAAATCCGCCGTCAGCTCGGGCGGTGCCAGCGGAAATTGTCGGCGTAGCTCTTGGGTCTGAACTTCGGCTCATGCGGCTCGATCACCGAATAGTCCATCGCGTTCTTCTTGGCGAAGGCGACCGCCTC
>DATEMD010000102.1:0-2639 GCA_035275845.1 Allostellaceae bacterium | reverse complement strand
CGCGTCATGGGTCTTGGTCCGGTGCCGGCGTCGCAAAAGGCGCTCGCACGCGCTGGCCTCACGCTCAAGGACATGGACGTGATCGAATTGAATGAGGCGTTTGCCACCCAGGTGCTCGGCTGTCTCAAGTTGATGGGCTTGGCCTTCGATGACAGTCGGGTAAACCCGAACGGCGGCGCGATCGCCATCGGCCACCCGCTCGGCGCATCGGGCGCGCGCATTGCGCTCACTGCGCTGCGCGAGCTCGAGCGGCGCGGCGGACGATACGCACTCGTGACCATGTGCATCGGCGTCGGCCAGGGCGTTGCCGCAATCGTCGAACGGCTGAACGGTAAAGCATGAGTCTCGCCGACGGCGCTGCGCCGTCCGAGGAAACCGCCGAGAAATTGTTCGTCGTGCTGAATCGTCTGCGTATCGACGGCAAAATCGCGTTGCGCCTCGACTACAAAAAGCTGACACACCTCGACAGCCCGGTCGGCTCGGAGGCCGACGGCAACATCTGGGCCTATGGCGGTCTCGCTTTGACGGCCGCGGCGTGGTGGTTTCGCGGCTGGCAGGCGGCAGCCGGCGTCGCGGTTGCCGGCGTGCTGGTCTATTTCACCTTCGGCCGCTGGTACATGCACCGTCGCATTCGCCGCCGCGTCGAAGACAAGGCGCTGGCGGATCTGACGCGGTGGCGCAGGCTGTGGACGTTCGGCGGTGTTGCGTTGGTGCAGAACACTGGCGAGGAATGCGCCGCGCCGCAGGGCAACTGGATGGCGCTGGTCCGCAATCTCGGCAACAGCGAAGGCAGTTAGACTGCCGGCGCCGTTAGCTTTTTCCAATTGTTCGCGAGCGTAAGTTTCGGCTCGGTGACTTTCTGTAGACCAGTGAGGTCAAGGCCCTCAACCATCTCGCGCACCACCAAGCCATCGTGCGTCACGTCGATCACCGCCAGATTGGTGTAGATGCGCTTGACACAGCCTTTGGCGGTCAGTGGATAGCTACACGTCTGCTTGATGCGCGGGCCGCCCTCTTTGGTGGTGTGTTCGAGCAGGATGCGCACTTCCTTGGCACCAGCCGCTAGGTCCATCGCGCCGCCGACGCCGGGCGGCGCGTGCGGATCGTTGGTAATCCAGTTGGCGAGATCGCCGTTAGCGGCCACTTCGAGCGCGCCCATCAGCGCCAAGTCGATGTGGCCTCCGCGGATCATCAGGAACGCGTCGTTGTGGTGGAAATAGGCGCCGCCGGGCAACAACGTGACGAGTTGCTTGCCGGCGTTGATGAGATCCGGATCCTCGTGCCCTTTTGCCGGCGCCGGGCCCATGCCGAGGATGCCGTTCTCGCTATGGAAGACGATCTCGCGGTCCTTCGGGACGTAATCGCCGCACAGCGTCGGCAGGCCGATACCGAGATTGACGTAAGCGCCGTCGGGAATGTCCTGCGCGGCACGCCAAGCTATCTGACGGCGGGAGAGAGGTTGCATCGCGCGATGATAACGTCGCCGTCGGAGCGCGCCAACGCCTAGAGCGGTTGCACACCACCGACGAACACCACGGGTCCGGTGGGCAATCCGGTCGGCGAACCGCCCGGCGGTTCGACGCTGATCGCCAACGTCGTGCCGCTGCGCACGTCCGCCGGCACGGTGGCGATGCGCAAGATGCCATCGGCCGGAATGACGCCGAGTGGCTGCGGTCGCGCCATGCCCGGCACGATCGCCCACAACTCGAAAGCGTGATCGGCCGGCGGTTGCTGTGCCGCGACCGCGCGGATCGTCAATCCGTCCTTGTCCGTCGTCGCCAGCCATTCGGCCTGACCCTGTTGCGGCGCGTGTAGCACGGCGACATAGCGTGCAGCCGGCGGGATCGGCATCAGCGCGATATAGAGCGCGAGCGCGGCAGCGATCGCCGCGAAGCCAGCGGCCGTCCAACGCCACAGTTCTGGACGATTCCAAATCCGCGGCGCCGCGCCCTGCCGTGCATCGCTGTCGAGACGCACCACGATCGCATCCCAGCCGTCCGCCGGAGGTTCGGCCGGTGACGCCAGTGAGGCCAACGGATGGAGCTTCGCCTCCCAGAACGCCACTGCGTCGCGTAGCATCGCGTTGCCGGCGAGCGCGGCTTCAACCTCTTGCCGGGCTGCCGGTTCGAGCAAGCCGAGGACGTACTCGCCGGCCAGAACGTCGATGTCGTCGCGGCTTCCCGGGATCATGATTCCAGACAGCTCCGCAGGGCCAACAGACCGCGCCGTACCCAGCTCTTGACGCTGCCGAGCGGCGCGGTAAGACGCTGTGCGATTTCGGAGTGCGACAGCCCGTCGACGAAGGCCAGGATCACGCAGCGCCGCTGGTTATCGTCGAGCGCGCCGAGGCAGCGGCGCAGCGCGCCGGCGTCGGCCGCGGCGTCAATGCGCTCGATCGCGTCGGGCTCTACCGCGCTGTCGCCGAGTGTCGGATCGTCGGACAGAATTTCCCGCCCATGCTTGCGCACGGCATCGAGCGCGCGGAAGCGGACAATGCCGATAAGCCACGCCTCCGCCGCGCCGCGTGCCGGCGAGAACGTGCGCGCGTTCCGCCAAACCTGGATAAAGGCCTCTTGTAAAACTTCGGCGGCAATCGCCGGCCGTTGCACGATGCGCAAGGCGATGCCGTAGAGCCGGCG
>DATEMD010000101.1:0-5044 GCA_035275845.1 Allostellaceae bacterium | reverse complement strand
CCATTGGTGCGCGCTGCCGAATCCGCTGCGCCCGATCTGCAGCTGCTGCGCGAGAAGATCGACCACATCGTCGTGATCTATCAAGAAAATCGCAGCTTCGATCACTATTTCGGCGCCTATCAGTCGCCTCACGGCAACCCTGTCGCCGGCCTCCTCGACCGCAACGGCCACGTCGATCCGCGCTTCACCGGCCAGCAGAAGAATCCCGCCGGCGTCCCTTATACCTATCTGCCGGTGCCGTACCAGATTCCCGGCTTCGCCCATGCGGTGCTCGAGAACCGGCCGTTCCATATGGCGCCGTACATTCCATCCGACGCCAACGTGCCGTGGGATCCGATGCACCATTTCTATCGGATGTTCGCGCAGATCGATCGCGGCAAGATGGATTACTTCGTCGCCCTCGCCCTCAAGGGCAAGCACGAATTCTTCGACAAGGGCCCCGGCACCGATCCGGTGAAGATGATGCTTGCCGAATCCACGCCGTCGGGTGCGGTGCTCGGCTTCTACGCGCGCGCCGATCTGCCGGATTACTACCGGCTGGCTGACGAGCACGTCCTGTTCGACCATTTCTTCCAGGCGATGTCGGGTGGTTCGACCGGCAACGCGCTCTATCTGGTCGCGGCGCGTTCGGCGGCATGGTCGAAAGCACCCCCGGGCAAGATGGGAAGCCTAGAGCCGCCGGTCTTCGACCAGCCCTACGACAAGAACGGCATCCTGATTAACGATGCCGCGCCGGTGAACGGCCCAACCGAAACCTTCATGGGGTCGATCAATCTGTCGCCGCCACCGGACGAGCAGACCTATCCGAACATTGGCGACCGGCTCGACGACGCTTCGCTCTCCTGGGCCTGGTACAACGAGGGCTGGAACGCGGTGAAGCCGTGGGCGATGAAAACCGCGTTCGACGCCGGCGACGGTTCTGTCGTCGTCGACACCGCCGATCTCTATCTGCCGCATCACAATCCGTTCCAGTACTTCCCGACCTGGTTCCGCAACGTGAAGAACGGCCGCTTCCGGGACAGCACGGATTTCTTCGAGGACGTCAAATCCGGCCGCCTGCCGCGGGTTTCTTTCCTCAAAGCGACCGGCGGCCGTGACGAGCATCCGGCTAATTCAGCGCCGCGCTGGGGCGAGCAATGGGTGATGAGCTTGCTCAAGGCGCTCGGCGCAAGCCGGCTGTGGGAGAAAACCGCAATCGTCATCACCTATGACGAAGGCGGCGGCTTCTGGGACCATGTCGCGCCGCCTATGCCGGACGCCTATGGCTGCGGCACGCGGATCCCGGCGCTGCTGATCAGCCCGTGGACGCGGCGGGGCTACGTCGACCACCGCGTCGCCGATACCACGTCGGTGCTGGCGATGATCGAGGCGCGCTTCGGCCTGAAGCCGTTACAGGACCGCGACGCCAAGGCTTATAACCTGCTCGACGGTTTCGACTTCACGCAGAAGCCGCGCGCGCCGACGTTCGGTTAAGCCACCGACCGCGTTTATTGCGGATGTTCCACCGCGCGGACCGCGTCCGCGCTGGCCGGCGCGGCGGGCGCCTGCGCCGGGAAACGCACATGTAAATCGGCGATTTCCTGTACCGCGGCACGGCCGGTGCCAGTGGTCAGACCGAGGACATGGCCGCACCGCGTGCTGTCCGCCGTGATGAAGTGGAAGTGCCAGCCGGCGACGTTGACCGAGCTCGCCGTGGCCGGAAAGCGGAAACCAACCAGCGTGCCGTCAACCGCACCCAGATCGTGTACCACCTGCTGCGTCTTGATCACCTCAGCCAAGGGTCGGTACGGCGGCTGTTGTTTCGGCTCGCTGCGCACCTGCATGGTTTGGAAGCGGCCGACGATGCGGACCGCAACGATGCGCGATGCGCTCAACGGCAGCGCGTCGAGTGCCGCTTCGAGCTGATCGAGTGACTGATCCGCCGCGATTGCGACGGCGGCTTGCGGATGGAAATCCGTGACGACGGCAAAGGGCGTCCGCATGGCCGCCGGCGCCGGATGCGCCACGGCGTCGGCCGTGCAGCGATAGGCCCGGCCGTTCAGCACTACCATCTCGCCATCGACACCGTTGTAGGTGCCAAGGCCGAAATTGCCATGCTGCAACAGGGTGCCGACGGTGACAGTACCGTCATAGCCACCGGCAAGCAGGCTCGCGATGGTCGAGACCTGATAGGCTTCGCCGGCCTGCGCCGGCCCGGCAACGACGGCCAACACGAACGCAACGGCCAGCGCGCGACGGCGCATGTTCAATCTTGTCCCTTTGGATCGCGGCACCGCCGGGGCGGATGGTGGAGCAGAGGGGGATCGAACCCCTGACCTCGACATTGCGAACGTCGCGCTCTCCCAACTGAGCTACTGCCCCGCCCGCGTGGCGCGGAATATGGGTCGCGGCCGCGCGGACTGTCAAGGCGGCCCGCGACATCCGCTCTCCTTGCACCGGCCAGGGCCGATGTTTAGGGTTCGCCAACGCCGCGGGCGTGGGAGAGGATTCGGGCGATGGGCAACTTCCTGGTGCCGGTGATTGAGGTGATCGTCGCCCTGATCAATATCTATTGGTGGGTCGTCATCGTCGCGGCGGTATTTTCGTGGCTCACGGGGTTCGGCATCATCGATACGCGCAATCACGTGGTGCGCACCGCGGCGGGCTTCCTTTACCGGGCGACCGAGCCCGCCTTGCGCCCGATCCAGCGCATCCTGCCCAGCTTCGGCGGCATCGACATCTCACCCGTCATCCTGCTGTTGATCCTGTGGTTCATCGAGATGGAGTTGCGGCAGGTCGAGGTCTACACGTTGATGCACGGTTGATCGGGCCGATGCCGTTCGGTCTTGGGCGCGGCCGGCACCGCCAGACGTCGCAAGCTCATTCACATCGATGATGATTTCGCCGCGCATGCGGCGCGACTTGAATAAGGATTGAGATCATGTCCGAAGCGAAATTGATTGACGGCAAAGCCGTCGCGGCCCGACTGCGCGCGACGGTCGCGGCGGCCGCCGCGACGCTCAAGGCGGCGCACGGCGTCGTGCCCGGCCTCGCGGCGGTTCTGGTCGGCGACGACCCGGCGAGCCAGGTCTACGTCAAGAGCAAGACCAAGGCGACCGACGAAGCCGGCCTCAAAGGCATCACGCACCGCCTGCCGGCCGCCACCAGCGAAGCCGAACTGTTGCGTTTGGTGGCGCAGCTCAATGCCGACGATGCGGTTGACGGTATCCTCGTGCAACTTCCCTTGCCGAAGCAGATCGACGCACAGCGGATCATCGAGGCGATTTCGCCGGCCAAGGACGTCGACGGCTTCCATGTCGAGAATGTCGGCCGGCTGTGGAGCGGCGGCAAGGCGCTTGTGCCGTGCACGCCGTATGGTTGCCTGTTGCTGGCGCGCGAGAACCTGGGCAAGAACCTGGCCGGCGCCGAAGCGGTGATCCTGGGACGCTCCAACATCGTCGGCAAGCCGATGGCGGCATTGCTGCTCGGCGAGCATTGCACGGTGACGGTCGCGCATTCGCGGACGCGCGACTTGCCGGCGATGGCGCGTCGCGCCGATCTGTTGGTGGCGGCGGTCGGGCGGCCGGAGATGGTGCGCGGCGATTGGATCAAGCCGGGTGCGACGGTGATCGATGTCGGCATCAACCGTGTCGCCACACCGGACGGCAAGGGCAAGCTGGTTGGCGACGTCGCCTTTGCCGAGGCGCAACGCGTCGCTGGCGCGATTACGCCGGTGCCGGGCGGTGTCGGCCCAATGACGATTGCCTGCCTGCTGCGCAACACGCTGATCGCGGCCTGCCGCCGGCGTGGGTTGCCCGAGCCTGCGGTTTAGACCAACGCGCAAAACAAAACCCCCTCGGGATCGCTCCCGAGGGGGCAGTGGTCTCAGCGAAAGGTGACCGTCGGGCCGGTTACTGTTCCCAGGCCGGCTTGCCGAGATAAACGTTCGACGGGCTGGTCGCCATACCGGTCAAAGCGCCGGCGCCGGCGCCGATAGCCGCACCTGCCAGAGGCGCGCCAACCAGCGCTCCGACCACGGCACCGCCCGCCGCGCCGATACCGGCACCCGACAGGCCTCGGTCACCCGGTGACGTGCCGCAAGCCGAAAGCAACATCGCAGCCGCCACCATCAAAACGCCAATACGCGAACCCATGGTTCCGTCCCCTTTTTGCTATGGGCGATGTCCGCAACATGGTCGCCGATCATGGCAAAAACATGGATTTCGCAGGGTCAATTCAGGGCTGCGATTCTCTGTATTAGTCTTTTATATCAAATACATAGATACAGGCGCTTCAACCGGCTCAGGAGCTTCTGCGCCGTCGGCGCTTGTGACTATTTTCGGCGCAGCCGCGCCGCGAGCCGCAGCCGTAACGCGTTCAGCTTGATGAAACCTTCGGCATCGCGCTGGTCGTAGACCTGATCGGCCTCGAACGTCACGTGCGCCAAGCTGTAGAGGCTGTGCGGCGATTTGCGGCCGACCACGCGCACTGTGCCCTTATAGAGCTTGAGCCGTACCGCGCCGGCGACGTCCTCCTGGCTCTTGTCGATCAGCGCTTGCAGCATGAGGCGCTCGGGCGAATACCAGAAGCCGTTGTAGATCAGCTCGGCATAGCGCGGCATCAGCTCGTCCTTGAGATGCGCCGCGCCGCGATCGAGCGTGATGCTCTCGATGCCGCGATGCGCGGCGTGCAGGATGGTGCCCCCCGGAGTCTCGTAGACGCCACGCGATTTCATGCCGACGAAACGGTTCTCGACCAAGTCGAGCCGGCCAATGCCGTGCTTGCCGCCGAGCTCGTTGAGCCGCGTCAGCAGCGCTGCCGGCGACAGCTTTTTGCCGTCGACCGCGACCGGATCGCCCTTGGCGAATTCGATCTCGACGTAGTCCGGCTGGTCCGGCGCCTTCTCCGGCGCGACCGTCCGGCTGTAGACGAATTCTTCCGGCTCGTGCCACGGATCCTCGAGCGCCTTGCCTTCGGCCGAAATGTGCAAAAGGTTGGCGTCGGTCGAGAACGGCGCCTCGCCGCGCTTGTCCTTGGCGATCGGAATCTGGTGCCGCTCGGCATA
>DATEMD010000100.1:0-3976 GCA_035275845.1 Allostellaceae bacterium | reverse complement strand
TTCTTCGCGCCGCTGATCGCGCGACTGGCGGCCTAGATGGCGCTGCGCAGCCTGGCTCGGAAGCTTGGCGTTGTGCCGCCCGATCCGACGCAGGTGCTGGCGTCGTTGCCCGAGCCGCTGCTGGTTGTCGATGCCGACGATCGCGTCTGCTTTGTCAACGCTGCCGCTGAACAGCTGTTCGAGACTGGCGCGGCGACGCTCGTGGGCACCAACCTCGGGACCATGCTGCCGCAGGATGGACCGCTGTTCGCGCTGATCGCGAGCGTGCGCGAAACGGGCCACAGCGTTTCGGAATACGGCGTCACGCTCGAGACGCCGCGCCTACCGGCGCGCTTCGTCGATATCCAGGCGGCGCCCCTGTCGGAAGCGCACGATCGTGTTCTGCTGACATTCCAGGAACGCTCGATCGCCAACAAGATCGATCGTCAACTGACTCACCGCAACGCCGCGCGCTCAGTGACGGCGATGGCGTCGATGCTGGCGCACGAAGTGAAGAATCCGCTTTCGGGAATCCGTGGCGCGGCACAATTGCTCGAACAGAACGTCAATGCCGCCGATCGCGAGTTGACGCGGCTGATCTGCGACGAAGCCGACCGTATCTGCGCGTTGGTCGACCGCATGGACGTGTTTTCCGACAGCCGGCCGCTCGAACGCACTGCCGTGAACATCCACGAGGTGATGGGCCGCGTGCGCAAGGCGGCGCAATCCGGCTTCGCGCGCCACATCCAGATCACCGAAATCTACGATCCGTCGCTGCCGTTCGTGCACGGCAACCGCGACCTGCTGATCCAGGTGTTCATGAACCTGGTGAAGAACGCCGCCGAAGCGGCGCCGGAAAAAGGTGGCGAGATCGAGCTTCGAACCGCCTATCAGCACGGCGTGCGGCTCGCCATCGCCGGCTCGGACAGCCGCGTGCATTTGCCCTTGGTCGTGTCGGTCACCGATAACGGCGCCGGCATTCCCGACGATCTGCGGCCGCATTTGTTCGATCCCTTCGTTTCGACAAAGCACAACGGCAGCGGTCTTGGCCTGGCGTTGGTCGCCAAGGTGATCGGCGACCACGGCGGCGTGATCGAATTCGACAGTGAACCCCGCCGCACTGTCTTCCGCGTCTATCTGCCGGTGTCGCGCGACACGCCGAGCGGGGCCGCGTTATGAACAATCCGTCGACCATCCTCGTCGCCGACGACGACCGCGCCATCCGCACGGTGTTGAGCCAGGCGCTCGGCCGGCTCGGCCATGTCGTGCGCACCACCAGCAACGCGGCGACGCTGTGGCGCTGGATCTCGGACGGCGAGGGCGATCTCGTCATCACCGACGTGGTCATGCCGGACGACAACGGACTCGACATGGTGCCGCGTATCAAGAAGCTGCGGCCGGAACTGCGCATCATCGTCATGAGCGCGCAGAACACGCTGCTGACGGCGGTCAAGGCGACCGAGCGCGGCGCGTTCGAATATCTGCCGAAGCCATTCGACCTGCGCGAGCTAGTTGCGCTGGTCGAGCGCGCGCTGACGCTGCCGCACGGCAGCATGCCGGCGGCGCCCGCGAACGGTGAAGACGACGAACAGCTGCCGGTTATCGGCCGCTCGCCGGCAATGCAGGAAATCTATCGCGTGCTGGCGCGCTTGATGGGCACGGACCTGACCGTGATGATCACCGGCGAAAGCGGCACCGGCAAGGAGCTCGTTGCGCGTGCGCTGCACGATTACGGCAAGCGGCGGAACGGTCCGTTCATCGCCATCAACATGGCGGCGATTCCGCGCGAGTTGATCGAAAGCGAACTCTTCGGTCACGAGAAGGGCTCGTTCACCGGCGCAACGGCGCGCGGCGTCGGCCGCTTCGAGCAGGCGCAAGGCGGCACGCTATTCCTCGACGAGATCGGCGACATGCCGCTTGAGGCGCAAACGCGGCTTCTGCGTGTGTTGCAACAGGGTGAATACACCACCGTCGGCGGCCGCACGTCGGTCCGTGCCGACGTCCGCATCATTGCAGCGACGCATCGCGACTTGCGCCAATCGATCCGCCAAGGCCTGTTCCGGGAAGACCTGTTCTATCGCCTCAACGTCGTGCCGTTGCGGCTGCCGCCGCTGCGCGAACGCACCGAGGACATTCCGGCGCTGGTCCGGCACTTCTTCCAACTTGCGCACAACGAAGGGTTGCCGCTCAAGACGCTCGATCAGCCGGCGATGGAGCGGCTCAAATCCTATCGCTGGCCGGGCAACGTACGCGAACTCGAGAATCTGGTGCGCCGTGTCGCCGCGCTTTATTCGCAGGAGGTCATCGGCCTCGACGCGGTCGAAGCCGAGTTGGCGGAAGCGACGCCGCCGCTGGCGAATGCCGCGACCGAGGTGGCGGCCAACGAAGGTCTCAGCGTCGCCGCCGAGCGCCACCTGCGCGACTATTTCAACGCTCATAAGGGCAACCTGCCGCCGGCCGGACTCTATGATCGCGTGCTGCGCGAGATCGAACGGCCGCTCATCCAGCTCACGCTGGGCGCGACACGGGGCAATCAGCTGCGCGCGGCGCAGCTGCTCGGCCTTAACCGGAACACGCTGCGGAAGAAGATCCGCGAGCTCGAAATCGACGTCGGCCGCGGCGGAAAGTAACCTCAAGCCGCCGTCCGCCGGCGGAAATGGCCGCACGCAACGGTGTCGCTCACAAAATAATGGCGCGTTATTAAGGGCTTGGGCTAGGGTGTTGCTTGGAAGCAACGCCGTGGCCGGGATGCAACGCTGGCCGGTATTGCGATGGGCGGGCCAACGGGGCGGATGAGCATTTCGCGCGAATTGGTGTTGTGGGCGCGCCGAGTGCGGCTGGCGCGCAAATTGGCGGTGTCACTCGCGATTGCCGCGGTGCTCTCCGCCATCGCCACCTTCGCCGCGATGCGCGGCATCCCGCCGTTCGATTCGCAACCGCACCTCGACCAACTCATCCTCATCGTCAATCTGGTGCTGGTGCTGCCGCTCGTCGCGGTGGTGGCGTGGCGCCTCGTTCAACTCTGGGCCGAACGCCGCCGCGGCCTTGCCGGCTCGCGGCTACACATCCGCCTTGTCGTGCTGTTCAGCTTGGTGGCGGTGATTCCGACCGTCATCGTCGCGGTCTTTTCCTACCTGCTGTTCAGCTTCGGCGTGCAGGCGTGGTTCAGCGAGCGTGTGAGTACGGCGCTCCAGGAATCGTTGGTCGTCGCCGAAGCCTATCTGCACGAGCACCAACAGGCGATCCGCGCCGACGTCGTCAGCATGGCCAACGACCTCAATCGCGAGGCGGCGATTTTGAGCATCAATCCCGATCGCCTCAACCAGGTGGTGAACGCTCAGGCGGCGCTGCGCTCGCTCAACGAAGCGGTGGTCTTCGACGGTGGCGGTCACGTTCTGGCGCACACCGCGCTGAGCTTCTCGCTCGAGCTGCAACCGATCCCGGTTTGGGCGGTGCGTCAAGCGCAGTCGGGCGACGTCGCCGTGCTGACGAGCGACAACGACGACCGGGTGCGGGCGCTCATCCGGCTCAATCGCTTCGGCGACGTCTATCTGTTTGTCGGGCGCTACATCGATCCGACGGTGCTGGCGCATATGACGCGAACCCAGAGCGCCGTCACGCAATATGAGAAGCTCGAAGGTGAACGCTCGGAATATCAGATCGCCTTCACCATGGTGTTCTTTGCCGTCGGCATCTTGCTGCTGACCGGCGCGGTATGGGTTGGTTTGACTTTCGCGCAGCGTTTGGCGCGGCCGATGAGCTCGCTGATCGTCGCTGCCGAGCGCGTGCGCGGCGGCGATCTCACCGCACGCGTGCCGATCGGAATGGGCGACGAGGAATTCGGCACCCTGTTCCGTGCCTTCAATCGCATGACGCATCAGCTCGAAAGCCAGCAGAGCGAGTTGATCGAGGCCAACCGGCAGCTCGATCAGCGCCGGCGGTTCACCGAGGCGGTTCTGTCGGGCGTGTCGGCGGGCGTCATCGGCCTCGACCAGCA
>DATEMD010000099.1:0-7518 GCA_035275845.1 Allostellaceae bacterium | reverse complement strand
GGTTCGGGCGCCGGCCTCACCACGCGCAATCTCGGCGACACGACCGGCGAGGAGACTCACACGCTGACTCAAGCCGAGATGCCGAGTCACAGCCACTCGTACACCGCGCCGATGAGTGCTGGACAGGATCTCGCTCCATGGGCGTGTCCCGGTGGGTATGCCGGGTCAACGGGAACGAGCAGCACTACTGGGGGCGCCGGCAGTGGTGGTGCGCACAACAATATGCAACCGACCAGCTTTCTCAATGTGATGATCAAGCTCTAGGAGGTCGCGATGGGAAAATTTTTCCATCACCACGCAACGAACGATCTGATTCGCATCAGTGACGGCACGCTGACTTACGTCGATGCTGGCGATTCCTTTGTCACTGACGGAGGTGCCAAGCCGTCACTTCCGGTCGGCGCGATTGAACGTATCTACGAACCAGGCGTCCGCCATGCGATCTCGAATGGCAGCGTCGTCATCGCCGGCGGCCCGCAGTCTTGGCCGTTCGGCGACGCGGTGATCGCTAAGGTCGCGGGACTGCTCGCGGCGCAGGCCAAGCGCAGCATACCGCCTCCGAAGTCTCCCGCGCCGGCGCCGCAACCGAATAAGACCGGGAAATCTATTGGTACGGCGACGGTGGCGAACTGATCGTGTCGTTGCCGCGCCTAGTGCCGCTTTCCGGGCGATATTACGCCTACGTCTTCGAGAAAGCGGGCGACGTGCTGCCGTTGCACAACCATACCTTCACCCACGACACAGTCGTGACCGTCGGGGCTGTGGAATGGTTCACGGAAAAGCGGCGTGAGGCAGTCGAGGCGTGGCACGTGATTACCTTCCCGGCTGGTGTACCGCACGGGATTGTCGCGCTGACTAACGGCGCGATGATCCTGCAATGCAATCAGGTAAACCTATGAGCTTGGTATGCGAAGTAATCGCCCCGCCGCGATCTTAACCGCCAATGAAGCCGACGATCGGCATCCAGTCTTGATGTCCAGCGAAGTGGATGAAGAAGTTGCGGAAGAACTGTTCCATCAGGAAATGCCCCATCTCGATCTTGGTGCGCGGCTGGCGCCCGGTCTTCACGATTTCCGCCATTGCGAGCCAGATCAGTAGCGCATTGAACTTCCCACTGATCCAGTGTTGGACCGCGGCCTTTTGGATCTCATGCGATAGGAATCGCATCTCGTAGTAAAATCCTGGACCCGGATCCTCGTAGGCGTTGTAGGTGTGCTCGAACAGCTCCCGATGATACTTCGGTGAGAGCGCCATCACGCCGGTTTGAACGATAGCCGAATGTCCGCCTGCGGGTAGTCCAACGCATGTGTGGAAGAGCTCGGCGTCACCGTCAGTCTCGCTGGCTCGTTTGGCGGCGATGATCATCTTGCGATCATTAGGCGTCGGATATGTTAGTTCGTCGACGCAGCCGATCTTCTCTTCGGGCACGTCCTCGATGATGCTCGGCGCCGTCGGATTGATCAGCACGTCAGAGTCGACCCAAACCACCCGGTCGTAATCCTTCGACCAGTCCTGGCTCAAGATTAGAAGCTTCTGCCACGCAGGCGAACGATTGTTGGCACGTTCCGAAATATCGAGCCGCTTGTCGAGGTTGATCAGATCGAAGCCGTGGCGCTCGCAATACGCCTGCCAGCCCCTCCGGCAGGTTTTGCGCCAGGCATTCTGATATTGCTGGCCGATATTGAGCGTGACGATGACCTTTTTCACGATCCCCCTCGTTTCGTGGCCGTCTCTTCCGTGTTCCGGACAACGCGAATGTGCCATCCCGTTTGGCCCGCCGCTAGCGGCCTGGCAACGGCAACGCTAAACACGCGCAACCCTGGATCATCCCATGTTCTCCCGCACCTATGAGGATGCCGCGCGGGCGCTTGAGCTCGCGCGGGCGGCGCGCGCGCAACTCGAAAAGCACGAGGCGGTTTGCGCCGAGCGTTACACCGAAATCCGCGAAGCGCTGCAGTCGATCCGCATCTTCCTGACACGCTCGGTGCTGTCGCTGGTCGCCGGATTGCTGCTCACCATGGGCGCGATCCTGCTGCGCCTCTTCGAAGCGCGCGGTATTCTGTGAGCGACGATCCGGTTTTTGATGCCGCGGTCGCCATCGTGCTTGCGCACGAAGGTGGCTTCCAGAACGACGCGGCCGATCCCGGCAACTGGACTGGCGGCGCCATCGGTGCCGGCGCGTGCGTCGGCACGAAATATGGTATCACCGCCGCGACTCATCCCGGCCTCGATATCGCCGCCTTGAGCGCAGACGACGCCCGCGCGATCTACCGCCGCGATTGGTGGGATCGCCTCGGCCTCGCGCGGTTGCCGTCATCGCTCGGCGCCAAGCTGTTCGACGCGGCGGTCAATCTCGGCGCCAATCCCGCGATCGTCTGTTTCCAGCGTGCGCTCAATGCCGTCGGTGGCGCGCTCGCCGAAGACGGTGTCCTCGGTGCTGCCACCGTCGCCGCCGCCAACGAAATTCCGGCCGATGCCGCTCTCGCAGCATTGCGCGAGGCGCTCGCCGCGCATTATCGCCAAATCGTCGCCCGTCATCCCGATCGCGCCTGCTTTCTCGCCGGCTGGTTGGCGCGCGCTTATTCCTGAATTTTATCCGCCACGTTCATCAACCAAGGAGTGTTCCATGAGCAATATCGAATCCGCCGCCAAACAGGATGTCGTCGCCGCGCGCAGCGGCGTTCGCGCCTGGATGGCGAACCATCCGTTCCTGTGGGGCGTGATCGCCTGCGCCGTCGGCGCGCTCGTCGTCCTCGTCGGCCTGGCGTGGTAAGCGCACGATGGCGTTCGGCATCGACGATCTCATCGGCAACGTCCTCGGCATCGTCAACAAGTTCATTCCCGATCCGGCGCAGCGCGCCCAGGCCGAAAGCGAGCTGCGCAGCTCTCTGGTGTCGTGGGATTCGGCGCAGGACAAGATCGACACGGCCGAGGCGGCAAGCCCGTCACTCTTCGTCGCTGGCTGGCGGCCGTTCATCGGCTGGTGTTGCGGCGGCGCGCTCGCGTACCAGTATCTACTGGTGCCGCTCGCGGTCTGGGCGACGAGTTGGTCGGGCTATGCGTTTCCGCGTCCGCCCGCGCTCGACGACACGCTCTGGCAATTGATGTTTGGCATGCTGGGCATGGGCGGTTTGCGGACTTACGAGAAACTCAAGGGTGTCGCCGGCAACCACTGATATCGGCTGCGCAATCCTGCCATTGCCGAATGGATGGTGACTTGCCGCGGTCGCCGCGATAGACCCTCTGCCCGAAGAGAGGGCAGGCCATGGCTATGTCGGCCACGCGCGCGGCAGGTCCGCCGCCGCAGTTCAGCCATAACGAGATTCTCAAAATCCTGTCGGGCGCGCTCATCGGGCTGCTTTTGGCCGCGCTCGATCAGACCGTCGTGGTCACCGCGCTGCCCGCGATCGCCGACGATCTCAACGGCATCCAGCACCTGTCGTGGATCGTCACCGCCTATCTGCTGACCTCCACCGCCTCGACGCCGATCTACGGCAAGCTCAGCGATCTCTATGGCCGCCGGCGTCTCATCATCATCGGTATCGGTGTCTTCGTCGCTGCATCGGCGTTCTGTGCCTCGGCGCAAAGCATGGGTCAGCTGATCACGGCGCGCGCGCTTCAGGGCATCGGCGGCGGCGCTCTCATCAGCATGTCGCAGGCGATCATCGCCGACGTCATCTCGCCGCGCGAACGCGGCCGCTACCAGGTCTATATGAGCGGCATCTGGGCGCTGGCCAGCGTCGGCGGCCCGGTCCTCGGCGGCGTCTTCGTCCAATATCTCACTTGGCGCTGGGTGTTCTGGATCAACTTGCCGATCGGCGCGCTCGGCCTGGTGCTGTGCTGGAACGCGCTGAAGCGTCTGCCGACGCACGGCGGCGATCCGCGCATCGATGTTCTCGGCGCCGCCATTCTGATTCCGGGCGTTGTCGCGCTGCTGCTCGTCGCCAGTTGGGGCGGCGTCGAATTCCCTTGGCTGTCGCCGCCGATTCTCGGGCTCACGGCTGCCGGGATCGTTCTACTCGTATTGTTCGCCTTGCAGGAATTGCGTGCGCTCGAGCCGCTGCTGCCGCCGCGCTTGTTCGCCAGCCCGGTCATCCTCACCGCCAATCTCATCGGCTTCGTCGTCTCGGCCGGCATGTTCGGCGCGACCGTGCTCTTGCCGGTGTTCATCCAGCTGGTTCTCGGCAAGGACGCCGGCGATACCGGCCTGCTGCTGATTCCGCTGATGGGCGGCACCGTGCTCGGCGCCTATCCCACCGGCCAATGGATGCGGCACAGCGGCCGTTACAAGAAGGCGCCGATGCTGACGCTGACATTTGCCGTGGTGGCGTTCGGCGCGCTTGCGTTCGCCAATGGCGCGAGCTCCGGCTGGTATGTCGTTAGCTTCATCGGCTTGCTCGGCATCGGCATGGGCGGCGCGATGCCGGCGACGCTGGTCGCGGCGCAGAACGCCGCCGAAGCGCGCGACATCGGCGCCGCCACGGCCAGCGTCGCCTTTTTCCGCTCGCTCGGCGGCTCGTTCGGCGCGGCTTTCCTGTGGGCGATCCTGCTGGCGGCGCTCAACGCACGCCTGACCCAGGTCGGCGCCGCCGGCATGGCCGACGCGCTGCTGCGCGGCGGCGGCGATATGTCGACGGTCGGTGCCGCGGCGCGCGCCGCGCTGCCGAACGCGCTGGCGCACGGCTTCCATTGGGCCTTCGCCTGTGGCGCGGTGATCATGGCGGTGGCGCTGGCGCTCACGCTTTCTTGGAAAGAAATCCCGCTGCGCGCCCATCTCGCGCGCGCCGAGCCGACGGTGGAGCTCTAGTCCGCGCTCAGGTTTCTAGCGCGGCGGGCCAGCATTGTAGCGGATGACCGGCTCCGTTCTGCCGGAATGCGGTTGCACCGATTCCAGCTTCTTGCAGTCCGGGCATTGAAACGCGTGCTGGCCGGACGTGTGTCCGACGCTCACCATGATCTGCGGTGGAAACGTGCAACGGCAGAGGTGATAGCCGAGCGCGAGCGCGATTTGCGTCTCGCCCAGGCGGATTTCGCGTTCCGCCTGTTCCACTGAATCCGCGATGGCCGTCTTCCGCGCGCTGTCCGGCAACGTCTCCGTCGCGCCCTTGAACAATTCGAGTGCCGATCGAATGGTGTCCATGCCGTTCTTGATGGCGGCAAGCGCGTTGGAAACCGTTGAAGCGTCACCGGTCATGGTCGTGCCGCCCCCCAGACGTTCCCGACGGCGTTACTAGTAATCTACCACGGCGACGCCACGGCGATAGCGCGCAGAGAGACAATCGGTCGGTTTTGACCATACGCTGATATGTCACGGCGGGTGGGCGCGTTAGAAACGGCCGTGTGGGCGGCCTCCCATTTTAACGTCGTTAACATCTATTGGTTTCATCGGCGTGCATTTTTTTATCGGCGCTTCGTCCGCTTGGTTGGTGTCGCCGCAAGCGCCGCGTCGTGCGCGAAAGCGCTCAGTTCCGGATAAGAACGACGCCGCCCACCAAAAGTACGGCTCCGACAACGCGCGATAAATCCACGGGATGCTGCGGCAGGCCGAATGCAGCGAAATTGTCGAACACAAGCGCCGATAACATCTGACCGGCGACGAGCAGTGCGATCACAGTCGCGGCACCCAGACGCGGCATTAGAAGGATAATAGCGACGACATAGATCGCGCCCCAAAAGCCGCCGGTCCAGGCGAGCAGCGGCGGTCGTGCGATCGTGCCGCCGGGCCACGCTGTGCGCGTTACCGCGATGACGAGCAGCATCACGATTGTGCCGCCGAGATAGCTAAAGAAAGCCGCCCAATATGCGGAGCCGAGATCGATGCTCAGGCGACTGTTGGCGACACCCTGCACCACAAAGCTTGCGCCCGCCGCTATCGCCAGCAAGGCAAAGGCCGAAAACTGTACCAGCGTCGGCATGCTTTCCCCTCCGTTAGCGTATGCAGTCTAGACTGAGGACGGCAAATGCCGCCATCACCGCCGCTTCGTCCGCTTGGTCGGCGTCGCGGCCAGCGGATCGTCGGGCCACGGATGCCTCGGATAGCGGCCGCGCATCCCGAAATTGGCCATTGGTGCTAGGCTTCCCTGGGGGCTTACGACCCGGATTGGGCATCCGAGTAGGGGCCGGCGACGTTGTAACAATCGATGAACGGCGACGTGAACGGCGACGTAGATCGGATCCTCGCCCTTCTGGGCCAGGTGCTGCGCACGGTCCGTGCCGAATTCACGACAATCTGGTTCCCGGTTCAAATCGGCCTGATCGCCGTCGCGGTTGCGATCGGCTTCGGCGTCATGCTGCTGGCGCGGCGCAGCAAGTGGATCGCCGTCGGCGAAAAATGGCCCTCTGTCGCACGTCAGCTTCTGGCCGCGGTGCTGGCCAACCTTGGGCTGATTGTTTTCATCCTGATTGCCGCCGCGTTCCGCAGCGCGATGCTGGCGCTACTGCCGCCGACCCGCAGCTATGTGCTTGGCGTTTCGGTTAGCCTTGCCACGGCGTGGGTCGCGATCGCGATCCTCGCCGCGCTCATCCGCAATCGTTTCGTCAACCGGGTGGTGGCGGTTTCGGCGTGGACGATCGCAACGCTCAGCATCATCGGCGAGCTCAAGGATACGACGCAATGGCTCGATTCCGTCGCGGTCGTCATCGGCGGCCTGCGCGTGTCGCTTCTCCTCCTGCTCAAGACGGCCGGCCTCCTGCTGTTGACCTTGTGGGCCGCCGGCGTGGCCAGCAATTTCATCGACCGGCGGGTGCGCAGCAGCGCGGATCTGACGCCGTCGATCCAAGTTCTCATCACCAAGCTGATCCGGCTCACGCTGGTCACCCTTGCGATCCTGGTCGTCCTCAGTTCGGTCGGAATCGATCTCTCGGTGCTTGCGATCTTCTCTGGCGCCGTCGGCGTCGGTCTCGGCTTTGGCCTACAGCGGATCGTCTCTAATCTGGTCAGCGGCATCATTCTGCTCGCGGACAAATCGATCAAACCCGGTGATGTGATCACGGTCGGCGACACGTTCGGCTGGGTCGATACGATGGGAGGTCGATACACGTCGGTCGTTGTGCGCGACGGTCGTGAAATCCTCATCCCCAACGAAGACCTGGTGACGCAGCGCGTCATTAACTGGTCGCATACGCACGATCGGGTGCGCCTCGACGTCGACTTCGGCGTCAGCTATGCGAGCGATCCGCATGTGGTGCGTGCGCTCGCTGTGAAGACGGCGCTCACCGTGCCCCGGGTCATAGCGTGGCCTGAGCCCGTCTGCCATCTGGTCAAGTTCAACGACTTCTCGCTCGATTTCGTCCTGCGCTTCTGGATCCACGATCCGATTCAAGGCGTGACCAACGTGCGGGGGGCCGTGATGGTGGCGCTGTGGGACGCGTTCAAGCGCGAAGGGATCGAAATCCCGTTCCCGGTGCGCGAGCTGCGGTTCGGCGACGGCGCGCGGGTCGCGGTCGAGACGCCAGTTGCGGCGGCCAAGCCGGGGGCCGGCTGACTCTGCTTTACGGTCGCCGCTTCGTCCGCTTGGT
>DATEMD010000098.1:0-47261 GCA_035275845.1 Allostellaceae bacterium | reverse complement strand
CACGAGCCGATGTTCGGTACGCGGCTGGTGCGCGCCCTCGAAGCGGTCAAGGACGCGTTCGATCCCACCGGAATGATGAACCCCGGCAAGATCGTGCGGCCGTCGAAGATGGACGACCGCTCGCTGTTCCGCTTCAAGGCGGGCTATGCGACGCAAACCGTCGACACTGCGCTCGACTGGTCGGCGTGGGGCGGCTTCGCCGGCGCAGCCGAAATGTGCAACAACAACGGCGCCTGCCGCGTGCGCGACGCGGGCGTGATGTGCCCGTCTTATCGCGCGACACTCGACGAGCAACACCTGACGCGCGGCCGCGCCAATACGCTGCGCCTCGCCTTGTCCGGCCAGCTCGGGCCGAACGCGCTCACCTCCGAGCCGATGCACGCGACGATGGAACTTTGCATCTCGTGCAAGGGCTGCAAGCGCGAATGTCCGACCGGTGTCGACATGGCGCGCATGAAGATCGAATTCCTGCACCAGTACCGCAAGACGCACGCCTTGTCGCTGCGTGAAAGGCTGATCGCCTATCTGCCGCGTTACGCGCCTCATGCGTCACGGCTCGGCACGTTGCTCAATCTGCGCGACCGCGTTCCCGGCTTGGCGCGGTTGAGCGAAGCGCTGACCGGATTTAGCGCGCGGCGCAAACTGCCGCGCTGGCACAAGCGGCCTTATGCCGACGCGCCCGGCACGGGCAGCGGCCGCGAGGTCGTGCTATTCGCCGACACCTTCAATCGCTGGTTCGAACCGGAGAACGCGCGCGCCGCCGCACGCGTGCTCGAGCGCGCCGGGTATAAGGTTGTGCCGGCAAGCCTGCGCAACGAGCGGCCGCTATGCTGTGGCCGCACGTTCCTGTCCGTCGGCCTGACCGATGCGGCGAAAGACGAAGCGGCGCGGACGATCGCGACGCTCAAGCCCTTCGTCGCGCGCGGCGTGCCCGTTGTCGGGTTAGAGCCTTCATGCCTGCTGACCCTGCGCGATGAATTTCCGGCACTGCTGCCGGGCGACGATTCGAATGCACTCGCCAAGGCCGCGCTGTTGTTCGAAGAGTTCATCGCGGCGGAGACCGCGGCCGGACGGTTCAAGCTCGCGCTCAAGCCGGTCGCGGACAAGGCGGTGCTGCACACGCATTGCCACCAGAAAGCCTTCGGTGCGGCGGCGGCAAGCGCAGCAGCGCTCAAGCTCGTTCCCGGTCTCGCCGTCGAGACGTTTGAGTCCACGTGCTGCGGCATGGCTGGTGCTTTCGGCTACGAAGCCGAGCACTACGAACTGTCGCTCAAGATCGGCGAGCTGTCCGTGCTGCCGAAGGTTCGCACCGCGTCGCCCGACGCGCTCGTTGTCGCGGCGGGAACCTCGTGCCGTTGCCAAATCGCCGATGGCGCTGGCCGCGAAGCACTGCATCCGGCGCAAGTGCTCGACCGCGCCAGCGCCTAGTCGAGCCCGACGAGACTCCGCGCGAAATCCTTGGCCACGAACGGCCGCAGATCGTCGGCGCCTTCGCCGATGCCGATGAAATGCACCGGCAGCTTGAAGGCTTCGGCGATCGCCACCAGCACGCCGCCTTTGGCGGTGCCGTCGAGCTTTGTCATCACCAGGCCGGTGACGCCGACCATGTCGCCAAAGGCTTGTGCCTGCACCTGAGCGTTCTGGCCCACCGTGGCGTCGAGCACGAGCAGAACGGTATGCGGCGCAGCCGGATCGGCTTTCTTCAAGACGCGCACGACCTTTTCAAGCTCGGCCATCAGATTGGCCTTGTTGTGCAGCCGGCCGGCGGTGTCGATCAACAACACGTCGGCCTTGTCTTTCTTGGCGGCGGCGAGCGCGTCGAAGGCTAAGCCGGCCGCATCGCCGCCCGGCGGCCCGGCGATGACGCGCGCGCCGGTGCGTTCGCCCCAGATCGTCAGCTGTTCGGCCGCCGCGGCGCGGAAGGTATCGCCGGCGGCCAGAATCACGCGCTTGCCTTCGCCTTTGAGACGCTGCGCCAACTTGCCGATGGTTGTGGTCTTGCCGCCGCCGTTGACGCCGACCACCAGCACGACATAAGGCCGCGGCGCACCTACATCGTCGATCGCCAGCGGCGCTTCGACCGAAGCGAGCGTGCGCACGACCTCGTCGGCAAGCACAGTGCGGACGTCGGTGTCGGTGGCCTCCTTGCCGAAGCGTTCGTGGCGCAGGCGCTCGACGACCTGCGCCGCCAAGCGCGTGCCGAGATCGGCGGCGATCAGCGTTTCCTCGAGCGCATCGAGCGCCGCATCGTCGAGCTTGCGCTTGGTGAGAACACCGGCGATGCCGTCGGTGAGATTGCGCGATGAGCGCGCCAAGCCCGATCTGAGCCGGGCGAAAAATCCGTTACTCATGCCGCAACGCCGACGAGCTGTTCGGCAGTGACGGCAGTGAGCCGCGTTCGCACGACTGTGCCGCGCGCAGCGTCGCCGTCGATCGCCACCGGCGCGTAATGCTCGCTGCGGCCGAAGCCCGGCTGCTCGATCAGCACCTGTGCCTCGGTGCCGACGCGCGTGCGCAGCGAATGTTCGAGCGCCGTTGCGCCCGCCACGCGAAGCCGTGCCGCGCGTTCGCGCACCAGCGTCTTGGGCAGTTGCGGCATGCGTGCCGCCGGCGTATTGGCGCGCGCGCTGAACGGAAAGACATGGAGATAATCGAGCCCGGCTTCGGCGACGAAATCGAGCGTACGCGCGAACATCGTCTCGTCTTCCGTGGGGAATCCGGCCATCAGGTCGGCGCCAAGCGCGATGCCGGGCCGCAGCGCACGGGCACGGCATGCAACGGCGAGCGCCTGGTCGCGCGTATGGCGGCGCTTCATGCGCTTCAGGATCAGATCGTCGCCGGCCTGAAGCGAGAGATGAATATGCGGCATGAGCCGCGGCTCCTCGGCGACGAGACGCCAGAGCGTGTCGTCGATCTCCGCCGGATCGAGCGACGACAGGCGCAGCCGTTCGAGCGTAGGCACCAGCGTCAGTACCCGCGCCGCCAGCGACCCGAGCGACGGCTTTCCCGGAAGATCGGCGCCATAGGCAGTGAGATCGACGCCGGTCAGCACCAACTCGCGGTAACCCTTGGCGACCAGTACGCGGGCCTGCTCGACGACCGCGCTCGCCGGCACCGAACGGCTCGGGCCGCGGCCGAGCGGAATGACGCAGAAGGTGCAGCGATGGTCGCAGCCCTGCTGCACCTCCAGGACGGCGCGCGCGCGATGCGCGAAGCCGTCGACCAGATGCGACGCGGTTTCGCGCACCGCCATGATGTCGCCGACATCGATGCGTCCCGTGCCGGTCCAGCTTTCGGCCTTGAGCTTCTCCGCGTTGCCGAGCACGCGGTCGACTTCCGGCATCGCGGCATAACGCGCCGGGTCGATTTGCGCCGCACAGCCGGTGACGATGATGCGCGCGGTCGGGTGTTCGCGTCGCGCCTTGCGGATCGCTTGCCGCGCCTGACTCTCGGCTTCGGCCGTGACCGCGCAGGTGTTGACAATCACGGCGTCGTCGAGGCCGGCCGTCGCCGCATGACGGCGCATAACCTCGGACTCGAAGGCGTTCAACCGGCAACCGAAAGTGACGATCTGCGCCGCCATGATCAGGCCGGCAGCAGCGAGGGATCGATCGTACCCGTGAAGCTCACGGCAACAGGTCCGGTCATCACGACGTGATTGTCGGCGCGCCATTCGATCGTGAGATTGCCGCCATCGGCGACGATCTCAGCGCTGCGGCCGATCAGGCCACGGCGGCTCGCCGCCACCAGCGCGGCGCAGGCACCCGTGCCGCAAGCCGGCGTCAGGCCGGCGCCGCGCTCCCACACGCGCAGGCGGATCTTGTCGCCCGCCAAAATCTGCGCGACACCGATATTGGCGCGTTGTGGAAACAGTTTGTCGTGCTCGAGCTTCGGCCCGAGCGCGGCGATATCGACTGCACTGATATCGCGCACGAAGAAGGTCGCGTGCGGATTGCCCATGCTCGTTGCTATTCCGTCCGACAAAGACCCGAGCGCGAGCGGCAAATGATCGGTGTCGCAATCGCGCGCCAACGGAATGTCGCGCCAGCCCCAGCGCGGCTCACCCATGTCGACGGCGACGCGATTCTTGCCGGCGGTGCGTGCCGCGATCAGGCCGGCGGCGGTTTCGAGCGTGATACTGTCAGCACCGGTCTCGCGCATGATCAGGTCGGCGACGCAACGCGCGGCGTTGCCGCACGCCTCGACCTCGCCGCCGTCGGCGTTGCGGATGCGCATGAAGGCGGCGGCGCCCTGACGCTGCGGCTTCTCGATGACGATAAGCTGGTCGCAGCCGATGCCGGTATGACGCGCGGCAATCGCCTCGGCGGCCCTGTCGTCGAGCGCGATCGGCTTGGCGCGCGCGTCGAGCACGACGAAATCGTTGCCGAGGCCGTGCATTTTGATGAAAGGCGTGCCGCGCATGGCCAGGGATATAGGCGAATCCCCGCGGCAAATAAAGCAAGGGCGGGGCTATGCGGTTGACAGAATCGGCCTGCGGGCCTAGTTTCCAGCCCGCTTTCAGGGAGCCCTAGCCCTGTTGCCCCTCACGGGGGGAGGCCAGTCCGCGCGTTGCGCGCACTGGCCGCGAACGCGTTTGGAGACCCGATTGTTCGAAAGCTTGAGCGGCCGTCTGGCCGACATCTTCGACCGGCTGAAGCGCAAGGGCGCGCTGTCGGAGGACGACGTCGCCGCGGCGCTGCGCGAAATCCGCATCGCGCTGATCGAAGCCGATGTCGCGCTGCCGGTGGTGAAGGATTTCGTCAACGCGGTGCGCGAGAAAGCCGTCGGCCAAGACGTACTGCGCTCGGTGACGCCGGGCCAGATGGTGGTGAAGCTGGTGCACGACCACCTGGTGGCGACGCTCGGCGGCGATGGCACGCTCAATTTCAACGTCGTGCCGCCAGCAGCGATTCTGATGGTCGGCCTGCAGGGTTCGGGCAAGACGACGACCGCCGCCAAGATCGCGCGTCTGTTGCAAGTGCGCGAGAAGAAGAAAGTTCTGCTCGCTTCGCTCGACGTGGCGCGGCCGGCGGCGCAAGAACAGTTGGCGACACTTGCCAAGCAGATCGGCGGCGCGTCATTGCCCATCGTTGCCGGCGAACGGCCGACGGCGATCGCCAAGCGCGCGATGGATATCGGCAAACGCGAAGGCTACGACGCGGTCATCCTCGACACCGCCGGCCGGCTCCACGTCGACGAGCCGCTGATGCAGGAAGTCGCGGCGGTCCATGACATCGCACAACCGGCCGAGACGCTGCTTGTCGTCGATTCACTTACCGGCCAGGACGCGGTCAATCTGGGCAAAGCTTTTGCCGAGCGGATCGCGCTCACCGGTATCGTCTTGACCCGGATCGACGGCGACGCCCGCGGCGGCGCTGCACTGTCGATGCGCGCCGTCACCGGCAAACCGATCAAATTCCTCGGCACCGGCGAAAAACTCGACGCGCTGGAAGCGTTCCACGCCGAGCGCGTCGCGTCGCGCATTCTCGGCATGGGCGATATCGTCAGCCTGGTTGAGAAAGCGACCGAGACCGCCGACCGCGACGAAGCCGAAAAGCTCGCGCGCAAGCTCGAGAAAGGCGGCTTCGATCTCGACGACCTGGCCTCGCAGCTCAAGCAGCTGCGCAAGATGGGCGGCATGGGCGGCATCCTGGGCCACCTGCCGGGCGTCGCCAAAGTGAAGAAGCAGCTCGACCAGGCGAACATCGACGAGAGCATGCTCAAGCGGCAGGAAGCGATCCTGTCGTCGATGACCAAGACCGAACGCAAGAACCCGAAGCTGTTGAACGCCTCGCGCCGTCAGCGCATTGCCGCCGGCTCGGGCACGACGGTTCCGGAGATCAACCGTCTCATCAAGCAATACCAGGACATGGCGCTGATGATGAAGCGCATGGGCAAGCTCGGCCAGAAGGGTCTTGCCCGGCACGGCATCGGAGCGCTCATGCCCGGCAATTCCACGCGACACTGAAACCCGAAAGGTCAACGAAAGGAACTCCATGGCACTCAAGATTCGTCTCGCCCGCGGCGGCGCCAAGAAGCGCCCCTTCTATTCGATCGTCGTGGCGGATTCGCGCAGCCCGCGCGACGGCCGCTTCATCGAGAAGGTCGGCACCTACAATCCGATGCTCGACAAGGGACACAAGGACCGCATCGTGCTGAAAAGCGAGCGCATCCAGCATTGGATCAAGATGGGCGCGCTACCGTCCGAGCGCGTGACGTTGTTCCTCGCCGACGCCGGCATGATGAAACGGCCCGAGATCCGCGAGACGCCGCAGCGGTCGATGCCACGCGCCGAGCGCAAGAAGCTGGAAGCCGGCAAGGGCGACGCCGCGCCGGCGGGTCAGCCGGCCGAAGCCAAGGCCGAGGCGAAACCAGAAGCCGCTCCGGCGGCCGGCGCCTAAGGAGAAACGCGTGGCGCCATCCGCCACATCGCTGGTCTGTCTCGGCGCGATCGCCGGTGCGCACGGCATCAAGGGCCTGGTGCGGCTGAAAAGCTTCACCGCGCGCGCGCAGGACGTCGCCGCCTATGGCCCGTTGCAGGACGCGCAAGGCGCACGCCGTTTCGAACTCGCGCTGGTGGGATCGTCACGCGGCGCGCTAATCGCGCGCGTCAACGGCGTCGACGACCGCAACGCCGCCGAACGGCTCAAAGGCGAGAAGCTCTATGTCGCGCGCGATCGCCTGCCGCCGACCGAAGCCGGCGAGTTCTATCACGCCGACCTGATTGGTCTGGCGGCTGAACAGCAGGATGGCACGCCGATCGGCCGCATCATTGCCGTGCACGATTTCGGCGGCGGCCCGAGCCTGGAGATCGAACGCGCGGCCGGCGACAGCGTGCTGGTGCCGTTCACCACTCACGTCGTGCCGTCGGTCGACATCGCCAGCGGCCGCGTTGTCGTTGCGCCGCCGCCTGGATTGCTCGAAACCGCCGAACCGCGGCGGAAGAGCGGGTCGAAATGACCGCGCCGTGGACCGCCACCGTGCTGACGCTCTTCCCCGAGATGTTCCCCGGACCGCTGGCCCATTCGCTCGCCGGTAAGGCGCTCGAACGCGGCTTTTGGCGGCTCGAAACCGTGGACATCCGCGGCTTCGCGCGCGATAAACACCGGTCGGTCGATGATGCGCCGTTCGGCGGCGGGCCGGGCATGGTGCTCCGGCCGGACGTGGTCGACGCGGCGATCGCCGGCGTTGCCGGCTGTCCCGGCCCCTTGCTCTACCTTTCGCCGCGCGGCCATCGGCTCGATCAGGAGCGCGTGGTGCAACTGAGCGAAGGCCCGGGTGTCCGCCTGCTGTGCGGCCGCTTCGAGGGCGTCGACGAGCGGGTGATCGAGGCGCATGCGATCGAAGAGCTGAGCCTCGGCGATTTCGTGCTCTCGGGCGGCGAGCCGGCAGCGATCACGCTGATCGACGCATGCGTACGGCTGCTGCCGGGCGTCATCGGCGACGCCTCTGCGGTGACCGAGGAGAGTTTCGCGGGGAATCTGCTCGAGTATCCCCATTACACCCGGCCGCAGGATTGGCGCGGCCGGGCGGTGCCGGAGGTCCTGATCTCCGGCCATCACGACAAGGTCCGCCAGTGGCGTCAGGCCCAGGCGGAAGCGGCGACGCAAACGCGTCGTCCGGATTTGTGGCAACGCTATCTCGCCCGCAAGCGGGACAGGCACTAGAAGGCGGAGAAGATCATGGATGTCATGCAATTGCTCGATAAAGAAGCGGTGACGGCGCTGGCCAAGGCGCGCGCGGTTCCCGACTTCCGCCCGGGCGACACGCTCAAGATCAGCATCAAGGTGGTCGAGGGCGAGCGCGAGCGCATTCAGGCGTTCGAGGGCGTGTGCATCGCGCGCAAGAACGCCGGCGTGAATTCGAACTTCACGCTGCGCAAGATTTCCTACGGCGAGGGCGTCGAGCGCGTCTTCCCGCTTTATTCGCCGCGCATCGCCGAGATCGAAGTGGTGCGCCGCGGCGCCGTGCGCCGGGCCAAGCTCTATTACCTGCGCGGCCGCGCCGGCAAGGCGGCGCGCATCAACGAGGCAGAACGCACCACGATCGAGACCGCTTCTGCCACGGGCGCGCCGGAGACGGCCGCCATCGAAGCGACCGCCAACGCGGCGCCGGAAGGCACGGCGCCGAAGAGCGAGAAACCGGCCAAGCGCGCCAAGGCCGACCGCGCCGAGGCCCCCAAGAAGAAGTAGGATTCGGAACGTTATGGCTGTACCGCGCACGCTTTTCGACAAGATCTGGGAAAGCCACCTCGTCGACACCCAGCCCGACGGGACGTGCCTCCTTTATATCGACCGCCATCTAGTCCACGAGGTCACCAGCCCGCAGGCGTTCGAAGGCCTGCGCGTGGCGGGTCGCAGCGTGCGCCGGCCCGATGCGACAATCGCGGTCGCCGACCATAACGTGCCGACGACCGACCGTTCGCGCGGCATTGAGGAGCCGGAATCGCGCAAGCAGGTCGAAACGCTGGAACGCAACGTCAAGGAATTCGGCATTCCGTATTTCGGC
The DNA here is from genome assembly GCA_035275845.1 of Allostellaceae bacterium. Taxonomy (GTDB): domain Bacteria; phylum Pseudomonadota; class Alphaproteobacteria; order ATCC43930; family CGMCC-115725; genus REEB95. The sequence goes on along the minus strand of DATEMD010000098.1, from coordinate 38,753 downwards.
CTCACCGACGTGCGCCAGGGCATCGTCCACATCATCGGCCCCGAGCAGGGCATGACCCAGCCGGGCATGACCATCGTTTGCGGCGACAGCCACACCGCGACGCACGGCGCGTTCGGCGCGCTCGCCTTCGGCATCGGCACCTCCGAGGTCGAACACGTGCTGGCGACGCAGACGCTGATTCAGCGCCGCGCCAAGAACATGCTGATCGAAGTCGACGGCGAGCTGCCCTTGGGCATCACCGCCAAAGACCTGATCCTCGCGATCATCGGCAAGATTGGCACCGCCGGCGGCACCGGCCACGTCATCGAGTATGCCGGCAGCGCCATCCGCGCGCTGTCGATGGAAGGCCGCATGACGGTGTGCAACATGTCGATCGAAGCCGGCGCCCGTGCCGGCCTGATCGCACCCGACGAGACCACCTTCGCGTATCTGAAAGGCCGGCCGCACGCGCCCAAGGGCGGCGCCTGGGAACAGGCGATCGCGTTCTGGAAGACGCTGCCGTCGGATCGCGGCGCGCATTACGATACCGTCGTGCGGCTCGACGCGCGCGAAATCGTGCCGCAAGTCACCTGGGGCACCAGCCCCGAAGACGTCCTGCCGATCACCGGCTCCGTGCCGAATCCGGCAACGGTCGCCGACACCAACAAGCGCGCGGCGATGGAGCGCGCGCTGCAATATATGGGTCTGACGCCGGGGACGCGTCTGGCCGACGTGCCGGTGCAGACGGTCTTCATCGGCTCGTGCACCAACGCGCGCATCGAGGATTTGCGCGCCGCCGCCGCTATCGCCAAGGGCCGCAAAGTTGCCGCCGGCGTCAACGCGCTGGTGGTGCCGGGATCGGGTCTGGTGAAGCATCAGGCCGAAGAAGAAGGTCTCGATCGCGTCTTCATCGAAGCCGGATTCGAATGGCGCGAAGCCGGGTGCTCGATGTGCTTGGCGATGAACGCCGATCGACTCGCACCGGGCGAGCGCTGCGCTTCGACGTCAAATCGCAATTTCGAGGGCCGCCAAGGCCGCGGCGGACGGACGCACCTGATGAGTCCGGCGATGGCGGTCGCTGCCGCGGTGACCGGCAAACTGGCGGATGTCCGCGCTCTCACGCCTGCCCGAAGCTAAATTTCAGGCCATCTGTCACGAAGACGTCACGAGAACGTAACATTACCGTCTTCCGCCGCTCCTAGAGTCCCGGCGTCGCGTGCGTGGCGACGTGGTCGCGCACCACCGATCACTCACAACCGAGGGGCTTCGTTATGAAAAATCGAATTCTTTGGGGGCTGGCCGGCTTGCTGGCAGGGGCCCTGATTGCAACATCGGCACAGGCGAAAGATTTGAACGGCGCGGGCGGCACCGCGATCTATCCGGTGCTGGCCAAATGGGCCGACGCCTATCACAACAAGACCAGCGTCGCCGTGAACTATCAGGCGATCGGGTCCGGCGGCGGCATCAAGCAGATCACCGCCAAGACCGTCGATTTCGCCAACAGCGACAAGCCGCTGACGCCTGACGAATTGACCAAGATGGACGTCGCGCAGTTCCCGGCGGTGATCATTTCGATCACGCCGGTCATCAATCTGCCGGGCGTGAAGCCGGGCGAACTCGTGCTCGACGGTCCGACGCTCGCCGACATCTACCTCGGCAAGGTCACCTATTGGGACGCCGCCGCGATCAAGAAACTCAATCCGCACGTCAAGCTGCCGCACATGGGCATCTCGGTGGTGCATCGTTCCGACGGATCGGGCACGACGTTCAACTTCACCAACTATCTCGGCAAGGTCAGCCCGGAATGGAATCAGAAGGTCGGCGCCGACGTGTCGGTTGAATGGCCGGTCGGCGTGGGCGGCAAGGGCAATGCCGGCGTCGCTTCCAACGTCCAGCAGGTCAAGGGCTCGATCGGCTACGTCGAGTACGCCTACGTGATGGAAAACCATCTGACCTACACGCGGATGGTGAACAAGGCGGGCAAGGTGCTCGCGCCGACGATGGACTCGTTCCAGGCCGCGGCCGCGAATGCCGACTTCAGCAAGGTGCAGGATTTCTACCTGATCCTGACCGATCAGCCGGGCGAGAAGAGCTGGCCAATCACCGCCGCGACCTACATGCTGATGCGCAAGGACTACCCGGCCGACCAGAACCAGCCGGTCCTCAAGTTCCTCGACTGGTGCCTGAAGAACGGCCAAGACCAAGCCCGCGCGCTCGACTACGTGCCGCTGCCGAACGCAGTGGTGCAGCAGATCGAGGCGTCGTGGACGCACGACTTCAAGGGCGCCGACGGCAAGCCGATCTGGACGGCGTCAGCGGCGAAGTAGTCCGCAACGCGCCTTTTAAGCTTACCGAGACGACGAGGCCGGGACCCAGTCCCGGCCTCTTTCTTTTGCCCGCCCCCGCCTGCGGCCATAGCAGGCCTTGCCATGGCGGCTGGCCTCCGCTAAACCCGGGCGCGCGTTTCCGATCGGACGGGCTATGCAGAAGTTCACCACGCTGACCGGCGTTGCGGCGCCGCTGCCGATGATCAATGTCGACACCGACAAGATCATCCCCAAGCAGTATCTCAAGACCATCGAACGGACTGGCCTGGGCAAGGCGTTGTTCGACGAGTTGCGCTACAACGCCGACGGCTCGGAGAAACCCGAGTTCGTGCTCAACCAGCCGGCCTATCGCAAGGCCGAGATCCTGGTGGCGGGTGAGAATTTCGGCTGCGGCTCATCGCGCGAGCATGCGCCGTGGGCGCTGTTGGATTTCGGCATCCGCGCCGTCATCGCGCCGAGCTTCGCCGATATCTTCCACAGCAATTGCTTCAAGAACGGCATCCTGCCGATCGCGCTGCCGGCGGAAACCGTCGCGCAGCTGATGGACGACGCGCGCAAAGGATCGAACGCGCGGCTGACCATCGATCTGGCGAGCCAGACCATCGCCCGGCCCGATGGCCAGGTGGTGCATTTCGAAATCGATCAATTCCGCAAGCATTGCCTGCTCGACGGGCTCGACGATGTCGGGCTGACGCTCAAGAAAGAGTCGGCAATCGCCAAATTCGAGGATCGGCGCAAGCAGGCACAGCCCTGGCTCTGACGGCCGTCCGTTTCACGAGAGGACTCATGACATCCAACCGGAAGATCTTGCTGCTGCCGGGCGACGGCATCGGCCCCGAGGTGACGCGTCAGGCCGCGCGCGTGATCGAGTATTTCAACAAGCGGCACGTCGCCAGCTTCGAGGTCAAGGAAGACCTGGTCGGTGGCGCGGCGATCGACAAGCACGGCACGCCGCTCAGCGAAGCGGCGATGAAGGCGGCGCTCGAGGCCGACGCGATCCTGCTGGGCGCGGTCGGCGGACCGAAATGGGACAACCTGCCGTTCGCGCAGAAGCCCGAGCGCGGCCTGCTGCGGCTGCGCAAGGATATGCAGCTGTTCGCCAATCTCCGGCCGGCGTTTGTCTTCTCCGCTCTCGCCGACGCCTCGACGCTTAAGCGCGACGTGGTCGAGGGTCTCGACATGATCATCGTCCGCGAGCTGACGGGTGGCGTCTACTTCGGCGAGCCGCGCGGCATCACGACCCTGCCGGACGGTGGCCGCAAGGGCATCAACACGCAGGTTTACACCACCGACGAGATCGTGCGCGTGGCGCGCGTCGCCTTCGAGCTGGCCCGCAAGCGCGGCAAGCGCGTCTGCTCGGTCGAGAAGGCCAACGTCATGGAAGCGGGCGTCTTGTGGCGCGAGGAAGTCACCAAGCTGCACGCCGCCGAATATTCCGACGTTCAGCTCAGCCACATGTACGCCGACAATTGCGCGATGCAGCTGGTGCGCAATCCGAAGCAATTCGACGTCATGGTCACCGACAATTTGTTCGGCGACCTCTTGTCCGATTGCGCGGCGATGCTGACCGGTTCGCTGGGCATGTTGCCGTCGGCCTCGCTCGGCGCACCCGATCGCAACGGCCGGCGCAAGGCGCTTTACGAGCCGGTGCACGGCAGCGCGCCCGACATCACCGGCAAGAACCTGGCGAATCCGCTCGCTTCGATCCTGTCGCTGGCGATGATGCTGCGCTATTCGTTCGACATGGACGTCGAAGCGAAACTGGTCGAGCAGGCCGTGGCCAACGCGCTCGCTGGCGGCGCGCGCACGGGCGACATCGCGCAGGCCGGCGCGAACCGGATCTCGACCACCGAAATGGGCGACCGCGTCCTCGGCGAGTTGCAGAAGCTCGCCTAGGCTGCCTTGCGGCGGAAGGTCGGCGCGACCTGCTCGCTGAAGCGCGCCATTTCGTCCTTCACCTGCTGGTGCGGCTTCAAGCCCACGTTGAAGTAGAGGATCACCTCGCTGAAGCCGGCGGCCTCGACCTTCTTCAGCGTATCCGTGATCTGTTGCGCCGTGCCGAGCAGAACCGAATTCTCGGTCAGATCCTCCGGTCGCACCTTGCCGAGCCGGTCGACCATATCGACGAAATAGCGATAGCTCGGCGGCGCGGTTTTCGGATCACCCGGCAACGCCGGGATGACGCATTCGCGGTAATAACGGATCTGGCGTGCCCGCTGCGCCGCCTCCTGCTCCTGGGTGTCGGCAAAGTGGGCGAAATAGCTACACATCAAGCGGCCCGGCTTGGTGCCGTACTTGGCGCATAGCGTGTGATAGAGCTCGGCCACCTGTTTGAGGCCGCCGAAGGTCATCGCCGCCGCGAACGGCGCCACCACGACGCCGCAGCCGAGCCGCGCGGCAAGCTCGATCGACGGCTTGGAAAACGACGCGACATAGGCCGGGATCGGCTTTTGCACCGGCTGCGGCGTGATGCGCACGTCGTCGAAATGATAGTGCTTGCCGTGATGCGAGATGCGTTCGCCCCCGGCCGACCACAGCCGGCGCACGATCTCCATGCCTTCCTCGAAAATCGCCTGGTTGTCGTTGAAATCGACCCGGAACGGCTCGTATTCCCGCCGGTCGTAGCCGCGGCCGGCCGCCCAATCGACGCGGCCGTTCGACAACAGGTCGATTGTCGCCCATTGCTCGGCGACGCGGATTGGATGATGCAGCGGCAGCACCGTGACTGCCGGTGCCAGCCGTATGCGCTTCGATCGCGCTGCCAGGTTGGCGAGCACGAGATCGGGGCACGACAGCACGCCGAGCGAATTGAAATGATGCTCGCCGATCCAGGCGGAATGGAAGCCGAGCTGCTCGGCATGGAGCGCTTCGTCGAGGATATCGGCGACGAGCTGATTGGCCGAACGCGTGTTGTTCTCGTAGTGGTTGTCGCTCAGCGTGAAATAGCCGAATTCCATCGCCTGACTCCCTCCGCGCCGGCCGAATTGGCGGCGGTGAAATGTGCGCTGCGGGTCATGTACCGCAACTTGGTGCCGACGGACGGCTGACGCCGGTCGGCGCGCTTTACAACTCCGACCGTCCTTTACCATGTCAGTAGGCGACTCCGGCGCTTGATTTGTTGTCGGTGTGTGGGCTCTGGCCGCACCCGGCAGGTCGAAACACCCGTCCGACAAGTCTTTGTGCGCCACCTGCACGGCCTTGACCGGATCAAGCCACCTGCAAACCGGTTAACGCGATGGACGAACCAGCCGCGTTAACCGTGATGATCTCAGGTTTAAATATTCGTAAACCATCTATTTGAACTGATGCCAGTATAGATTTATCTATATTTACTATATACGTCAGTTTTTCTTATCAATATCGGGTTTTTTATCACAAATACTCATTTATATATTGAAAACTCTTTGCCGCTAGGCTACAGCATTGACAGTACCGCCACACAGAAGTCGGCGGCTTTAACACCTCGGGCGCATCCAGAACGGCGTGACCTGCTCGAAATTGTTTTATCGGGGGCGGGTTCGGGAATGTTGCGCATCTTCGGACATTTCGTGCCGATTCCGGCCGTCGTCATCGGCCTGTGTGAAGTCCTTCTGACCGCGGCGGCGATCTACCTCGCGACCGCGCCGAACACGCAGGCGCTCGCCGGCGAGTTCCATTTCGCCACCTCGTCGATCCAATTCTCGCTCGGCATGTCGGCCATCGCCACCGGCGCGATGGGCGCGGTCGGGCTTTACAACTACGACGTCTTTCTCGATTCGCGGCTGATGATCACCAAAGCGCTCCTCGCGTTGGCGATGGTCGTACCGGCGGCGGCGATCGGCGGCCTGTTCTTCACGCGCGACGTGCTCGGCGGCCTTGCCGATTCCTGGCACGCGCTGTGTTTCAAGAGCGCGGCCGCGTGGATGGGTTGCGTCATCGTCACACGCATGGCGCTATTGCGTTTCTCCGATATCGAAATGTTCCGCCGCGGCGTCGTCGTGCTCGGTACCGGCGTGCGCGCCGAACGCATCGCCGACCTGGCCCGGCGCCATGCCAATCATTATTTCGTGCCGCGCGCCTACGTCCATATCGGCGCCGATCCGTACCTGGTCGCGGCCGAAACCGTCGATCTCAACAACGTCAAAGACCACCGCGCGCTGGCGAAAATCGCCCGCAAGCTCGGCGTGCGCGAGGTGGTGGTGGCGACCGATGAGCGTCGCGGCATGCCCGTTGAACAATTGCTTCATTGCAAGATCGAAGGCGTCAACGTCGTCGACTATCTGACGTTCTGGGAACGCGAGAACGGCCGCATCGACATCGAAGCGTTGCAGCCGAGCTGGCTCATCTATTCGGACGGCTTCCGCCAAGGCCGCGTCGTCAATCTGATCAAGCGCGCCTTCGACCTCACCGTCAGTTTCATGCTGCTGGTGGCGACGTTGCCGGTTATCGCGCTGACGGCGCTGGCGATCCGGCTCGAAAGCCCGGGTCCCGTGCTCTATTGCCAGGAGCGGGTCGGCTATCACAACCGCAGCTACATGCTCTACAAATTCCGCTCGATGCGCACCGACGCCGAGCGCGACGGCGCGCCGCAGTGGGCTGCGAACGGTGACCCGCGCGTCACGCGTGTCGGCGCCATCATCCGCCGCTTCCGCATCGACGAGTTGCCGCAGCTCTGGAACGTCTTCAAGGGCAACATGAGTTTCGTCGGCCCGCGTCCGGAGCGGCCGTTTTTCGTCAACCAGCTGGCCGAAAAAATCCCGTTCTACAACGAGCGGCATTCGGTGAAGCCCGGCATCACCGGCTGGGCGCAGGTCAATTATTCCTACGGCGCGTCGCTCGAGGATGCGCGACACAAGCTCGCCTACGATCTCTATTACGTGAAGAACCGTACGCTGTTCCTCGACATCGTCATCCTCATCCAGACCGTGCGCGTCATCTTGTTCCGCGAGGGTGCGCGCTGAACCATGTCGTTTGCTGCCATCACATCCACGATTTGCGCCTGCGCATTCGCCGCGCTGTTCCTGTTCACGCTGGCGCGCGGCAAGGCTTCGCGCGAGGGCCGCTTCATCCTCGCCGCGTCGGGCGCGACCGTGCTCTGGGCCATCGCGTCGGCGACGACCATCGCGCGCGGTGCCGTTGAGCCGCTCGAAACCGTCCAGTCGCTGATCTGGTTGGCGTTGCTCGAATGGTTGTTGCGACCGCAAGCGGGCGATACCGCCAAGCGCGGCGCGCGCGGCCTGGCCGTGGCCGCCGGCGCGCTCGCCTGTGCCGCCGCATTGGCCAACGATTTGGTGCATAGCGGCCAAGCCGCGCTCGTCTCGTCGCAGATCGTCGCCCGCGCCGGCCTGTCGATCGCCGGCCTGCTGCTGGTCGAAAACCTCTATCGCAACATCGAGCCCAAGCGGCTGTGGAACGTCGTGCCGCTGTGCATCGCCATCGGCGGCTTCTTCGTCTATGGCCTGTTCCTCTATTCGACCGCGTTGCTGACCGGCCACGTCAACCCGGCTTTCGCCCAAGCGCGGCCCGCGGCGACCTGCCTGTTGGCGCCGTTCCTGGCGTTGACCCTGGCGCGCAACCGCGATTGGCGGATCGACCGCCACATTTCCCGCGGCCTGGTCTTTCATGCCTTCACCCTGGTGGTGAGCGGCGTCTTCCTGTTGGTCGTCGCGAGCCTCGGCACGGTGCTGCGCGGCGGCGCTTGGGGACCGGCGGCGCAAATCGTGGCGCTGTTCGGCAGCACGCTGGTGCTGGCTCTGGTGCTGTCGTCCGGCGGCATCAAGGCACGGATCAATTATCTGGTGTCGCGCAACTTTTTCTCGCTGCGCTACGACTATCGCCTCGAATGGATGAACTTCATCGACATCCTGTCGGCGCCGCGTGACGGCGCCGGGTTGCGCCAGCGCGTCATCCACGCTGTCGCCAACATCGTCGACAGCCCGCGCGGCGCGCTGTGGCTCATCGACGAGGGCGTCGGATTCCGGCCGGCGGCCTTTTTCAACATGCGCCTGCCGGCCGAACTGGTCGAGCCGTTGACCGGTGCCTTCGTCGCCGCCTTCCGTGGCGGCCATTGGACGCAAGCGCTCGACGGCGAAGCCAATCCAGCGCCGTGGTGCGCCGATGGCCAATTCTGGCTGGCTGTGCCGCTTGTCCACAGCGGCCGCATGATCGGCTTCATCGCCCTCGCCCATCCGCGCGCGCCATTCGACCTGAACTGGGAGAGTTTCGATCTACTGCGTGCGGTCAGCCGCCAGGCGGCAAGCTACATCTGCGAGGAAAGCGCGGCGCAGCAATTGGCCGACGCGCGCCGTCTCGAGGAATACGGCAAGCGTTTCGCCTTCCTCGGCCACGACCTCAAGAACATCGCCGGCCAGCTGCGCCTGATCGCCGTCAACGCGCAGCGTCATGGCGACGACCCGGAATTCCGCGCCGACGTCTTCCGCACCATCGAAGGCTCGGCCGCACGCATGAGTGCCTTGCTGCTGCAATTGAATACGCGCACCGCCGCCGCCGAACAGCGGCGCGCCACGCCGACCGATGCCGCGCGCATCGTCGCCGAAGTCGCCAGTGCGCTCACCGGCACGTCGGTGCCGATCGAGACGCGCATGTCAGGCGGCGCCACGCTGGTCGCCATGCCGGCTGAGGATTTGCGCTCGGCCCTGACCCATGTTCTGAGCAACGCCATCGAAGCTTCGCCGGCCGACGCCGTCGTGAGCATCGCCGGCGCGATCGAAAATGGCCGCCACGTCATCGCGATCACCGACCGCGGCCCCGGCATGGATCCGGAATTCGTTCATCACGAATTGTTCCGCCCATTCCGCACCACCAAAGAGGGCGGCAGCGGCATCGGTGCCTATCAAACCCGCGAGCTCGTGCGTGCCGCCGGCGGCGAGCTCGAGGTCATCAGTCAACCCGGCGCCGGCACCACCATGCGGATCGTTCTTCCTCTAGCGCGAGAAGGAGCCGTCTCCTCGGCGGCATAACATGATGAAAGACAGCAAAATCTCTCTTCTGATCGTTGAGGACGACGACGGCATCGCCCGCCAGTACAAGTGGGCCTTATCGGATTGCGACACGGCGTTCGCGACCAACCGCGACGACGCCATCGCCGAGTTCCGCCGCGTACGGCCGCATGTCGTCGTGCTCGATCTCGGCCTGCCGCCGGCCGCCGACGCCGCCACCGAGGGCATGGCCGCTCTCGAAGCGATGCTGGCGATGGCGCCCGAGACCAAGATCATCGTCGCCTCGGGCAATGAAAGCCGTGAAGTCGCGCTTCGGGCGGTTCAACTCGGCGCCTACGACTTCCATCTGAAGCCGGTCGATCTCGACGCGCTGCGGCTGATGATCGCGCGCGCCGCCAAATTGCGCGAGCTCGAAGCCGAGAATCGCCGCTTGCAGGAGCTGATGCCGCAATCGCCGATCGACGGCATCGTCGCCGCCAGCCCGCAGATGACGCGCGTACTGCGCACGATCGAGAAGATCGCGCCGACCGATGTCGCCGTGCTGCTGCTCGGCGAGAGCGGCACGGGCAAGGAAGTGCTCGCCCATGCGGTGCACCGCATGAGTCCGCGCGCCAAGAAGCCGTTCGTCGCCATCAACTGCGCAGCGATTCCGGAAACGCTACTCGAGAGCGAGTTGTTCGGTCACGAAAAGGGCGCCTTCACCGGCGCGGTCAAACAGACCATCGGCAAGATCGAAAGCGCCAACGGCGGCACCCTCTTCCTCGACGAAATCGGCGACGTGCCCTTGGCGATGCAGGTGAAGTTGCTGCGCTTCCTGCAAGACCAGGTGGTCGAGCGGATCGGCGGCCACCGCCCGATCCAGGTCGACGTGCGCATCGTCTGCGCCACGAACCAGGATCTCGATCACATGATCGGCACCGGCCGGTTCCGCGAGGATCTCTATTATCGGCTTAACGAAGTTCGCGTCACCGTGCCGCCGCTGCGCGAACGCGAAGGCGATCCAGTGCTGCTCGCCAACCACTTCCTCAAGCGCTTCAACGAGCAGTTCGCGCGCAAGATCAAGGGCTTTGGCTCGGATGCCCTGACCGCGATCGCGGTCCATCCGTGGCGTGGCAACGTGCGCGAGCTCGAGAACCGAGTGAAGCGCGCGGTGGTCATGGCCGAAGGTGCGACCGTGAGTGCCGCCGACCTCGAATTGGCGCCTGCGGAGTTGCCGTTCGGATCGCTCGACCTGCGCGAGGCACGGGCGCGCGCCGAACGCGGCGTCGTCCAGATGGCCCTGGCGCAAAGCAGCGGCAACCTGTCGCGCGCCTCGAAGCTGCTCGGTATCAGCCGGCCGACGCTTTACGGCCTGCTCGAAGACCTCGGCCTCGAAGTGCATTCCTGAGCACGCATCGCATCGCCTGGAGAGTCCTATGATCAAACGTTCGGATTTCATCAGCCGCACACTCCCCTATGTGCTTGCGTGCAGCGTGCTGGTCGCGGCCCCGGCGGTCACGTTCGCATCGACCGGCGACGCCGATACGGCACAGCAGATGATCGACCGCGGCGATTTGCGCGGTGCGGCCATCGAACTGCGCAACGCGGCGCGTAACGAGCCGCAGAACGCCGACATCCATCTGCGCTTGGCGCGGATCTACCTCCAAATCGGCAACGTGCCGGCCGCCGAGGCCGAAGCGCGCCTGGCGATGGCGCGCGGCGGTGACGACACCAAGGTTGCGCCGCTGCTCGCCGAAACACTGCTGCGCGGCGGCAAATTCAACGCCGTGTTGCGTGAAATTCCTGCTGGGCACCGCCCGGCCGAGGCCGAGAGCATGGTCCGCCTGGCGCGTGGTTTGGCCTATCTCGGCCTGCATCAGGCGAACCAGGCCGAACCGCTGGTCGCCGAGGCCGTGCAGCTCGCTCCCAATGCGATCGAGCCGAAGCTGGGCTCGGCGCGCCTCATGCTGTTCGAGAACAAGCCGGCCGATGCGGAGAAGCAGGTCGACGCCGCCTTGGCGATCGATCCGAACAACGCCCGGGCGCTCATGCTGAAAGGCGATTTGCTGCGTCTGCACGGCGACTATCCGGCCGCGTTGGCGCGCTACGACGCCGTGGTCAAACACGCGCCGCAGAACGCCGTCGCGCTGCTTGGCCGCGCCAATCTGGAAATCGCACTCAGCCAGCTCGACGCCGCAGAAAAGGACGTTCAGCAGGTTCAGGCCGAGTTTCCGAACAGTCCGGAAGACATCTACCTTCAGGCCCTGATCGAAGTCGGTCGCGGCCACATCGCCAAAGCGAACGACATCCTGCAGAAGGCGAGCCTGCAGCTTTCCAACCTGCCGGTAGCACAGCTGCTGACCGGCTCCGTGCAATTCTCGCTCGGCAACTACGCCCAGGCTTCTGTCAGCCTGAAGAATTTCGTCGCCCGCGTCCCGAACAATCCACTCGCGAACCGGCTGCTCGCCGACATCGCGCTGCGCCAGAACGAGCCGCACCAGGCCATTGCGCTGCTCGAACCGATCACGCGCGCCAATCCTGCCGACGGCGACGCCTGGGCCGTGCTCGCCGACGCTTACATCGCCATCGGCGACAACGCCAAGGCATCGCAGGCGCTCGACCGCGCTTCGGCAAGCACGGCGAATGATCCCCAGCTCGGCACGCAGATCGCTATTGGCCGTATCGCGACGGGACAAGCGAGCCTTGGCACCGAGCAACTTGAATCGATCTTTGACAAACAGGGTGGCGCTGCGATCGCCGGCCCGGCGCTGGTCCTGTCCGACCTGCGCGCGCATCACATCGCCGAGGCCGAGCGCCACGCCGAGGCTCTGACCAAGGCGCGGCCCGACGACCTGGTTGCCGCCAACCTGCTGGGGCTGGTCCGGATCGCCCAGGGCAATCTGGCCAACGCCGAGCAGATCTTCGCCGTGATCTATCGCAAACACCCCGAGTTCACCGTCGCCGGCCGCAACCTGGCGCAGGTCTACATGGGTGAAGGCCGGCCGGATGACGCCATCGGCATCTATCGCGCCATGATCGCCCGCGACGGCGACGACGTCGCCTCGCATCTGGCGCTCGCCGACGTGCTGATCGCGACGAAGGATTATGCCGGCGCGATTGCCGAGCTGCAGCGCGTCAACGCGCTCAATCCGTCCGATCCGGCCGCCAATCTCAGGATCGCGAACCTCTATGGATCGCAGCAGCAATGGGACAAGGCGACCGACACGATGCGGCCGATGGTCCAGCAGTTCCCCAATAATTTTGCCGTGCTCGACATGATGGGCCGTATCCAGACCGCCACCGGCGACGTCAAGGGCGCGGTGACCACTTATCGACGCGCCACCGAGGCGAAACCTAACGACGCCGTCGCGTTCGACCGGTATGCCAACGCGCTGGCCGCCGGCGGCAACTGGAGCGGGGCACGCGACCAGCTGCGCAATGCCGTCAAGCTCGAGCCACAAAGCGCGCTTTACCGCGAAGAGCTGGTCTACGCCGAATATCGTGTCTCCGGCCGCAATGAAGCCTATGCCTTGGCCAAGCAGCTCGCGCCGACCAGCGAGAACCCGACGCTCGCCACGCAGTGGATGGCCGCGGTTCTGGTCAAAGACGGCAAGGTCAACGATGGACTCGCCCTCTTGGCGGAAGCCGAGCGGACGGCGCCGTCGGAGGGTCTGATCGTCCAGCACGCGACGGTGCTCGCCAAAGCCGGTCAGCCCGCTCAGGGCGTGGCGTTATTGCGCAGTTGGATCGGCCGTCATCCGACCGATCTCGCTGCGATGCACGCACTCTCCGATCTCGACATGGCGATGGCGGACTATCCGGCCGCGCAAAAAGTACTCGAGAGCATCGCTGCCCACACGCCGGACGACGTCGTCGTCCTCAACAACCTGGCCTGGATCTATTCGCGCAACGGCGATCCGCGCGCCAGCCAGACCGCTGCACGCGCCTATGCCTTATCGCCGCTATCACCGGCCATCGCCGATACTTATGGCTGGATCGTGCTATCGCAAGGCGACGTCACGCGTGCCGTACAGTATCTGCGGATGGCAAGCTACGGCATGCCGGGCGATCCGTCGGTGCAGTATCACTTCGCCGTTGCCTTGAGCCGTGCCGGCCACACCGCGGAGGCCCGCGCGCTTCTGCAACGCGTCGTCGCCTTTCACGGCGCGTTCGACGGCAAGCAGCAAGCCAGCGACTTGTTGAAGAACCTCGGCGGCAGCGTCAACTAGTCGCGCGGCGCCGCCGGCCGGTCGAGACGCTGCTTGAGTTCGAGCGGCGTCACGAACCGACCCTTCGCCTGGTTGACGAAGAAGTCGAGCAGCCCCTCGAGCCGATCGAGGAAATGCGCGAGATCGTTATCGTCGCGCACATAGGGCGCGCCACCCGGCATCAACGACGGGCTGTGATAGCTCAAATTGAAGACGCGCTGGCCGCGCGACAGCAGCGTACGCACCAGCCGCACCTGCTCGACGAGGGTGAAGCCCTCGGGTGACAGCTGGATGCGTTCCATCAGGCGCAACCGCGACGCGGCCGCCTTCAGCATCAAGCGATCGGCCGGACGCGTGTCGAGCCAGGGGTAAAGCGCCTGGGCACGCCCAGCGAGCGCGCCGACATGGCCGACCGTCAGCGGAATGCCGAGACGCCGGCCGCCGTCGCCGAAACGGAACGGCTGTGGTCCGAAGGCGGAGAAATCCGGGCCGAAACGGCGGCTGAGGTCGACGCGGGGTAGCACGCTGGCGTCGACCTCATAGCCGAGACGATCGAGCAAGCGGAGGCTGCGTGGCCCGAGGCCGTAGCGGCCGGCGCGATAAACCAACGGGCGCACGCCGAGATTGCGCTCGATGGTCTCGGTCAGGACGGCGAGCTTCTCGCGCTCGATCTCCGGCGGCAGGTTGCCGGGAAACGACGACAGGTAATTGACGTCTTCGACGAAGGGCGGATTGACCCACGGCTGCAAATGCGCGCCGATATCGCAGCGCCCGTCAGCAAGCAGTTCGCGCAGCGGGCCATAGCCGATGCTCTGGCTCGCTACCGGATAGTCGACGACGTAAGTGGGCTTCACGCCATAGCGTTCGAAGACTGCCTGGGTCTTGAGCTGGTGCGCGACGTTGCGCACGCCCGTGGTCTGGCGGCTGAACGGTCGCGACCAATCGAATTCTTCCTCGGTATCGACGACGACCTGGAGCACCGGCGGCTCGTCCGACGGCATCGACACCGGTACGATGGTCTCGTCGAAAAACCGGAACGATCCGTCGCGGCTCTGCGCCGCAAGCGGCGCGCGATCCCCAGTCGGCATCGGATGGACAGCGGTCACGGTGTCGCTCCCGCCAGAATATCGTTGAACAATCGCAATTGGCCCTCGGTCGTCGCATCCCACGAAAAGCGCTCGGCGTAGCTGCGGGTCGCGACACGCGTCGGTTGCATCGCGAACAGACGGCATACCGCTTCGGCGACGCCGTCGGCGCTGATCTGTTCCATCAGCACCCCGGCCGCCGGATCGGCGACGATCTCGGGATTGCCCCAGGCGTTCGACGCGACGACCGGTGTGCCACAAGCCATGGCCTCGAGCAGGACGTTGGGCCAACCTTCGCGCGACGACGCCAACACCAGCGCGTCGGCGGCCGAATAGAGCGACGGCAGCGCGTCATGCGGCAAAGCGCCGAGGAAGCGGACCCGCGCCGCAACGTCGAGCTGTTGCGCCAACGCTTCGAGCGCGCTGCGCTCCGGCCCTTCGCCGGCGATCGCAAGCGTGAACGCCGGTAGGCGCCGCAGCGCTGCAATGATGTGATGATGACCCTTGCGCTCGATCAAATGGCCGACCGACAGCAGAATCTTGCCCTCGAATTCGTAAGCGCGCCGCGCTGCGGTGCGATTCCGCGGCCGAAACAACGTCAGATCGACGCCGTTGCGCAGCGTCGTGACGTGATCCGCCGGCACGCCAAGCTTAACGAGTGATGCCTTGAGTGCGTCGGCGACAGTGATCATCGCCGCAGCGCGCGCCGCCGCCCATCGGATCATGCGGCGTGCCACAAGGTGACGCGGTATCAGGTTGACGTCGGTGCCACGTGCCGTGATCACCACCGGCTTGCCCAGCGCGCGGCCGAGCATCACCGCGGCAACGCCATCGGGATAGGCATAGTGGGCGTCGATCAGGTCGAAATCCTGCACCGCGGCGAGACGACGGGCTGCGGGCAAAGCGGCGGCGAACAACGACACCGGCGTCAGGCTCATGCCGAACTTCGGCACCACGAAATAGCGCGGATGGGCGATCGCGAGATCATGGCGGATTTCCTCCGCCGGTACGTCGGCATAGCGCCCATAGCTGCCGAAGATGCGATGACGCGACGGAAACCACGGCACCGGCGCCAGCACACGCGCCGCGACGCGGCCGCTCGCCGCCAGGTGACGCAGCCGGTTCTCGACGAAGATGCCGTGATTGGGTTGCGCCGCGTTCGGATAGAGCGTCGTGAAGGTCAAGATGCGGATTTTCGGCGCCGCGCCGGCGCCGCCCGCGTCGGGTGCGAGATACCGCCGGGTCATGGCGCCCCTGCCCGTTCGGCTTTGAGCGCCATCACGCCAGCGATTTCGCCGCCGGTGCAACGGAACAGCCGCGACCGCGGGCCGGACTGGACCGGGCCGACGACGCGGCACCCGTCGAGCGTGATGTCGCCGAAACGGCGACCCGCCAGAAGCCGAAGCACATCCTCCGGCCGCAGTGTGGCCACGACTTGCGTGTTCATCGTGGCGATCCTGCGCGCCGCATCAGACGGCGCGGAATGGCGGCGAGATTGCGCAACGGATTGTGGCCCAGCGCTGCGGCCCGTATCAGAAGCCGCGCGCCGCGGAAGCGCGCACCCGAATCCATCAGATTGGCGCCGAGCCGTTCGAAACGACGGCCAAGGATGCCCCGCCGCTCCGCTGGCGACAGCCGATCGCCCAACCGCTGCAAATGCCCGCGCACCATGGCGATGACGTCCGCGGCTTGGCGCGCGGCATGACCCGTCGAATAACTGTGCGGCATCCAGTAATAAATCCCCAGCGCTTCGGGAAGCGCCTGTACGCGGCCGATCATGGCCAGACGAATGAACAAATCCTGATCCTCGCCGGTGACGAGTTTGGGGTCGAACCCGCCGACGGATTCGAGCAGGGCGCGCCGCGTCATCACCGCCGAGGTCGCGACGAACGACGAGGCGAGCAACGTCTTCCACGCTTCGGCGCCGGGGACCGGCGGTTGCCGCGTATAGACCGACGTGCCGTCGCGCCCGTCGACGGTTTTGACGCGCATGTCGTTCACCGCCAGCGCCAGACCGGCATCGGCCTCGAACAGCACGACTTGACGCAGGAGCTTGTCGGGCAGCCACGCGTCATCGGCGTCGAGAAAGGCGACCAGGGCGCCCTTGGCAGCGGCGATGCCGACGTTGCGTGCCGCGCCGGGGCCGACGCTGGCATCGAGCCGGATAACGCGGATGCGCGGATCGTCGACCGCCGTAATGCACGTCACCGTATCGTCGGTGCTCGCGTCATCGACGCAGATCGCTTCCCATTCGGCATGGGTCTGCGCGCGCACCGAATCGAGAGCGCGGCGCACGGTTAATGCGGCGTTAAACATCGGCATCACGATTGAGACCAGCGGCCGCGCCGGCGCGGGCGGCGCGACGGATCGGACAACGAATGCGGAACGGGCTGGCGGCATCGGCGGATGGTCTCTCGTGCGCAGGCGAAAACCGGCGCGGGAAAGCGGCTTTCGCGCCATCGCAATTGTCGCCGTCAGCGACAAATTTCCAGTTAACAGAGCGTTGACCCGAACGCGCGTTAACCCTCTGGCAGTAACCGGAAATTTAGGGCTTTCGCGGTATGAAAAAGGCCGGTTTTGCTAGGGGTTTCGATGTATTCGACGAAGGCGAAGGACGGCGCGCCGGCTGGGCCGGCCGTGCGGACGCCATGACCGACGCGCCGGCGACGATCGCTGGTCCGTTGCCGACCGACGCATCGCTCGGCCGTAAGATCGCGCGCAGCGCCGTTTTCATGGTCGCCTTGCGCGGCGCGTTCCGCCTGATCGGCTTGGTCAGCTCGCTGATTCTGTTGCGGCTGCTGGCGCCGTCGGATTTCGGCGTCGTTGGCCTGATCACCGCGGCGCTCGCCATTCTCGAGATCCTCAGCGAGCTTTCGTTCGAAGCCGGGCTCGTGCGCATGGCCGCGCCGCAACGCATTCACTACGACACGGCTTGGACGCTCGGCCTGTTGCGCAACGCGATCATGGCGCTGGCGATCGCCTTGTCCGGCCCTTGGCTCGCGGCGTTTATCGCCGATCCGCGCGTGGTTTCGCTCGCGTACGTCCTTGCGGGCATCACGCTCCTGCAAGGGCTGAGCAACGTCGGCGTGGTCGATTTTCAGCGCCGGCTCGAATTCGACCGCTTTTTCCGTTTCCAGATCTTCGGCAAGCTCGCCGGCACCGTCGTCGCGCTGCCGTTGGCTTTTGCGCTGCGCAACTACTGGGCGCTGATGGCCGGCATCGCCGCAACGCGACTGTCGATGATGGCGCTGAGCTATGCCATGAGCCCGTACCGGCCGCGTCTCAGCTTAGCTGCCTGGCGCGAGCTGTTCGATTTCTCCAAGTGGCTGCTGGTCGCCAACGTCGAGTGGGTCATCGATTCCTATGCGATGACGTTCCTGACCGGACGCGTCGCCGGACCGGCGGCGATCGGCCTCTATCAGGTCGCCAATCGCGTCGCGTCGCTGCCAGCCAGCGAGGTCGCCGCGCCGATCCGCGGGCCGATGTACGCCGGTATGTCGCGCACCGCTCACGACATGCCACAGCTCCGCCGGCAGACGCTCGACGGCCTGTTTCTCAGCGTTGCCGTGGTCACGCCGATGGCCGTCGGCATCGCGCTCCTGGCGCAGCCGATCGTCGATTTGTTCTTCGGCTGGAAATGGATCGCGGCCATTCCGCTGGTGCAGCTGTGCGCTTTGGCCGCGTTGTTCGACGCGATCGGCCATTACACGCACAATCTCTACCTCGTCACCCACAGCCAGCGCCGCTTTGTCGGCGTTTTCGCCGTCGCCCTGTCGATCCGCATTCCAGCGATCATCCTCGGCGCGTGGCTCGACGGCATCAACGGCGCCGCCTTTGCGATGATGGTGACGGCGGCGTTCAACATGGTGCTGTGGTCGGCCAACATTTTTCCGCGCGCCGGCATCGAATTCGGCGTAGCGCTCGCCGGCGTATGGCGCACGGCGTTCGCGGCATTGGTGATGGCCGCCATCGTGTTGTGGCTCGGCCAGCTCTGGCCCGAGCCGCGTGCGTTTGCCGTCGGCCTGATGCGCTTCTTCGCACTCGCGCTGGCTGGTGGCCTGACGCACATCGGCACCCAATTCGCCGTTTGGCGCCTGTCCGGCGAACCGGCCGGCGCCGAACGCCACCTGATCAAGACCGCCGCCGAAGCGGCGGGCCGTTTCATGCCGCACGGCTGGCTGCACGCCAGGAGCTGAAGGACCCGTCCATGCGCTCACTGTTTTTCACCACTGCGATCTTCGCCCTGCTGCCGGCGGCGTTCTTCTCGCCGTTTGTCGCCGTGCTGGCGTGGTCATACATCTCGTTCGGCAGCCCACAGCGTCTGACCTGGGGCATCAGCGACGCGGTCCCGTTCGCGCTCGTGGTCGGATTGACCGGCCTCCTCGGTTGGCTGGTGGTCGAACGTCGCAAGATCCCGAACGACACAACGACGTGGCTTCTGGCAGGCTTTATCGTCGCCTACACCATCGCGACGTATTTCGCGATCGTCCCCGCGGAAGCCTGGCCGAAATGGTGGTTGACCACCAAGGCGATGATCTACGTCTTCGTCACCGCCGCGCTCCTCACCAACCGCGTGCGCATCCACGCGCTGATGTGGGTGATGGTGATCGCCGTCGCGTTCTATGGCATCAAAGGCGGCATATTCGCGCTGGCCACCGGCGGCAACTACCGCATCTGGGGCCCGGCGCAGACCGTCATCGGTGACAACAACCAGATCGCCGCCGCACTCGTGGTGCTGCTGCCGCTGATCAATTACCTCGGCCGCCAATCGAAGAACAAACTGTTGCGCATGGGATCGCGCGTCGCCATGGGCCTGTGCCTGCTGTCGGTGCTGGCGTCGTATTCGCGCGGATCGTTCCTGGCGCTCATCGCCATGCTGCCCTTCCTGTTGCAGCACTCGAAGCGCAAGGTGATGTCCGGCGTCATTATCGTCGTCGCCCTCGCCTTCTCGATCAGCTTCATGCCGGCGCAATGGGTCGAGCGCATTCAGACCATTAAGACCTATCAGCAGGACACGTCGGCCGAAGGCCGCATCGAGATGTGGGAAGCCGCGACCAAGATGGCGCTGGCGCGGCCGCTCGTCGGCGTCGGCTTCAAGGGTCCGTATATCCAGACGGTGATGGACCAGTACTCGCCGGGCACGACAGCGCGCGCCGTGCACAGCATCTGGTTCGAGGTGCTGGGCGAGAACGGCTTCCCGGCGTTGTTCTTCTGGATCGCCTTGGCCGTCGTCGCGCTTCAGAACTGCCGCTACATCATCCGACGAACCAAGAACGCGCCCAAGCTCAAATGGGCGAACGACCTCGCGCACATGTCGATGGTCGGTCTCGTCGGCTTCTATGTCGGCGGCTCGTTCCTGTCGCTGTCGTACTGGGACTTCTACTTCACGCTGCTGGTCATGCTGGCAGCGACGCGGCGGATCGTGGTGGCCGAGCTCGCGCCTGAATCGAAGCGGCTGCTGTTCTCGCCGGACGCGGCACGTGCCGCCGCCCGTGCGCGGCTCGGCGCCGCACGGCCGGCGTTGGGCGCGGGCGACTGAGACTTACCGGATAGGTGATCCATGGAAGCAGTCTTCTTTCTTTTCGCACTGGCCGGCATCGTCATGGTCATCCACTGGTGGGTGGTCAACGACCGCGCCGGCAACAACGGCGTCACGACCGGGTTCTTCGCCATGCTCGAACCAGAAGAGCCGACCGCCAAGCCGACGCCCACTGGCGTCGCGGCCAAGCAGCGCGGCGCGGTCGCGCGGCCGGACTTACGGCAACGGCGGGGATAACGCGTTTATTTGCCGGCGCGTAGTGCGGCGGAGAACCGGGCCAAAGCCGGCCACCGCGGCAGTAAGTGAGCGCCGATAAACTCGGCGATCGTCGCCTCGGCGCCGCGCGGATAACCGCCGGTCGCCCATAGCGTGAACAGCACCGTCGTATAGATCGCCGCGCCCAGCGCGACGCAAGCGATCAACGCCAACGCGTCGCCGGCCGGACCGGCCGGAAAGACCGCGACCTGGCGAAAGGCGCCGAGGAAAGCAGCCATCGACGCGCCGGCCGTGACCGGCCGCCACAGCGCTTCGGCCAAATCGCGCGTCGGTAGTCCGACCAGCCGCTGCGCCAGGACGAGGTTGATGCCGCCGCCGACCATGCTGGCGCCGACCAGCGCCGTTGCCGCGCCCATGCCGCCATAGGACGGCACCAACAGAACGAGAAGCAGTAGAAATGCCGCGGCGTTGACGAGGCTCGTCAACGTGAACAGCCGCGGCCGACCGGTCGCGACGAATACCGCATAGGCGTTGCCGACCAACAGCTCGAGCGGCGCCGCAAAAGCCAGCAGGCGCAGCAACGGCGCGGCGGCGGCCCACTGGTGGCCGAAGCCGAGATCGATGACGAGGTCCGCGGTCACCAGCAACCCGAACGCCAGCGGCGCCACAAGGCATAGACCGCCCGCAAGCACCGCAAGATAGCCCTCGGCGAGGCTCTTGCCAGCGCCCGACAGCTTCGAGAATCCCGGAAAGATCGCGGCCAGGATCGGCGTGATCAATTCGGTCATCGGCAGCTCGGCGACGGTGCGCGCGATGCGGTAGAAGCCGAGCGCGGTGATACCGGCGACCTTGCCGACGAACAATTCATCGCTGCGCGTGCGCACGAAAAAGAGCTGACTCGAAAACCATAGCCATTTGGAAAAGCCGAAGACCTCGCGGAAGCGCGCCAGTGACAGCCGCGGCCGGTAAGGATGAAGCACGAAACTGAGCGCGACGCGCGCGACCGTCGACGCGACCAGGCCAGCAACCAGGGCCCGGTAGTCGCGCCAGGCGAATGCCAACGGCACGGCGATGACGAACGACGCAAGTTTGGTCGCGAGCGTATAGACGCACTCGCGGGCGAAGGCGAACTCGCTGCGAAACTCCACCACGCCGACATTGGCGAAACCCGCAACCGCCGCGATCCCGGCAATGACGCCGGCGATCCCGACCAATCGCGGCTCGTGCAGGAGCGCGCTGGTCGGAACCGCCAACAGCATCACGAGAACCGCGGTGACGAGACCTCGGCCGATCTCCAGCGTCCACACCGTGTCGTAGCGCGCGCGATCGCGCGCACCGGTGCGAATCAAATCCATGTCGAGACTGAAATCGCCTGCCGCCTGCACCAGCGAATAGAGCAGCGTCGCCATGCCGACGAGACCGTAATCCGCCGGTCGCAACAGGCGTGCGAGCAGGATGGTGCTGGCGATGCCGATCAGCCGCACGCCCCAGCGCGCGGCCAACAGCCAGAGCGCCCCCTTGGCGACACGGCGGGCGAGCGTGCTGCTCACCGCCGCCTCACGAATGCGCGGCGGTGTTGCGAGCGTCGACGCGAACGCGATCGAGATAGGTCGGGAGCGATCCCATGGCGTTGAGGAAGCTCGCCAGAATTTGGCGCGCCGCAGCGGCGTCACCGTCGAGAGGCGTCGCGATGGCGACGAATGCCGAAACCGCGTCGCGGCCGGCGACGATGGCGCGCGCCTGGATCAGCTTCGCCTCGGCCGGGCTGGCGGTGATCGTGCCGTCGACAACATAGAAATACCAAACCAACCGCGCATTGCCGCCGTTGTGGATCTCGGCCACCGACAGGGTCACCGGCCGGCCCGCCAAATCGACGCGTGTCGCGCTCAGGGTTGAACGCGCCCAGACATCCTCGTCGGCGATGCGGTTCTCGCTCCGCACCAACGTATTGTGGCGGCCGTGCGCGGCATAGAGCGCGACGTAGCGTTCGACATCGTGGCCGGCGGCCTCGAATCCGTCGCGGAACGCGCGGTCCGGCGTGACGATCACCGGATGCCAGGTGTCCTTGTCGACGGCGCGCACGATCCACGGTGCCAGGACCGGCGGCGGCACGGCGCGCGACAGATCGGCCGGCCGCGCATTGTCGAGCAACGTCAGATAGGCCGGACCGATTGCCGACAGTGCGACCGCTGCGACAACCGCAACGAGCGGCGCGCGCACGGCGAACGTGCCCGGCGACGCGGCGGCGCGCGCGACGGGCTGCCGACGGTCAGCGAAACGCATGCCGACGACGATCAGCACGAACAAAATCAACGTGAAGAAACCCCAGCCGTAGACGATGTGATCGGCTTCGACGGCGGTCACGTTGTCGGTCAGATGCGCCAGATAGATGATGCCGAAGGCGCGTACGCCGTTGGCGAATATCGGAACGATCAGCGATGCCGCCATGAACGCCGCGCGCTTGCGCCACGAACGATAGACCAGCAACGCGAAAAATCCGCCGAAGGCGATCGAGGCGATGAGGAAGCGCAAACCCGCGCAGGCTTCCGCGATGATGAAGTCGCCTTCGGGAATCGAGATCATGATTCCGTCGGAGAACACCGGCACATGGAAGAGCTGAAGCAATCCGACGGCAAAACGCGCCGTAACGTCCTGGAGCGTCGGCACCAGCACTTCGCCGCTCGGCACCAGCAGGTACAGGTACAGCAGCGGCCCCAGCAGCCGCTTGTAAAGCGGCCAGCCCAACGCGGCGAGCAGCGTTGCCTGCACGATGGTGACGAAAACGAGCTGTTGCAGCTCGAGCACGCCGAGCACGGAAGCGGCGAGCCAAGCCAACGACAGCAGCGGCAGCAAGAGGAGCGCGCGGAAATCGGCCCGCGGCGCAACGTCGAGTGTCGCGCGGCGATCCCAGATCAGATAGAGCGCAATCGGCAGCACGAGGAAACAATGATTGTAGGTCGGCGATGCGACCCAGACTCGCCAGGCGCCGACGATCTCGCGCCAGAACATGCCGCCGAGCGCCAGGCCGGCCAGCAACAACGCCACGCCAAGCACGCGCCACGGTCCCGCACCCGTACGGCTTTCGACGGTTGCGACGCTCATGACGCCTCCGCCAGGGCAGGCGGTTCATCCGTCAGCGCCGCCGCGTCAACCGGCGTCTCGGCGAGGAGTTTATCGAGCAACGGCAATTTGGAGCCCCAGGGATACTCCGCCGCGATCCGGGCACGGCCGCGCAGGCCGATGGCACGACCCTTCGCGGACAACGCGAGCGCGATCATGTCGACGAATTCGGCGGGCGTGGACGCCGCGAGCACTTCGTCGTTGCGCGTGAAGCCGAAAGCCGCCAAGGCCGCCGGCGACGCGACAAGCGGCTTGGCCATCGCCATCGCCTCGAGCACCTTGTTCTGAATGCCGCGCGCCAAGCGCAACGGCGCCACCGCCAGATCGGCGTGCGCAAGATAGGGCCGCACGTCGGCAACGCGTCCGGTCACGCGAATATTGGCGTCGCCGCACAGCTGACGGATGGCGCGTGTCGGATTGGCGCCGACGATCCAGAAATCGATGTTCGACCAGCGCCGGCGCAACCGCGGCACCACTTCGGTGCCGAACCAGCAAGCCGCGTCGACGTTCGGCCAATAATCCATCGCGCCGGTGAAGACCACGGCGCGGCGGCCGCGCGAAAACGGATTGGGATAGGCGCGGTCCGGATTGAAGCGATCGAGGTCGATGCCGTTCGGCATGACGTGTATGCGCGTCGCGGTTTCCGGCGCAGACCGTTCGAGTAATTCGGCTTCGCCCGCCGAGACGAACAGCGTCGCGTCGAATTCGCTCGCGGTGCGGCGTTCGAGTGCCAGCAGCCGGCGCGCTTCGCGTCGGTAGAGCGGCGCCAGCATGCCGCCGGCCGCGGCATACCCGCGCCACTTCTCGGAATCGAGATCGACCATGTCGATGACGCGGCGCCCGAACGCGAGGCCGGTGACATAGGGCGCCATCGCCGAGCAGTAGACGAAGGCGGCGCGCGGTTGGAACTTGGCGACGGTGTCGTCGATCCAGGCCATCAGCCGGTGGTCGCGGAAATAACGCGCACTCATCGCCTCGCCGGTGGCGAGCGCGGCGAGGCTGCGGACGCGCCCTTGCCACGGCCGTAGCGGCAAGGCGTAGACGCTGGCGCAGATCTGTTGCAGCACCGGAATATGCGCGGCGTCGCGCGGATCGTCGTAGAAGGTGCCGAGGTGGACGCGGTGCCGCGCCGCGAGATGGCGCAGGATCGGCCAGGACCGGATCTTGTCTCCCTTGTCGGGCGGATAAGGCAGCCGATGGGCGAGGAACAACAGGTCGGACACGGCGTTACTCCCGCCGTCCTAGATCGCAGAAAACCCTCAACGCTTCGCTAAGGATTGACGCAAGGCTTTGGTAAACAAGCGGGTTTTTCATCGGCCGGGCTCGAGAAAGACGCGATCCATGCGGTCCCAGGCGAAGTCGGCGAGCAGCCGTTCGAGCCGGCCATACATGCGGCCGAGATTGAGGTAATGGCGGAAACGCGATTTGGTCGACAGCCCGGCAACCCGCGGCTGTGCGGCGTCGATTTCCCACGGATGCATGTAGAAGATCGCCGGCCGGTTCTCGATCCGGTTGACCCGGCGGAAGGCGGCGCGCGAGACGCTATATGGCAGCAGCCGGAAAAAGCCGCCGCCGGACGCCGGCAGATTACGGCCGGCGATGCGCACGGTGCTGAGCGGAACTTCGAGAACGGCGCACGGATTGGCGTGAAACGGCCCACGCGGCGCCGTCGGCATGCCGTAGAGATCATGCGCGATCGGATAGACGCTCGAGCTGTAAACAAAGCCCGCGGCGGCGAGCTCTTCGAGCGCCCAAAGATTCTTGGCGCCGATCGAGAAGGTCGCGGCGCGATAGCCGTTGACCGACGTCTGGCCGATCTCCTCGAGTAGCGCCTTGCTGCGGCGGATGTCGGCGGCGAAGGCGTCGCGACTTTGCCGGTCGGCGCGGGTGTGACTGAGACCGTGGCTCCCCAGCTCGTGGCCGAGCGCGACGATACGGCGGACCATCGCCTTGTGCCGTTCGGCGACCCAACCAAGCGTGAAGAAGGTTGCCTTGGCGCCGCGCGCATCGAACAGCGCCAGCAGGCGATCGACGTTGGCCTCGACGCGGGACGGCATCGTCTCCCACGCGCTCTGTGGCACCGCATGCGCCAGCGCCTCGACCTGGAAATAATCCTCGACGTCGACAGTCAGCGCATTGACGATGCGGCCGTCACGCCGCTTGACGGGCGTATCGCGGCCGATGACGACAAGCCCATCCATCGCCGCGCCCCTAGAAGACCTTGCGCAGCGTGGCGACCAGAGAATTGCGATAGAAGTTCGGGCCACCCGACACCGAATCGACATAGGCGAAGTTGTAGTCGAGCGAACCGAACAGCGTCGGCGAGAACTCGTGGCTGAAGCCGAGCGTCGCATTGAACGTGTGCGTGTGTTGCGAATCCTGGAGGAAATAGCCGGCGTTCAACGTCATGGTGGTGAGCGGCGTCATCCGTCGATCCCACGTTCCGGTCAGGCCGTTCATCGAATCGTTGGGCACCAACCCCGTGAGCGAATTCATCTCCTGGTGGATGGTCGTGACCGTGAAGCGGTTCGGGTCGAGATCGGTGACCAAGCTCGCCTGGAAGGTGCGCAGCCGTTCGACGTCGTTCTGTAGACTGAATTCGTTGTTGTTGAGCGAGACCGGCAAGCCCGTGGTGGCATCGAGCACCGTGCCGTTCGGCCCGAGGACGGCGCCGCTCAGATTCTGCAGGATCGCCTGCTGCGGCGTGGTGACGACTTCGGAGTAGCTCGCATAAGCCGTCGTGATCGGCGTCAGCGCATAGCGCAAATCGCCGTTAAACGAATCGGCGCCGTCGCGGTGCCCGTAATTGAGCTCGACGCGCGCGTATGAACCCGGCTCATAGATAAATCCACCGTACCAGGTCGGTTCGGACAGGTTCTCCGACGGCACCTCGTTGAATTCGAGCGTCTGCCAACCGCCGGCGCCCACCAGCGCGAACGACTTGGTGACGTGGAATTTGACCTCGTCGGTCGCCAGGCCTTCCTTGTTCGAGCCGGTGCCGCCGTTGACGTCGGTTCGTTGTCCGTCGAGCGTGATGGCGTTGCTGAAATACTTGCCGATATCGCCGGTATCGAGCGTGGCGCGCAGTTCGTTGTGCATGGCGGCGGTGATCGGCGCCACCGTGCCGACGCCGACGAGTCCCGGCGTGGTCTGGCCGGTCGCCGCGGTCTGCCCCGTGAACCAGGTTTGCCCGAAGATGTAGCGCAGCTCGCCGTTGCCGACGGTGTCGAAGGAATGCCGCAGAACCGGGCTGGCCTCGATCGCGTAGGTGTTGGTGCGGTTCGAATTCGTCAATTGGTCGGTTGGAATCGAACCGAAAGCGCCGGTGTGCGCAGTGTCGAAGATCGTGCCGCGCAGCTCGACCGCCGCGGCGTCCGGCACCACCGTCGCGATCGCGGTGCCGAAGAGATTCTGGTTGATATTGTCCTGGTCGCTGGCGACGGCGAATTTCTGCAAGCTCGCCGAATAGTCGAGATTGCCGACGAGCCGCGGCCCATCCGCGGCAACGTAGATGCCGGGCGTCAGCGTCGTGATCAGATCAGCCTGGCGGCCGGTCTGCGCGTCGCGGACATTGTCGGTGAGCTCTTCACGCAAATCGATGCGCGGCGTGACCTGCCACATCGGCGGGCCCTTGGGCGGCAGCGTGTAAGACTGATCGTCTTCGTTCGGCGCCGTCGGCTGACCGAGATTCTGCCGCAGGCCTTGAGCGTAGATCGGCGGGACCGGACCTTGGCCCTGATCGTTGACCGGGCCTAGCGAAAGCTGGGCCACCGCTGGGCGTGCGATCGCGACAACCGCGATGAACCCCGCAACGACGACCGGCAACCGAATGATGCGCATTCTGCTCTCGACCGAAGGCTCGGCATGGGAAGGATCAATAATCGGAATAGGCGCCGAACTGATCGGCCGCGGAGGTACGGACCTTGTTGAGCAGCAAGCTGACGTTCGGGCACGCGCTCAACAGGCCAACCGCGGATTCCAGCTCTTCCTGCTGGGTATGATCGGCCTCGACGACGAGAACGGTCTGGCCGACGAGGCTGGCAAGAATCGCCGGATCGCTCGACGCCAACACCGCCGGCGCGTCGAACACGATGAAGCGGTCGTTGTAGCGCTGCGCCATCTCGTTAAAGATCGTGCGGGTGCGGCGGCTCGACAGCAACTCGGGCGCACGGAAATTGGGCGATCCCGCCGACATCACCGTCAGGTTCGGCAGGTTGGTGCGCAGCACCACCTCGGAGAAGTCGATGTCGGGATTGCTGAGCAGATCGGTGAGGCCATAGCTCGCCGGAATGCCCATCATCTCCTGCATCGCGTGATGCTTGGTGTCGAGATCGATGAGCAGCACCTTGAGATCCTGCTCCGTGGCGATCGACAGCGCGATGTTGATGGCCGTGAAAGTCTTGCCTTCGCGCGGGCGGGCCGACGTCACCATGATGACGCGGTTGCGGTTCGCTAGATCGTCATCCGGCTCATCCATGTACTTGGCGACGAGCTGGCGCTTGACGATGCGGAACTCTTCGACGACGCGCGAGCGTTGCGCCGACGGCACCGAGATGCCGCAACGCGCCAAGCTGCCACGGTCGATCGACACCTGACGGCTATAGCCGGGCGCCGGCGGAGCCATCGACGGACCTTCGACATCGCGAGCGTAACCGTTCGGCGCCGGCCGCGACGTGGCACGGGCGTAGCCGGCGGCCGCGTAAGCGGCATCGTACGCCGGCTCGTGCGCCGGTTGGTGATAGGCCACGGCGGGCGCGCCGTTGACAACGGCGGCCTGTGCCTGTTGTGCGTAAACCGGCTGCGCGTACGGCGCCTGATAGGCACGCGGTTGCGGCGCATAAGCCGGCGCCTGCGGCATCGGCTGCGGCGCCGCGGCTTGCGGCTGATAGACCGGCTGCGGCGGGACGGGCGCCTGATAGGCTGGCGCATATTCGTTTTCGGCGTAAACGGCCGAAGCGTAAGCGGCTTGCGGTGGCACTGGCGCCGGTGCAACCGGCGGAGCCGGCGTGCGCGCTTTCAAATGCGCTGCGGCACGCTCGATCAGCTTGCGCGAGGTCTCGTCAATCATCAACCGAATCCTCCGGGCACGGCGTGGTGTACGCCGAACGTCATCAGGATGATGACGCCGTACAGCATCATCAGTGCGATCGCCGAGGCGCCGAACCCGGCAAGTTCCATGACCGACTGGCTGCGCGACTTGAACAGCGAGACGTAGGACACGCCGCCCAGAACCGGCAGCCCAAGCCCGCGCAGACGATTGAGCGTCGCGAACGAGCGGTCGATCTGCGTCAGCAGGACGGGAATGCCCAGCCCGCCGAGAATGCCGGCCAGCAGAACCGCCGAGAACAGCAGCGGACGGTTCGGCGCGATCGGATTCAACGGCACTTGCGGCGCATCGATCACGCGGAATTGAATTTTGTTGGCCTGGGTATCGGCGGCCTGCGAGAGGTTCGTCGCCTCGCGTCGCGCCAGCAACTCGTCGTAATTGTGCTTGAGGATGGTGTAATCGCGATCGAGATCCTGGTACTGCGCCTCGACGCCCGGTGACGCCTTGGCCGTCGCTTCGGCGCGGTTGAGATCAGCCTGCGCCTGGTCGAGGCGGCGCTGGACCGACGCGACTTTGCCTTGCGCGTCGAGCAGACGGATACGCACCTGGTCATAGACCACCGGCGAAACCTTGGTCCGCGTTCCGGGCGCAGCGTGGCCGCTGGCGACCGAAGCGTGCTGACCGATCTGGCTGGTGAGCGCGGCGACCTGTTGCTTCACCGCGATCACGTCGGGGTACTCGTCGGTATAGCGGGTGCGCAGCTCGGCGAGCTGGCGCTGAAGCTGGGCGAGTTGCTGCTCGGCGGCGCCCGGCGAGGCCGCAACCGAATTCGCGTCGGCACCGACGGTCGGCACCAGGCTGTCGAGCTCGCGCTGCAATTCATCGCGCCGCGCGGTCGAATCCTGCAGATCGTCGTGCATCTGCTGGAGCTGGTTGCGCATCGTGTCGATCGAGCTCGCCGAAGCGGCGCCGTTCAGCACGTCAAGATGCTGCGCGCGGAAGTCCGCGCGACGCTGCTCGGAAGCCCGCAGCTGTTTTTCATAGAGCGCGATCTGGTCGTTGAGGAAGCGCTGCGCGTTGTCGAGCTCGGTGCGCTGCGTGCCGGTGGTGCTTTCGGCGAAGATCGTCAGCAAGCTCTGCACGACATTGCGCGCCGTCTGCGCGTTGGAATCCTGATACGAAATCGCGAACAGGTTGTGGGTTTGCGGCTGGATGACGACCTTCTGCATCAGCTGCTGAATCAGGGCGTCCTTGTCCGCCTGGGTGTGCACGCGACGGTCGAGGTCCGCCATATGGATCAACTCTTCCATGTTCGGCCGCGACAGCAACGTGCGTTGCATGACGTCGAGTTGCTGGGCCGGATCGACGTCGACGGTGATGCCGCGCAGCAATGGCGTCAGCAGCTGGTCGGCATCGACATAGATGCGCGTGTAGGACTCGTAGCGGTTCGGCAGCATCGCGACGACGGACCAGCCGATCACGCACACGGCCCACGCGGTGAGCGCGGTGATCCATTTGCGCCGCCAGATCGCGTGCAGATATTGGAAAATGAGACTGGAGAGGGATTCCATGGGGTCGCCTTGTTGCGCCTTGCGTGTCGGTCGCTGGCTAGAAGTACCGCTGCGGGATGATCACGATGTCGCCCGGCCGCATCGCGATGTTGTCGCGGACGTCGCCGTCGTTGACGAGACTGTCGAGACGCGCGTGGATCGTCTGGTGCTGGCCGTTGAAATTGCGCACCACGACCGAGCGATCGCCGGCGGCAAACCGCGTCAGACCGCCGACCTCGATCATCACGTCGAGGATGGTCATGTTCGACCGATAGGGAATGGCCTGCGGCTTGGCAGCCTCGCCGATCACGCGGATCTGCTGCGAGAACGGACCGACGAAGCTCGACACGATGACGGTGACGTTCGGATCCTTGACGTAAGCCTTGAGCCGCTCGGAGATGTCGTGCGCAAGAGCGGACGGCGTGCGCCCAAGAGCCGCAACGTCCTGCACCAGCGGAATCGAAATCTTGCCGTCGGGCCGGACCGGCACCTTCACCGACAGCTGCGGATTCTGCCAAACGAAGATGTCGAGATTGTCACCCGGACCGATCAGGTACGTATCGGAATTCGGATCGATGGTGCCGCCCTGCGCAGCCGCATTAGCCGACGCGGTCTGGCTGTCCGGCGCGGCCGCCATCGGCGTCGCCGCCGCCGGCGGTTGCACGGGCACGCTGCCGGCGGGCTGCGCCGCCGCCATCTGCGCCGTCATCGGACGGGGCGCCGCGTACTGAGTCTGTTGAGCCGGTTGGTACTGAGCTTGGCTCGGCGCCGGCAACGGCCGATCGTTCATGTTCGGCGGAACGCTCAACGCCTGTTGCGGCGGAGCCGAATTCTGCGAATAGGTTTGCGGAGAGGGGTCGGAGTTGCCGACCATGCGGTCGGTCATGTCGGTAAACGCGCTGCAGCCTGCAAGCAGAACGAGTGCGAGCACGAAGGCAGATTGGTAAACCTGGCGCAGCACCGTTGTGACTCCCCACATGCGAGACATGCCCGCCTGGCACCTGGCTGCCGGGCACGGGCCGTGGCGTTTGCGGCTTGCCGTTTCAATCGGCTACGGCAGGCCACTCACACGCGGAGTAACGGTACCGGTAAAATCTTACCGAAACGTTGACCTGATTTAAGTATTACTTTTGGGCACTGCACAGTTTGCGTAAATAAAATCTAAAGACAGCCCTGTCACACTCCATGTCATGACCCATAATAAGGGGCGGTGCATGGACCGCGTGACTTCGGCGTTGCGCGATCCGACAGCCATTGTCGCTTGGCACGAGCGCGACTGGGATGGCGCGGTGCGCGCGGCACGCCGTGCCGGTCTGCTTGCCCGCCTGGGACTGCTGATCGCCGAGCACAACCTGGAATCGCATGTACCGACGCGCGCCCGACCACATCTCGAAGCCGCCGGCGTCCTCGCGCGCAAGCACGGCGACGACGTGGCGCGTGAACTGCGCCACATCCGCACCGCGCTTGGCGCTGCTTCGCATCCCGTGATCCTGCTCAAAGGCGCATCCTACGTCGCAGCCGATTTGCCCGCCGCCGCCGGCCGGTTGTTCGGCGACATCGATATCCTGGTGCCGCGGGCCGCAATCGCCGGCGCCGAAGCCGCCCTCACGGCGAGCGGCTGGTGCGGCGTCAAACCGGACGATTACGACCAGCATTACTATCGCCAGTGGATGCACGAGATTCCGCCGCTGCAGCATCGCACGCGGCGCACCACGATCGACGTCCACCACACCATCGTGCCGCCGACCGGACGCCACGCCGTCGACGCGCGGCGGATGATCGATTGGGCGATTCCAGCGCCCCATGCACCGGGATTTCTGGTGCTGTCGCCGGCCGACATGATCCTGCATGCGGCGGTGCATCTGTTCGACGACGGTGAATGGACGAACGGCCTGCGCGATCTCGACGACATCAATCGCCTGCTGCGCCATTTTGCGACGCACGGCGATTTCTGGCCGATGCTGGCCGCGCGCGCGGCGCAGCTAGGGCTCGAGCGGCCGCTTTATTATGCGTTGCGTTACGCCGCGATGCTGCTGGACGCGGCGGTGCCGCAGGACCTCCTCACCGGCACCGGTTTGCAGCCGCCGCCGGCATTAGCCTTGCGCTGGATGGATTGGGTTTTTGTCCGCGCCTTGCGGCCGGCGCATGCCACCTGTGCCCTGCCCGGCACGCGACTTGCCCTGTTTTTCCTCTACATTCGCGCTCACAGGCTGCGCATGCCGTTGCGGTTGCTGTTGCCGCATCTCTTACGCAAGGCCGTCGTCAAACACTTCAAACCGGCGACCGCGTGAACGATCGTGGAGTCGCCGATCGCGTCTTTTCTCGCCTATTCGTTTTTAATGCCGCCGACGGTGTTCATCGTCACCGCGTTCGCCGGCATCGTGCTCACGGCGTTTGCCAGCACGCGTCGCTGGGGCATCGCGGTCGGCCTCGTCAGCATCGGCGCACTTTATGTCTTCGCCACGCCGCTGGTGTCGTTGATGTTATTGCGCGCGGTCGAACACGAGGCGAGCGCGAATCCGCCTGACGCGGTGGCTGCCCAAGCCATCGTGGTGCTGTCGGGCGACATCCATCACGGCGACGGCGACGGCGTTGCCGATACGGTCGGCCGTTTAACGCTCGAGCGGCTCGACCGCGCGGCGGAACTTTATCATCACGACAAGCTGCCCATCCTGGTGACCGGCGGTCCGATCGGCGACAGCCGCGAGTCCATGGCGACTTTGATGGCGCACATCTTGATCGACGATTTCGGCGTGCCGGTCGCCTGGCGCGAGGAGCGGTCGCAGACGACGTTCGAGAACGCCGAATTCTCGGCACAGCTTCTCCGCGCCGAGCATATCCACACCGTACTCGTGGTGACGCAGCCGTGGCATATGCCGCGCGCGCTGTGGGCGTTTGCGCGCGCGAAGATCGACGCGATTCCGGCATCGACCGAACGCACCTACATCAAGACGCCGATCGACGCCGCCATGCTGCTACCGCAATCGACCGCGTTGGCCGACAGTTTCTATGCGCTGCACGAAATCTTGGGCCTGATTTACTACCGCCTTCAGTTTGGTTAACTGCCTGTCGTTCTTAAGAATTCCATAAGCCCTCGCCGCCTAGACTTGCGGCAAGCGGTACATCCGTTGCCGCGCGCAAGTCACGCATAGGTCATTCATGGCGCGATATCTGGTTACCGGCGGTTGCGGCTTCATTGGCTCGCATCTTGCCGACGCTCTGCTCGCCGACGGCCACGACGTCCGTATTCTCGACAACCTTTCGACCGGTCACCGCGACAACATGCCCGACGGCGCCGAGCTGATGATCGGCGATGTCGCCGATCGCGTCGCCGTGCGCCAAGCGATCGCCGGCACCGACGGCGTCTTTCACCTCGCTGCGATTGCGTCGGTCGAGCGCAGCATCGACGACTGGGTCGGCACGCACATCTCGAATCTCACCGGCTGCATCACGGTCTTCGACGCGGCGCGCCGCGCGCGCGACGCCGGACCGGTGCCGGTGGTCTATGCCTCGTCGGCCGCCGTCTATGGAATCAACGAAGCGGTACCCTTGGCCGAAAACGCCGAAGCGCAACCGATGACGGCTTACGGCGCCGACAAGCTTGGCTGCGAACTGCACGGCTACATCGCGACCACGCTCTATGGCGTGCCGACAACGGGATTGCGGTTCTTCAACGTCTATGGACCGCGCCAGAATCCGGACTCGCCTTATTCCGGCGTGATCTCGATCTTCTGCGATCGCCTGGCGGCGGGCAACCCGATCACCATTCACGGCGATGGACGCCAGGTTCGTGACTTCATTCACGTCACCGACGTCGTGCGCTTCCTGACGCGCGCGATGGCGGTCCCTGCCGAAGGCGACGTGTTCAACGTCTGCACCGGTGCCGGCACCACCATCGTCGATCTGGCCAAGACCATCGCATCGCTGTGCGGCGCGACGCCCGACCTGATCTTCCGTGCGCCGCGCCCCGGCGACGTTCGCCTGTCGATCGGCGATCCGACGCGCGCCGAGAAATTGTTTGGCATCCACGCCGAGATGCCGTTGAAGGACGGGCTGATGGTGACGCTCGCCAGCCAGAAGACACGGCAAGCCGCGCGTCTGCGCTACGCCTAACTAATCATCCGGCTTCCACGGCGCGGCCCTAACCGCCGCCGCGCCTCGAATTGACACGGCAGCCCGCTATCGTTCGTTACCGGCCTCGATTAAACTAGCCGGTATCGGCCGCGCGCGCCGTTCAATGCGCCGCGCATCTCGGGAGGGCCCATGAAGAAGCTGCTGGTCGCGGTTCTCGTCATCGTCGCGTTGGCCATCATCGCTGCGATCGTCACGCCATTCGTCGTTCCAGTCGACACCTACAAGGCCAAGCTGATCGCCGCGGTCAAGGAATCGACCGGCCGCGACCTGCGGATCGACGGACCGGTCAGCTTCCACCTGCTGCCGAGCATCGCATTATCCGCCGACCAGGTCTCCTTCAGCAACGCGCCCGGCGGCATCGCCAAGAACATGGCGCAACTCAAATCGCTCGAGGTCAGGCTCCAGCTGCTGCCGTTGCTCAGCGGCACGGTTGCGGTCGACACGTTCGTCCTTGTTGACCCCGTGATTTCGCTCGAAGTCGAAAAAGGCGGACGGCCGAATTGGGACTTCGGCACCGGCGCCGCACCGGTAGCCCCTGCGCCGGCCGAGGCTGCTCACGCGCCGGCCGCAGCGGCCGGCACCGGTGCGATGACGACCCTGGCGCGGCTGCGTATCGCCAATCTCCAGATCGAGAACGGTACCGTGAGTTATGTCGATACCCGCACCGGCAAGCGTTCGGAACTCGGGGCGATCAACATGAAGGTCGCGATGGCCGGTCTCGACAGCCCGATGTCGGCGTCGGGGTCGGTGGCGTGGAACAAGCAAACCGTCAACCTCGACCTGTCTGTCGGTCGGCCCGGCGCGTTCGAAGGCGGCCAGCCGACATCGATCAAGCTGAAGATCGCATCGACACCGATCAATTTCAGTTTCGCCGGCAACGGCGTCGGCGCACCGACCCTCAAGCTCGACGGCGACGCCGATCTCAATATTCCGTCGGTGCGCGGCCTGGCGGCCTGGACCGGCCAGCCGATGCCCGCCGGTAATGGATTCGGCCTGTTGGCGATCAAGGGCAAGGTCGCGATCGCCGGCCCCAAATACACGTTCAGCAACGCGGTCATTGCGTTCGATGCCATCAAGGGCGACGGCGGCATCGAGTTCGATAACGGCGGCGCCAAGCCCTATATCAAGGGCAGCCTGCAACTCGACGATCTCAACCTGAATCCCTATATCGGCGCGTCACCGAGTTCGGGCGCGGCGCCAGCGGCGACGCCGTCGGGTGGAACCAGCGGTACGAGCGCCGGTGGCGAACAGGGCTGGAGCACGACGCCGATCGACACCAGCGGGCTCAAGGTCGCGGACGCGGACTTTTTCCTCGGCGCTAACAGCATCGAGTATCACAACATCAAAGTCGGCAAGAGCGCGCTGGTCGTTCACCTCAAGGACGCGCGGCTTACCGCCGACCTGACGCAACTGACGCTCTATAAAGGTGCCGGCCAAGGCAAG
Organism: Allostellaceae bacterium; assembly: GCA_035275845.1. Lineage (GTDB taxonomy): Bacteria > Pseudomonadota > Alphaproteobacteria > ATCC43930 > CGMCC-115725 > REEB95. The sequence goes on along the minus strand of DATEMD010000098.1, from coordinate 3,188 downwards.
GTGACGATCGACGGCAGCGGCGCGGTGCCTGCGATCCAGGAGACCTTTGCACTCAAGGGTGTCGACATGCAGCCGCTGTTGCACGACGCGGCAAACGTCAACCTGCTGGCGGGCAACGGCAGCCTCGACATGGCAATCGACGGCCGTGGCCGCAGCCAGCGCGACATCATCTCGTCGCTCGCCGGCAAGGGTTCGCTGCATATCGACAAGGGCAAGATCGAAGGCGTCAACATCATCGGCATCATGAAGAACGCGGCCAAGGCCCTGAGCATGGGCCTCGTCGGCAGCGGCAACGACACCGACTTCAGCACGCTGTCGGGCACGTACACGATCACCAACGGAGTCCTGAAGAACAACGACCTGCAGCTGGTGTCCTCCGAATTGCCGATGACCGGCGCGGGCACGATCGATCTGCCGCAGCGCCAGGTCAATTATCGCCTGACGCCCAAAGTCGCCGGTGCATTGGCAGTGCCGGTGATCATCAGCGGGCCGTGGGATCACCTGTCGTATCGGCCGGATGTCGGCGCGATGCTGCAGCAGTCAGGCCAGCAGCTCCTCCAGCAACCGGGCAAGACGCTGCAACAGGTGGTGCCGAAGCAATTCCAGAATCTGTTCGGCAAATAAGCCGGCGGCCGCGCCATCGCGGCTAGCGTTTGGTGCCGCGCCACCAATCGAGGATATGGGCGCCATGCCAGAACGCGACGCCGGTATGACGCGCCGCGTAATCGAGGAAGGCCTCGAGATATTTGATTCGATGCGGCACGCCGCTGATATACGGGTGGATCGCGAAGCACAGAATCTTGGCGCGCGTCGCGCCTTCAGCATAGAGCCGGTCGAACTGATCGATCGCACGCTTCAAGAAGACATCGGCATGATGGTGCTGAACGATCATCATCGGGATGTCGTTGAGCTCGACCGTATAGGGTAGCGTCACCAGCGGCCCATGCGCGGTGGCGATCTCGCTCGGTTCGTCATCCCACACCCAGTCACCGATGTACTGCACGCCGGCTTCCGTCAGCAGGTCGGGCGTCTCGTAGGTTTGCGTCAGGCCGGGCCCAAGCCAGCCGACCGGACGCGTGCCGGTGAACTTCGCGATCGTGTCGAGCGACTTGCGGATCGTGGCGCGCTGATCCGGCAGTTTGTGGATCGGTCCTTGCACGTAGCTGTGACCCATGAACTCCCAGCCGCGCTCGTGCGCCGCCGCCGATACGCGCGGATAGCTTTCGACGACGTTAGCGTTGATCGCCAGCGTGACTTCGGCCTTGTGCCGGTCGAACGCCTCGAAGAAGCGCCAGACGCCGACGCGCATGCCGTATTCGTGCCAGCTCCAATTGGGCACATCGGGAATTAGCGGTACGCCGGTCGGCGCGGGAATCACCTGCCGCGCCATCGGGTTCTCGATCTCCCAAACCTCGAGATTGACCACCGGCCAGACGATGAGCCGCAGGCCCGCTGGCAGCTTCAACGGCGGCCGGTCGACGATGGCGGAAAACGGCGCCCGCTCGCGCGGCTTCATGGTCGAGATTCCCTATTTTAGTTTGCTGCGAATGCGACACGCGCGGCAACGCTACCGAGCCTTATCAATATTGCGGTATGGCAGAAAGTACTCAAGCCATTCGACTGGGGGCTTGCCCCACGGAGCGTCTGCACAAAATACCTGCGGCCGTGCGCACGGCCGGAACGACTCCTGTTCGGCAAGTCGACGACCTTCTTGGTCAAGAATTGTCGCTCGGATTTCGAAATACAATACCGGATCGGCAAATATAGAATTAGGCCGTCGCGTTAAGACCCGTCACGGTTACCTCGCCCCAAGCGATGATCTGCGCTGGCGCCGGCCGGCGGGCAAAAGTGAACAGCATTGTGATTCGTCGACCGCCCCGATTTAAGCGACGAAATTGATCAAGCGATATTACGTGTCCGATCATGCGCCGCACGCGCGAACAATAACGGAACGCGGTGCGGCCGTGGCACACCACAGACCCTTGGATTTACAACGATTTTCAGCGGTCTACGACGGAGGTCTGTTGCACATCGGACACAGGCCGGCGCAATCAGCCCCCCGACCGGCGCCCACGCTTGATACGAAAGCCGGCAAAGTCGGACATTAGCGGCAGCGAGGGGTGAGCGCTCCCCGCCGTGGGGGTTGCTCCCCCTGCATCCGCGGACTCATTCATGTGGGGGTATAATGAAACGGAAACTCAATTACACCGCTGCGCTGGCGACGACCGCTGCGGTCGCGCTGCTTGCGGGAGCGGCGCACGCGCAAACCGGCAACACAAACATGACGCAAGGCAGCGAAGGCCGTACCGGCGTCGCATATTGCACGACCACTATGACTAGCCCGGGTCATAACGACTGCGTGATGCCAACGGCGTCCGCGCCGGGCGGCGGATCGTTCCCCGGCTCGTTCCTGGTGCCGGGCACGAACACCTCGTTCGCCGTGCATGGCTTTATCCGGTTCGACATCGTGCACGACTTTGGACCGCATCAGGGCGTCAACTCCTACGGATGGAATGCTACGCCCATCGAAGGTCCGGGCGTCAGCGCGGCCGCCACTGCGCTACATTCTGCGAACGGCGGCACCGAGATGCAGGCGTTCACGACGCGGCCCAACATCGAGACCCGCACACCGACCGCCTATGGCGAGTTGAAGACCTATATCGAGTTCGACTTCAACCAGACCAGCAGCTCGCAGCTCGCGCAAAACGCCGAACTCCTTCGCTTCCGTCAGGCCTATGGCACGTTGGGCCCGTGGCTCATCGGTCAGGCCTTTTCCAACTTCGGCGATCCGCAGGCTTATGCCGACACCGCCAACGGCGTGCAGGACGTCGGCATATTGAACACGACCAACGTGCGGCGGCCGCAGTTCCGCTACACCTGGCTGGCCGGCAACGGCCTCACAATCGCCGGCTCGGCGGAGCAAACGACCTACGTCGGCAACGTCGCAGCGTCGAACGCAAGCACAACAGCTCCCGCAGCGCTTGCCGCGCTTACGAATAATGGATCGAGCGCCGCCGGCGGCGGATACGGCAATTGGCCGGCCTTCGTCGAGGCCGTGCAGTGGAGCCAGCCGTGGGGCCACCTGAAGTTCGCGGCGGGCGAGGAGATCGACGAGGTTCGCAACGTGGCAGCGACGCCGGCGGCTTCGATTCATACTCAGAACGGTGGCTATGCTTTGACGCTGACCG